>NZ_JBSGJX010000019.1:0-183379 GCF_053605785.1 Nonomuraea sp. NPDC003754
TAAGCTTCTCTGCGCCGATGGTACTGCACTCGAAGGGGTGTGGGAGAGTAGGTCGCCGCCGCGCAATCTTTACAGTAAGGGCCATCCCGGTTGGGGTGGCCCTTTCTGCTTTTCCGGCGTTTTTGCGGCCGGGGCTTGCTGGGTGTGCTCGGTCTTCGACATGGTGCGGATGCCTCGTTGGCAGTGGCAGGGTGCCGGGGCCCCGGTTGACAGGACGGGCATCCGGCGACGGTAATGGGCCATTGCGTCTACGGCAGTCTCGTGGACTCCCCTCATGGACAGGGGCGTCTGTGGTCAGGCGTCGTGGACGCTCCCATGACTCGGGACGTCGGCGGCTGGCTTGTGGACCTACCGTAACGGGCCCCAGGTGTCGTTCGGGGGCCTTGACGACTGCCGGCGCTCCCGCCCCGTCGAGTGGGTGAGCTTGGAGGCGCTGCCATCGCCGGCGGCCTGGCAGCGGGGGGCTCCCGGCGGGCACGATGCATCTGCGGGACGGAAACCTGCGTCATGGAAGGCGCCAGTTTCAGCCAGCAGAACAACCAGCCCTGCGTCGCGACTGGCAAGCCGCAGCCGACAGAACCCTGCGTTGCGAGAGGGCGGGCAAGCCGCAGCGGGCAGAAGCCTGCGTCGCGAGAGGGCGGGCAGGCCGAGCCAAAGAACCCTGCGTCGCCGAAGGTGGGCGGGCCTCAGCCAACGGAATGCTGTATGGCGGGGGCCGGGTAAGCCGCAACCTGTTGCCGTCACCGTGCGCGGGCGAGGCGGAAGCCCAGGTCGTCGATGCGGAAACTCGGGTGGCTCTTGCGGCGGCACGACGCTCGGCAGCCACGAGGGCGATCATGCGCGCCACCGCCGCGGAAGACGCGATACGGGCCGTAGACGCTGGGATCGTAGACATCCCAGCACCACTCCCACACGTTGCCGATCATGTCGTGCAGGCCCCACGCGTTCGGCGCCTTGGTCCCGACATCGTGCACCTCGCCGCCGGAGTTCTCGCGGTACCAGGCGATCTCGTCCAGCTCTCCGTAGCGGACGGCGGATGTGCCGGCCCGGCACGCGTACTCCCACTCCGCCTCGGACGGGAGGCGGTAGCCGTCAGCTTCCCAGTCGCAGACCGTGTCCTGCCCGTCGGGGTCCTCCCCCATCGAGTAGCACGGTTGGAGCCCCGTCGCCGCCGACAGCTGGTTGCAGAACCGAACGGCGTCCATCCAGGAGACTTCGGTCACCGGCGTTCGCGACCTCGACGGGCTGGTGGTCGCCCCGCCGATGATGGCGTGGTACTGCTCACAGGTCACGGGATGCGGCGCCATGCGGAAGGCTCCGACCTCGACCGTCCAGTGCGTCTTCGTGCCCTCGTCCCGCAGGACGATCTCGCCGGCGGGAATCTCCACCATGTTCGCGGCGATCGCTTGGGGCGGCTTGGGTTCAGTGATCATCGCGGATCCTCCGCACATGGTCGGTACATGTCGACACGCCGGTCTGCGATCGAGGCCAGGCTTGAGGTACTGGGTGTCCATCCGGTGGGTGGTCGGTGCCACTGATTCGATGCGACTCCTTACTGTTACTGCCTCGCCATCCACTCAGGCACGGTCGTCCTCCCTGCCGAGCAGGCTGCTGTCGCCGTAGAGGACGGTGTCGAGCAGGCGCAGCATCTCGGCGGTGGCGGCGGTGCCGCCCAGGATCACGAGCTTCATACGGTCCCGTTCCTCGTCGTGGACGGTCTGGACGCGTAGAGGGTGCGCGGGGTCGTGACCGGTGTTCGCCGCGGCCTGGACGAGCGTGCTCAACCGGTCGGCCGCGGCCCGGTCGACGCCGTCGATCTGTACGATGCTCGACACCTCCGCCGACGCGACGCGGGCGGGCTGGTCCAGGTCCGGCTGCGGCCGCCCGATCAGCGCCTCGAGGTCGGCACGGGCGATCCGATACTGCTTGCCGATCCGTACCGCTTTGAGGCGGCCGGTTCGGATGTAGGCGCGTACGGTGCGCACATGCAGTCCGAGCCGGTGAGCCACCTGCTCAACGGAGTACAGTTCTTCCTTCATCAGTGCCTAACTTATGGGATTGAGGGAGTGATAGGGAAGATTGCAGTACTGCGACGCATGCCATGGGCGGTGCCCCTACGTATCGCGTGGTTGGCTCCGCCGGATTGTCGGAGACGGCCGCTACGGTGCCTGGCATGGACTTTCTCCCGCACCTCCGGCGTGAGCTGGACGCCTTCCGCGCCTGCCTTGACGGTGATCTGTCCGCGCCCATCGAGTCCTGCGGCGACTGGACGTTGCGCGACCTCGCCGAACACCTCGGCGGATCGAACCTCTGGGCCGCCAAGGCAGTGACGGAGAAGCGGGGCGACTTCGTGCCACCGGCCGCGCCGCTGGATCCCGCCGGGTTGAGGGAGTGGTTCGACGCGGCGTCGCAAACGTTGCTGGCGGCGCTGGACGTCGACCCGGCGGCCGAGGCGTGGACGTTCCACCCGCCGGCGACGGTCGGATTCTGGCAGCGGCGCCGGTGTGTGGAGGCTCTGCTGCACCGGTGGGACGCCGAGCGGGCGACGGGTACGGCCCGTCCCCTCGATCCGGAGTTGGCGGGTGAAGGGGTGGCCGAGGTGTTCGAGGTGATGGCGCCGCGCCAGATCGTGCGGGGGCGGGCTCAAGCGCCCGATCACGCGCTGCGGCTGGTTGCCTCTGACATCGGTCGTTCGTGGACGTACGGGCCGGGCGCCCCGGTGGCCGAGCTGTCCGGCAGGGCTGAGGACCTGGTGTTGATGGTGTGGGGCCGCATGCCGAGTGACGACGAGGTGTTCGGCTGGGCGGGGGATCGGTCAGCGGGGCGGCGCGTCCTAACCGGTCCGCTGACCGCCTGATCGGTTGGTCGATGTGTGCGGAAGTGGTCGATGTGTGCGGAAGTGAGGGTGACCTGCGGCGCCTGGGCGTCCGTCCCGATGGCCCGCGGCGCGCGGGTGTTCGTTCCGACGGTTGGCAGCGCGTGGGTGCCGGTCCGGGCGGTCGGCAGCGCGTGGTGCCCGTCCGGACGGAGGGGGGCGTGTGGGTGCCGGTCCTGACGGTGGTGGCGTGTGGGTGTCGGTCCGGGCGGTCGGCGGCGCGTGGTGCCCGGCCGGACGGTGGGGGCGTGTGGGTGCGGGTCCTGACGGTGGGTGGCGTGAGGGTGTCTGCGCCGGCGGCGGGCGTGCGCGGGTACGTGCCTGTCGCCGGCCGCCGGCGAGGTGCCTACGGGTTGACCAGGAGCTCTCCGGAGATGACGGTGACCGCTCGGCCTGCCAGGTCCACGCGGTCGCCCCGCGCGGTCGTACGGATGAGGCCGCCGCGGGCCGACAGCTGGGCGCCGACCAGCGAGGCCCGGCCGAGGCGAGCCGCCCAGAAGGGGGCGAGGGCACAATGAGCCGAGCCCGTGACCGGATCCTCGGGGACGCCGACGCGTGGGGCGAAGAATCGCGACACGTAGTCGTAGCGGACGGTGTCCGGAGCGGCGGAGGTGGCGTCGGCTGGTGCCGCAGGCGATTCAGTGGCTGGAACGGCGGCCTGGGCGGTGACGATGATGCCGCGCGCGTCGACGGTCTCGAGGGCGGTGATGTCGGGGTCGAGCGAGCGGACCGCTTCTTCCGACTCCAGCTCGACGAGGAGGTCGAGCTCGCTGCGTCCGGCACCTGCTACCGCAGCTCCGAGCGCCTTTTCCAGCCCGTCGGGAACAGTGGCCGGCGTCACTTCTTTGGCGGGGAAATCCATCGAGATCAGTCCGTCGGTGGAGCGATTGACGGTGAGGATTCCACCCTTCGTCGCGAATTGGATCTCTCCGTTGGCCGCTCCTGTGGAATAGAGCACATGGGCGGTGGCCAGCGTCGCGTGACCGCACAGCGATACCTCGACCGCCGGAGTGAACCACCGCAACGAATTACCCAGCAGGAACGCCGTCTCGGAGAGCCGCATCTCGGCGGCCACGGACTGCATCCAAGTGTCGGAAGCGGCTGACTCCAGGAGGCAGACAGCGGCAGGATTACCGTGGAATGCTGTGTCAGTGAAGGCGTCGACGGTGAACAGGCGCATGAGCTCGATGCTATAGGTGGCCGATATCCAGTCGAAACCGGGACGCTTGCCGTACAAAATGGAATATGTGTTGGGCGTGTCGCATGGCGAACGTCGAATCGTCGGTTACCGTCCAATGTGTAGGGACGTGCCGATTACGGTGAGTTCCTGAGGAAAGGACAAGCCGATGGGGGCAGTGCGCAAGGTGGTGAGCTACCTTGGCCTGGGCGGGATCGACCAATACGATGACGGATACGACGACGAGCAGTACGAAGACGAGTACATGCCGGCGTCGGAGCGTGCCGCGAAGCGGTGGCGGTCCACCGTCGAGTCGTCACGGATCGTGATGGTCCAGCCGCTGAAATACAACGACGCACCGTTGATCGGGCAGCATTTCCGCGAGGGGCAGACGGTCATCATGGACGTCACCGGCATGCCTATGCCGGAGGCCACCAGGATGGTCGACTTCGCGGCCGGGCTGGCCTACGGGTGCGACGGTCGGATCGAGCGCATCGCGGACCGGGTGTTCCTGCTCGCGCCCGCGCATGTGGAGATCGAGAGCACCTGACGTGTGACTGTGCGCCGGGCCGGTCCTGGGGAGGCTGGTCTGGCGCAGATGTCCACGTCAGGTGGCACATGTCCTTTCCGTATGCCCACGATCGGCCGTTGGTCCGTGCATCCCGGCCCGCTGCTCCGTGCGGCGGCTGCCCGCGTGTCGGCGTCGGACCGCACGTCGATGGCGTTCAACGGCCGGTTGGATCTGCCGTTCGCCTGGTCGAGGCGGCCAGGGTGTAGCGGTGCCGGCCGGCGTACGGGCGTACCCGGAGCGTGGTCGGCTCTTGCGGTCAGTCCTTGGGCCGGCGGGCCTGGTTCGTCTCGCGAACGACCGCCCAGGCGTCCGCCACCGGGCCCAGGTGCCGCAGCTTGTCGGGGTTGATCACCGCGCGGGTCGCCTGGATCTGTCCGTCGAGGATGTCGAGCGCCAAGGTGTTGACGACCTTGCCGTCCCGGTCGCGGAAGATCGCGCCCGGCTGGCCGTTCACCTCATGCGGCTCCACGACACCGCCGATCCGGACGAACGGCGCGACGAACGCGAGGCGACCTCCCCGAAGCCGAACCCGAACACCGCCCGCAGCACGAACACCGCCCGCTCGAGCGGGCTGAGCCGTTCCAGCAGCAACAGCGCCGCCATCGACACCGAGTCGGCCAGCTCCGCCGAGCGCACCGGATCCTCGTACGGGTCGGCCAGCAGCGGCTCGGGGAACCACTGCCCGGCATACTCCTCTCGCCGGACGCGCGCCGAGTAGTGGTAAGCGGGCCTCGACCTGCAAGAACCGGACCCGGGGGGCGGCGGCGGTGCGGGAGCGTCGGCACGCCGGCCCGAGGAAAGGGGCAGGGGCGAACGGCTGGGTGCCAGGCGGCGCGAGGGGGCGAGGGGCGGCGCGAGGGGGGAAGCGGCTGGGTGCCAGGCGGCGCGGGAGCGAGCGGCTCGGTGCTAGGCGGCGCGGGGGCCGCGGCGCAGGAGGCGGGTGAGCTCGGCGGCGTCCTCGGCCGCCTGCTTGGCGCGCTCCTCCGCCTCGCGGGCATACGCGTGCAGTGCCCAGACCGCGCCGTCGGCGAGGTCCTTGAGCTCGGCCAGGCGCCTTTCGACGTAGGCGGCGTCGGACAGCCGGGCCTGCCGCAGCCGCCAGAGCCGCCATCCACCCACGCCGGCCAGGACGGCGCCGAGCAGCGCGAGCGGCCACCACATGACCCCGGCGGCGACGAAGAGCGTGACGGCCAGCGCCAGCGCCAGGTGCGGCAGCCACGGCAGCCCGCGGTCGGGCATGCCGTCCGCGACGATCTCGCGTTCGGCGGCGGCCATGGAGGTCGCGTCGGGGCCCTCGGGGCGGAGCTCCAGGCGGTGGCCGAGCACGGGCACGGTGATCGCGTCGGGAGGCGGGAGTTCGGTGTCGGCGGCCAGCTTCGCGGCGACGTCGCGCAGGATCGGCGCGGCCACGTGCAGCGCGATGGCGGACAGGAAGGGGTCGGCGCCGGGGCGAAGGTCGTCGAGCAGGTGGCTGACGAGCGAGCCCATCGGTCCGGGAGGGCCGCCGAGCCCGGCCATCGTGCGGAGGACGGCGAGCGGCTCCTCCTCCGCCCACGCGGTGGCGGGGGCGGCGGTCGCGTTCGTGAGCGAGGTGCGCGACTCGGAGTCGGCCTGCCGGGTCGAGGTGATCTCGGTGCAGCGGGCGCGGAGCCTGGCCAGCCTGGCCGCGGCCTGGACGGGCGTGGCCAGTTCGGGGATCTCGGCCAGCTCGGGGAAGTCGACGAGCGCGGCCGGTATGACGACCGCGGGCTCGCCCGGGGCCAGGGCCTGCACCCACGCGTTCGCCTCGGTGTGGCCGGGGATGGCGAGCGCGTCGAGCCTGCGGAGGACGAAGATCTTGCCGGCCGGGCCGTACGCGCCTCTGGCGGCGGCCAGCCACAGCGCGCGCTGGCCGTGGGGGAGGGGCAGGTCGAGGGACAGCTCGCCGAAGGCGGTGCCGAGCCACGAGGCGTGGATGCGGTCGCCGTGGCCGGCCACCGCCAGGGCGAGGCAGAGGAAGAGCGCGGTGTTCTGCTGGTCGCGGCCCGCCGCCCTGGTCAGCGGTTCGAGCGGGTCGTCGCCGGCGAGGATGGCGGCCAGCGCCTGTACGGCGGGCGGCAGCCAGGAGCCCGGGTCGTCCTGGAAGGTGGGCGCGGCCGGTGGCGTGGAGCTGTCGGCGGCGAGGCTGGCCAGCAGGGCTTCGACGTATCGGTGGAGCTCCGTGGTGGCCTGGGGGCTCGCGGTCAGATCCGTTGCCAAGGCAGAGAACTCCCCCAATATCGGCCTCATTCCATGACCGCGTAAAGCCTAGCCGGGGGGCGCGCCAACCTTGCGGAGGCGCGCCCACGACTCACATGCGCTCGGGTACGGGGACGCCCAGGAGGTCGAGGCCGGTTTCGAGCACCCGCAGGGTCAGCGCGCACAGGGCGAGCCGGGAGGCGCGGGTGTCGGCGTCGACGTCGTCGCGCAGGACGGGGCACTCCTCGTAGAAGGTGCTGAAGAGGCTGGCCGTCTCGAACAGGAACGAACCGAGCCGGTGCGGCTCGACCAGGGTGGCGACCTGGTCGACGACCGCGCCGAAGCCGAGCAGGTGCAGGGCCAGGGCGCGCTCGGCCGGTACGCCGAGGACGATCGGGCCGCGCGCGTCGGCCGGATCGACCCCGGCCTTGCGGAAGATGGAGCGGATCCGGGCCGTGGCGTACTGCATGTACGGGCCGGTGTTGCCGGAGAAGCTCAGCATCCGGTCGAAGTCGAAGACGTACTCGCTGTCGTGGCTGATCGACAGGTCGGCGTACTTGACCGCGCCCATGCCGACGGCGTGGGCGATCTCGGCCTTGGTCTCCTCGTCGTAGCCGCGCTCGGCGATGGCCGCCGACGCGCGGTCGACGGCTTCCTGGAGCAGGTCGGTGAGCTTGACCGACTCGCCGGAGCGGGTCTTGAAGCGGCGGCCGTCCTTGCCGAGCATCATGCCGATCTGGACGTGCTCGGCGGAGACGGTGTCGGGCAGCCAACCGGCCTGCTTGGCGGCGGCGAAGACCATGCGGAAGTGGAGCGCCTGGTCCGCGCCGACGACGTAGAGGACGCGGTCGGCCTTGAGGTCCTCGACCCGGTAGCGGATCGCGGCCATGTCGGTGGAGGCGTAGCCGTAACCGCCGTCGCTCTTGCGGATGATCAGCGGGAGCGGCTTGTCGTCGGAGCCGGTGAACCCGGGCGGGAACAGGCAGAGCGCGCCTTCGCTCATGGTCGCCACGCCCATGGCCTGGAGGTCGTCGCAGGTCTTCTCGAGCATCGGGTTGTACATGCTCTCGCCGGCGATGTCAGCGTCGGTGAGCGTGACGCCGAGCATGTCGTAGACCTTGTCGAAGTAGCGGATGGTGGCGTCCATGAAGACGTGCCAGAGCCGCATGGTCTCGGGGTCGCCCGACTGGAGCGTGGTGACCCGCCGGCGGGAGCGGGCCTTGAACGACTCGTCGCTGTCGAACTTGACGCGGGCGGCCTGGTAGTACTCGGTGCCCTGGCCGGCCTCGAGCTGGGCGACGGCGGCCGCCTCGCCGATGTCGAGCAGGTGCTCGATGAGCATGCCGAACGGCGTGCCCCAGTCGCCGAGGTGGTTCTGCCGCACGACGGTGCTGCCGAGGTGCTCGTAGACGCGGGCCATCGCGTCGCCCACGATCGTGGTGCGCAGGTGGCCGACGTGCATCTCCTTGGCCGCGTTGGGCGCGGAGTAGTCGATCACGATGCGCTGCGGCGGCATGGCCGTGCCGACGCCGGCGCGCGGGTCGGCGAGCATCTCGTTGGCCTGGCCGGTGACCCAGCCGTCGGACAGGGCGATGTTGAGGAAACCGGGACCGCTGACCTCGATCGTGCCGGGGAAGTCGGAGAGCTGGTCAGCGATCTCCTGGGCGACCTCCCGCGGGGCTCGTCGCAGGCGCTTGGCCAGGCTCATCGCGACGTTCGCCTGGAAGTCGGCGAACTGGGAGGGCCGGATCAGCGGGTCTGCGTCGGCGTACTCGGGGCCGAACGCGGTGGCCAGCGCACGCTGGACGCGCTCGGTGAGCACTATCTGCGGGTCGGTCATGTTCCAAGGGTACCGGTGAGCCTGACCGAGACGCTGATGCACGCCGCGCCCACGACGGAGATGGCGACGGCCTCCCAGCCACCCGTGCCGAGCTCGAAGAACACGCGGGTGGCGGGGACGGCGAGCGCGACGGCGAACAGCACCGCCATCGCCCCGACGAGCACGGCCTTCCAGGCGTTGAGCGGCCGGGCGACGAGCACCAGCACCCACCAGGTGACCAGGAAGAGCGTGATGACCGCGGGCGTGCGGTCGCCGCCGGCGAGCGTGAAGGAGAGCATCACCGCGGCCCCGGTGATCAGCCCGGCCGGTACGGCGAAGCGGAGCACGCGCGGCACGAACCCCGGCAGGGACCGCTCGGCCGTCGGCGCGAGCGCGAGGAAGAAGGCGGGCACGCCGATGGTCAGCGCGTTGACCAGGGTCGAGTGCCGGGGCGCGAACGGGAACATGACGCCGAGCAGGCCGACCACGAGCGACAGCGCGAGCGCGTAGAAGGTCTTGGTGAGGAACAGGTTGGAGACGCGTTCGATGTTGGCCAGCACCTTGCGCCCCTCGGCCACCACCTCCGGGAGCGAGGCGAACCTGTTGTCCAGCAGCACGACCTGCGCGACCGCCTTGGTGGCGGGGCTGCCCGCGCCCATCGCGATGCCGAGGTCGGCGTCCTTGAGCGCGAGCACGTCGTTGACGCCGTCGCCGGTCATCGCCACCGTGTGGCCGCGCGACTGCAGCGCGGTGACGAACTGCCGCTTCTGCTGCGGGCTGACCCTGCCGAAGACGGTGTTGCCCTCCAGGATCTCGGCGAGCTTGTCCTCGTCGTCGGGGAGCGTCCTGGCGTCGACGGCGCGGTCGCCGCCGGGGATGTCGAGCGCGGTGGCGATGGCCGCGACCGCGTCGGGGTGGTCGCCGGAGATGACCTTGACGGCGACGCCCTGCTCGGCGAAGTACCGCAGCGTCTGGCGGGCGTCGGGCCTGATCCGCTGCTTGAACGTCACCAGCGCGACGGGCTCCCTGCCGTCGGTACGGCAGAGCGCCACGACGCGGGCGCCGGTCGCGGCCAGCTCGGCGGCGGTGCCGTACGCGGTGGTGCCGGGGGTCAGCAGCACGTCGGGGGCGCCGAGCGACCAGGTGCCGTGCCCGTCGAAGGTGGCGGCGCTCCACTTGCGGGCCGACGAGAACGGCACGATGTCGGTGCTGGTCCAGCCGGGCGCCTCGGGGTAGCCGGCCTGGATGGCCTGGGCGGTGGCGTTGGGGCGCGGGTCGACGTGTGCCAGGGCGGCGAGGGCGGCGTCGACGGGGGCGTCCTCCTTGAGCGGGACGACCTCGTCGAGGTCCATGCCGCCTGCCGTGAGGGTGCCGGTCTTGTCGAGGCACAGGATGTCCGTCCGCGCGAGGCCCTCGATGGCGGGCAGCTCCTGGACCAGGGCGTCGCGCTGGCCGAGCCGGACGACGCCGACGGCGAAGGCGATGCTGGTCATGAGCACCAGGCCCTCGGGGATCATGGTGACGATGCCGGCGACCGCGCCGGTGATGGCCGACCCGAAGTCCTCGTGGTTGCGCACCTGGCTGTAGATGAGCAGGGCGCCGATCGGGATGACCAGCCAGGTGATGTACCTGATGAACCGGGCGACGCCGTCGCGCAGCTCGGAGTGAGCCAGGTGGAACCTGCTGGCCTGCTCGGTGAGCCTGGCGGCGTAGGCGTCCTCGCCGACCTTCGTCGCGGTGAAGGCGCCCGAGCCGGCGACGACGAAGCTGCCGGACAGGACCTCGTCGCCGGGCCGCTTGTGGACGGGGTCGGCCTCGCCGGTGAGCAGCGACTCGTCGATCTCCAGCCCTTCGGCCGCGACGACCTCCCCGTCGACCAGCACCCGGTCGCCGGGGCCGAGCAGGACCAGGTCGCCCAGCACGATCTGGCCGGGGTGGATGCGCTGGTCGGCGCCGTCTCTCCGGACGGTGACGGGTGCCTCGTTGACCACGGCGAGGCGGTCGAGCGTGCGTTTGGCGCGCAGTTCCTGGACGATGCCGATCATCGCGTTGGCCACGATCACCAGGCCGAACAGGCTGTCCTGCCAGGCGCCGAAGATGAGGATGAGAGCGAACAGGACGCCGATGACCAGGTTGAAGAGCGTGAGGACGTTGGCCCGGATGATCGCCGACAGCGACCTGCTCGTCCGGCGTGGGACGGTGTTCTTCTTGGCGACCGCCACTTGGGCAGATGTCAGACCTTCCACGCGTTCCCCCCGAATTCCCCCGAAATCGCGGTATCGATCACCATAGCCGGTGGGGGCGATGGCCGGTCCCGAGACGCTCGCCGATGCGCGTGACGATGCCCCTGCGGGAGAGCGTCGCGGCGAGCTGGCAGGCGGCGCTGACGCCGGCGGCCTTGGCGGCGCCGTGGGCGATGACGACCGTGCCGTTCAGGCCGAGGAGGGCGGCGCCGCCGTACGCCTCGGAGTCGAGCCTGGCCGACAGGTCCCTGAGGCGGGCCCGCTGCATGAGCGCGCCCATCCTGGCCAGCGTGCTCTCGTTGACCGACGCCCGCAGCTCGGTGAGGGCGTAGCGGACCGCGCCCTCCATGGTCTTGAGCGCGACGTTGCCGGTGAAGCCGTCGGTCACGATGACGTCGACCGCGCCCGTCAGCAGCTCGTGGCCCTCGACGTTGCCCAGGAAGTGGATGCCGGGTACGGCCCGCAGCAGCTCGTGCGCGCGCCTGACGAGCTTGTCGCCCTTCTCGGGTTCGGAGCCGATCGTGAGCAGGCCGACGCGGGCGTTGCGGATGTCGTGCGCGGTCTCGGCGTAGGCGGAGCCCAGGTGCGCGAACTGCACCAGCATCTCCGGCTTGACCTCGGCGTTGGCGCCGGCGTCGAGCAGGATCGTGGGCGTGGGCCTGGTGGGCAGGGTGACGGCGAGGGCGGGCCTGATGACCGACTGCTGCGCCTTCAGCCGGAGCTTGCCGGTGGCGACGATGCCGCCGGTCGAGCCCGCGGACACCACGGCCGAGGCGTCGCCCCGCCTGAGCAGGTGGCAGGCGACGGCGATGCTGGAGCGAGGGCGGCGCAGGCTGGCGAGCGCGCCCTCGTCCATGGCGAGCGCCTCTTCCGCCCGCACGATCGGGATCTCGGAGGTGGCGTCGTGGTCGGCCAGCGACTCGTAGAGCACCCGCGGCGAGCCGACCAGGACGATCGGCAGGCCGCGCGTCCTGACCGCGTGCACGGCGCCGGCCACGATCTCGTGCGGCGCGTGGTCGCCGCCCATGGCGTCGAGCGCGATCGGCGGTTCGGACTCTGGCACAGTTCGAATCGTATGGTTGTTATGCCAGGTTCCAGTCAGTGACCCCGCGGGCCACGATGAGCTTGGCGAACATCGATCGCCCCGTGACGCGGATCAGCGGCCCGTCACCGCCCGAGCCGCCCGACACGTTGCGCTTGCCGAACATCGATGCGCCCTCGTCGATGACGTGGGCGTTCTCGGGAACCCGGATGATCATCTTGCTGAAGCGGGCGTCGGCCTGGATCGTGATCTCCCTTCCGGGCAGGACGGCGTCGGACAGATCCATGATCAGCGCGCCGAAGGTGGCGCTCAGCCTGGTGTGCCGGGAGGCGACCCAGCGGCCCTTGCGGATGACCTTGCTGAAGACCGCGTTCACGGTCTGCTGCTCGACCAGCGCGGGCCTGGCGCCGGCCGCGATGTCGGGCAGGTCGCGGGTGATGGGGACGAGCTCGCCGACGGTCTTGGCCGTGTAGGCGGCCTCGAGCCGGTCGGCGTGCTCGACGCTGGTGAGTCTGCCGGTGGCGAGGGCCTCCCCGAGGACTGCCGCGACGCGGTCGCGGTCGGCGTCGGAGGCTCGCATTGCTGCGTCGTCGGTCACAGTCCGCCAGTGTATGTCCATTCGCGATATGTCGCGAGTGGTCAAAGCTCGCCGGAAACTTGGGTTTCAGTGGAACCAGAAGGCGCCGCCGCCGCGTCCGGTAATAAGAGCCCCTAGACGCGCGAGGGGGCTCACAGGTTTACCTCCGATCGAACAAAAAAGATGGGAAAGGCCTAGTGATCTTGAATCAAGCGGGAACGCGACGCTTCAAGGCCTACACCTCCAAGCATCTCGACGAGCTCCTTCTGCGAGCGGGCCTCGACGAGACGGAGCGCCTGAAGGTCAGGGCAGTGGCCACAGTTCTGCCGTTTCGGACGAACGCGTACGTCGTCGACGAACTCGTCGACTGGTCGGCCGCACCCGACGATCCCCTCTACCGCCTGGTCTTCCCCCAGGCGGACATGCTGCCGAGCCCCGATGTGGACAGGCTCGCCGACCTCCTGAAGGCCGAGGCGCCGAACGCGGAGATCCAGGCGGAGGCCAACAGGGTCCGGATGAAACTCAACCCGCACCCGGCGGGGCAGCTCTCGCTCAACGTGCCGCGCATCGGCACGGAACCCGTGCCCGGCATGCAGCACAAGTATCCGGAGACGGTGCTCTTCTTCCCCAAACAGGGGCAGACGTGTCACGCCTACTGCACCTACTGCTTCAGGTGGGCGCAGTTCGTCGGCGACGCGGACCTCAAGTTCGCCTCCGACGACGTCGACCAGCTCGTGTCCTACCTCGGCGCGCACCCCGAGGTCACCAGCGTGCTGCTGACGGGTGGCGACCCCATGATCATGGGCGAGCCCGTGCTCAGGCGCTACGTCGAGCCGCTGCTGGAGATCGAGCAGCTGGAGTCGATCCGCATCGGCACCAAGTCCCTGGCCTACTGGCCGCAGCGCTTCACCACCGACCCCGACGCCGACGACACGCTGCGCCTGTTCGAGAGCGTCACCGCGGCGGGCAAGAACCTCGCGTTCATGGCCCACTTCTCCCATCCGCGCGAGCTGGACTCACCGCTGGTGGGGCAGGCGGTCTCGCGCATCCTCGCCTCGGGGGCGACCATCCGCACGCAGGCGCCGCTGATCAGGTCCATCAACGACGATCCCGAGGTGTGGTCGTCGATGTGGCGGCGGCAGCTCGGCATGGGGATGATCCCCTACTACATGTTCGTCGAGCGGGACACGGGACCGCAGGACTACTTCGCCGTGCCCCTCGCCAGGGCCTACGAGGTCTTCAGGGACGCGTACGCGTCGGTGTCGGGGCTCTGCCGTACGGTGCGGGGGCCTTCGATGTCGGCGACGCCGGGAAAGGTCTGCGTCGACGGCGTCACCGAGATCGCGGGGCAGAAGGTCTTCGTCCTCCATCTCATCCAGTCGCGCGACCCCTCCTTGGTCGCCAGGCCGTTCTTCGCCCGCTACGACCCGACGGCCGTGTGGCTGACTGATCTGCGGCCCGCCTTCGCCGATCGATTCCCGTGGGAGGCGGTCACGGAGGAAGCTCTCCTGCCGGCCTGAGCGGTCAAGCGGATATCCCGCTACGGAAAAATCTGAGCCCCCGGCCCGTGGCATTTGTTTCCCGTGCCGTTGTAACGGGCCGGTGGCACTCCCTTGATCGACTGGTTGGGCGTCGGGGGAATATCCGAAATCCACCCTCCCTATGTCCGGACTTGTCGACCTCCCTCTTGATCCCATGCTGGGGCTCCGACTGCGGTGGGGCCCGTGTTTCCCGGGGCTCCCGGCCGTTCGCGGTGGTGATAGAACTGCGTCGGTAGCTCAGCCGGACGGCGCGCGCTCCCTGTGGCGCCCATAGCGTGCACGCCGGCTTTCGGGGACTTCGAATCGCGATTCGAATATCGAACGACGCGAATCGAAAAAGAGCCGGGAAGGCAATCATGAAGCGAATTATCAAGGCAGCGGTAGCCGTCGCCGTCTGCGGACTCGCCGCGGCTGTGGCGGTGCCCGCGCAGGCCGACACCTCCGTCCGCGTCGACGGGAGCGGCATCGTCGAGTCCTTCGGCGTCAAGCAGGCGGCAGGCCTGAACAACCTCCCGCCGTTCGCCGAGCGCGTCTCGCTGCGGACGGACAACGAGCTCGCCGACAGGACGCTGGGCCCGGCCGCCTCGGCCACGGGCGGCTCCCTGCTCAACGGCCAGGACCTCGCGACGGTGACGCAGTCCACCGAGGCCGGCGGCCCCTACGAGGAGGTCGACCGCTTCGTCAAGTGGGTGCTGGGGATCTCCCCCAAGGAGGTCTACGAGGCCACCACGGGCGAGGAGTACCCCACCGACAACCCGATCATCGACGTGGCCGACCTCATCGACGCCGACAGCGACAGCGACACGGCCGAGGCCTCCCGCGAGGGGATGAGGAGCCGCAAGGACGCCGCCGAGGAGGGCCGCACGGGTCCCAGGCTGGCGCCCGTGGTCCGCGAGGTGGCGCCCGTCGAGGCCGCGCCGATCGCCGACACGCTGCCCGGCCTGGTGAACGCCGTTTCGCTCGACGAGATCGCCCCGCTCGTCGATGCCTCCACCGACGTCGTCGACAACAACACCAACAGGGTCGTCAGCTCGGCCGGCGAGACCCAGGGTGGGGTCGCCGAGTCGGTCGCCCAGACGACCGACCTCCACGCCGAGAACTGAGCCGAGGACACGCGGCGGCCTCACGGCCGCGCGACACCTCACCTGACGGGGGTCGCACCCCAGCACACACTTCTTGACCGCGGGCACGTCCTCCCAGGTGCCGGTAGGGCCGCAACCGCGCGTCATCACCGGTGCTGGCGGGCGTGACACCGTACGGCAAGCCCGGCCGAGCGCGTTTGCGCAGGCGCATGGCCGGGGCCAGCCGGAGGGCCGCTCCCGGGAGCGCTCCTTACGCGCCGCGACGGCGCCCGTGAACCACGACCGTTCGACGACGTTGGGACGGAACGTCGAACGGGCGGCGGTGATCGGGAGCCGGAGGGAGAGCCGGCGGCACCTGGCGCCGACTCGGCCGGCGGGCGTGAGCCACGGGCTCACGGGACGGACCGCCCGCCGGTCGGCTCACAGGTCGACCGCCACTCCTCCTCCATGACGCGGGCCGGCACGGCTGGCTCCACGAAACCGGTGGCCCTGGGTCAGGCCACCGGTTTCGCCATGTCCGCCACCACCCGTTCACCGGCGGAGCGACGGGAGAGCCCGCCCGCCCAGCCGGCAGCCGAGCGACATCAGGAAACCTCGCCGCCCAGCCGGCAGCCGAGCGACATCAGGAAACCTCGCCGTCCGGCGGGCGATGAAGCGGTATCAGGAACCCCGCCCGTCGGGACGGGGACGGAGCGGTATCAGGAACCCCGCCCGTCGGGACGGGGACGGAGCGGTATCAGGAACCCCGCCCGTCGGGACGGGGACGGAGCGGTATCAGGAACCTCGCCCGTTCGGACAGGGTGGAGCGGCATCAAGAACCGCGGCTTTCGACGGACCGTGGCCTTCCGGCAAGCGGTGGGGGAGCGGCGCAACCCCGACTTCCGGCAGGAGCCGAGGGGCGCAGACCGGTCTCTGGGACTCCCGCTCCGGTGAGCGGGCGGGAATGCCGGTGCGGGTCGTTTGTGGGCCAGGTCGCCGTGGTGGTGGCGGGGCGTACGGCCCGGCCACCCGCGGGAGATGGCCGTGGCGCGTGGACGGGGGTGAGCCGCGCCGGTCGCGGCGACCGAGAGTCCGGCGGGGCTGGACGGTAGGACGGCGGGTCGCCCTCAGCGGCCGCGACAGCGCTTCAGGGCGGTCGCGGCGGCGGGAGAGGACGGATACGGGTCAGGTGATGCGGACGCCCGTACGCCGGGCGATCTGGGCCTGGAGCCTGGCCATCTGCCAGTGCAGCTCGATCAGTTGCTCGGCGAGCTCGGCCCTGGGGATCTCGGACGGATCCTCGATGGCCAGGTGGTCAATCGCGGTCGACAGCTCTCGCATCGCGCGCCCCCACTCCATCATGTTCCTCAGCTCGAAACAGCGTTCGAATCATATCGGAACGGCGAGGGCGGTGTCAGGCCTTTCCCGGGGCGTCGCTCAGGTTTCGTACACAGGTGCGATAAAGCCTCTGGCCAGCGTGTTCGCGGTGATGTTGAAGCCGACCACGGCGGCGGGACTGTCGGGGTCGATGCCGAGCGAATCGACGCTCAGCGCGTGGACGGCGAACAGGTACCGGTGCGGGTGGCCGGGCGGCGGGGCGGCTCCGCCGTACGCCTTGGTGTTGTAGTCGTTGCGCGCATGGACGCCGGTCTTGGAGTCGGCGGTGCCGGCGCCGGTGGGCAGTTCGGTGACGTCGGCGGGGATGTCGTACAGCAGCCAGTGCCAGAAGCCGCTGCCGGTGGGGGCGTCGGGGTCGAAGCAGGTGACCGCGAAGCTCCTGGTGCCCTCGGGGGCGCCCGACCAGCGCAGGTGGGGCGAGAGGTTCTGGCCTGTCATGCCCCAGTCGTCGAACACGTGGGCGTCGGGCAGGCGCTCCCCGTCGCGGACGTCGTCGCTCTCGACGGTCAGGGCGGGGACCTCGGGCAGGAAGTCGTAAGGAATGGGCGGCTGTGCGGGCAAGATGCACCTCCGGTGAGTACGCGGGCTTACCGTCTCCCATCTTCCACCCGGAAGGGCGGCGATGGTGATCGGCTTCCCGGTACCCGGCGGGTCTTTGCCGGGAGGCCCCGGCTCAGCCCTTGTTGTAGGCGGCGATGACCTCCTTGGGGTCACCGTCCATCCTGATCTTGCCCTTGTGCAGCCAGATGACCCTGTTGCAGGTCTCCTCGATCACCTTGAGGTCGTGGGCCACGAGGAACACCGTGCCGGCCGACTCGCGGATCTGCTTGATCCGCTTCTCGCTCTTCTTGCGGAACTCCCGGTCGCCGGTGGCCAGGGCCTCGTCGATCAGCAGCACGTCGTGCGTCTTGGCCGAGGAGATGGCGAAGCGCAGGCGGGCGCCCATGCCGGAGGAGTAGGTGGACATCGGCAGCTGCACGAAGTCACCGATGCCGGAGAAGTCGACGATCTCGTCGTACTTCTCCTTGACCTGCGCGGGGGTCATGCCCATGGCGTAGCAGCCCAGCACGATGTTGCGCTCGCCGGTCAGCTCGCGCATCAGCGCGGCGTTGACGCCGAGCAGGGACGGCTGGCCGTCGGTGTAGACCGCGCCCGAGTGGGGCGGCAGCAGGCCGGCGATGGCCCGCAGGAGCGTGGACTTGCCCGAGCCGTTACGGCCCACGATGCCGATGGCGTCGCCGTGGTAGGCCACGAACGTGACGCCCTTGACCGCGTGGACCTCCTTCATCTGCGGCCGCCCCTGGCGCTTGACCATGCGCATGAGGGCGTTGACCGCGTTGCCCTTCTCGTGGTCGGAGGTGGCGCCGTAGACGCGGTAGACGATGTGGAGGTCGTCGACGATGACGGTGGGAGTACCCGTCGTGGGAGCGGGGGGCTCCGGGTTGGGGTGGACCCTGACGTCCTTGTTGGGGACGCCGGGCTCCTCAGCCTTCACTTGGGACAGCTCCTCCGTCAACTCAGCCACGGCCGTACCTCTCCTCGGCGCGCCAGAAGTACCAGAAGCCGAAGGCGAGTGCGAACACTGCCCAGAATACGCAGCTCATCCAGACCCACGGACGGGGGCTGTGGTCGTCGATCAGGATGTCGCGCATGAACTCGATGTACGAGGCCGCGGGGTTGGCGTACATGATGTCCGCGACCCACTGCGGCAGGCCCGCGCCGTCGGGTGAGACCACCTTCTCCTGGATGGAGAAGAAGACGCCGGAGGCGTACAGCCAGGTGCGCATGATGAAGGGCAGCAGCTGGTTCATGTCGCGCACGGCGGAGCCGACGCGGGCCATGACCAGGCTGGCGCCCACGTTGAACATCGTCTGCAGCAGCAGCGCGACCGGGATCATCAGCCAGAACAGGGTGGGGAACTCGCCGGTGACGACGACGATCGCCAGCAGGATGCCCATGGAGATGACGAGCTGCTGGAGCTCCTGGATCGTGTACGCCAGGGGCAGCGCCGCGCGCGGGAAGTGCAGGGCTCTGATCAGCGAGAGGTTGCCCGAGACCGACTTGGCGCCCGCCGTCACCGACCGCTGTGTATAGGTGAAGACGAACATCCCCGTGAGGAGGAAGGCAGTGTAGTTCTCGATGGTGCCCTTGCCGCCGAGGATGAGGCCGAACATCAGGTAGTAGATGCCGGCGTTCAGCAGCGGCGTCAGCACCTGCCACAGCTGGCCGAGCGCCGAGCTGCTGTACTTCGAGACGTTGCGCGAGGTCGCGTACGTCTTGATGAAGTGTCGGCGCTCCC
The DNA here is from genome assembly GCF_053605785.1 of Nonomuraea sp. NPDC003754. Classification (NCBI taxonomy): domain Bacteria; kingdom Bacillati; phylum Actinomycetota; class Actinomycetes; order Streptosporangiales; family Streptosporangiaceae; genus Nonomuraea; species Nonomuraea sp. NPDC003754. Next base: position 18,821 of record NZ_JBSGJX010000019.1, read on the forward strand.
AGAGTTGGCGCAGGTAGGCGTGGAACCTCGGCCGTGCGATGGCACGGCGAAGCCCGTATCGCTTGGCGAGCTTGCTCAGCGGTTCTCCGCTGCGGCCGCCCGCCTGGGCGTCCGCGACCGCGGATTCCGGCTGGCTCATGGCAAGGACTCTATTGGATCCTGGTAGGTGGGGTGCTTCGCGCGGCGGTTTGCCGCAGAGAGTTGGACGTCGCCTTGGGGAGGTCGGGTTCCATGTCCGGTCCAAGACTTGGTCAACGGTAGCCCAGGAGCGCTCGCGGTGTGCCTGTGGTGAGAGCACTGTCCGATGAGGTGTATTTTGACTCGACGATTCAGGTGCCTTGCTCATCCCATAATGACCGGTTTGTCCTCATGAAGGGTCCCCCACGACCGGTGGGCGGATGAGTGTGACGCCGGACTCGCAGACGTGTGACCGAACTGCAATGTGCCAGAGACTCGCTGGTGGCAAGTAGTGAGGGATAGTCGCGATCGACTGGCAGGGCGTCAGCTGGTTTGACCATGTCAGCCAAACCCGGGGGACAGACAAGGCTCCTCCGTCAGGCTGCCTAGGACTTCGCAGCTCAGCGCTTACGCCCACCTGTAGAGGGAGGAAAATCTACTAATGCGTGTTACTAAGGGCGCACAGATCGTCGCCGGTACCGCGCTTCTGGCCGTCGCGGTCGCCGCGTGCGGCGGGGGCGGCGGTGGGACGACCGGCAACTCCAGCGGAGGGTCCGCCGCCCAGCCGGTCAGGGTCGAGATCGCCAAGCCGCAGCACGAGCTGAGCCCCACCAACACCAACGACACCAGTGGTGCCGAGGTGCTGAACGCGCTGTTCGTCGGCCTTGTCGACTACGACAAGGACAAGAACGTCGTCCTCCGTGGCGCGGAGTCGATCGAGCCTGACGCCGAGTCCAAGGTCTGGACGATCAAGCTGAAGGACGGCTACAAGTTCCACAACGGCGAGGCCGTCACCGCCAAGAGCTACGTCGACGCCTGGAACGCCGCCGCCTACGGCCCCAACGTCCAGGAAGGCGGCCACTTCTTCTCCGCCGTCGAGGGCTACGACGACGTCGCCCCCCTCGACCCGGACGGCGAGGAGGGCCCGCAGAAGGCCCCCGAGCCCAAGGCCAAGACCCTCGCGGGCCTCAAGCTCGTCGACGACAAGACCTTCACCGTCACGCTGGCCCACCCCTACTCGGGCTTCAAGACGATGCTGGGCTACACCACCTTCATGCCGATGCCGAGCGTGGCCTTCGACGGCAACGGCGGCATCAAGAAGGAGTTCGGCGAGAACCCGATCGGCAACGGCCCCTTCAAGATGGCCAAGCCGTTCAAGCCCGCGACCGACACCACCATCTCGCTCGTGCGCTACGACGAGTTCGTCGAGGGCAAGGCGAAGGTCGACGCGGTCGACTTCAAGATCTTCAGCGACCTCGGCACCGCGTGGAACGAGCTGCGGGCCGGCAACCTGGACATCATGGACCAGCTGCCGCCCGAGGCCATCGCCACCGCCAAGCAGGAGCTGGGCGACCGCTACATCGAGCAGCCGTCCTCCGGTGTGGGCTACTTCGGCTTCAACACCAAAAACGGCGAGGCGTGGGCCAAGAACGTCGAGCTGCGCAAGGCCCTCTCGATGGCGATCGACCGGAAGACCATCACCGAGCAGGTCTTCTCCGGCACCCGCGTGCCCGCCGACGACTTCGTCAGCCCCATCGTGGCCGGCTACCGCAAGGGCGCCTGCACCGCGTGCGTCTACGACCCCGCCAAGGCCAAGGAGCTGTGGGACAAGAACGGTGGCGGCAAGGGCCCCGTCACCCTGGCCTACAACGGTGACGGCGGCCACAAGGAGTGGATCGAGGCCGCTGCCAACAACCTGCGCCAGAACCTGGGCGTCGACGTGAAGGCCGAGTCCTACGAGTCCTTCGCCTCCATCCTCGACGAGCTGGACAAGGGCAAGGTCGGCGGCGCCTTCCGCATGGCCTGGATCATGGACTACCCGTCCATGGAGAACTACCTGCGTCCGATCTACGGCACCGGCGGCAGCTCCAACCACGGCCGCTACTCGAACAAGGACTTCGACGACCTGCTGGTCAAGGGCGACTCCGCCAAGACCGACCAGGAGGGCATCACGTTCTACCAGCAGGCGGCCGACCTGCTGGTGAAGGACATGCCGTACGTGCCGGTGTACTTCTACCAGACCAACGCTGGTTACTCGCAGAACGTCAAGAACGTGACCATCGACCCGTTCGAGCGGATCGACCTGGCCAAGGTCGAGCGGGCCTCCTGACCATGACCCGCACTCTCGGGCGGGCGTCCACCAGATGCCGTTCCGAGGGGCCCTGAACAACTGAAGGGCAGCCCGGAGGTTGCCGGGCTGCCCTTCGCAATGATCGGGAGACATCATGGGCCGCTACGTGATCAGGCGCCTGCTCCAGGCGATCCCTGTTCTACTGGGTTCCACATTCCTCATCTTCTGCACCGTCTATGCCCTGCCCGGCGATCCCGTGGCCATCCTGGGCGGTGAACGCCGCATCGACCCCGTGCTCGCGGCGCAGCTGCGCGAGCAGTACGGGCTCAACGATCCGCTGATCGTCCAGTACTGGCACTACATCTCGGGAATCTTCGTCGGCGACTTCGGCGAGACGTTCCAGGGCGTGCAGGTCTCCGACCTGTTCGCCGGAAAGTTCCAGGTCACCATCCAGCTCGCGGTCACCGCCCTCGTCATCGAGGCGATCGTCGGCCTGGGTCTGGGCCTGCTCGCCGCCCTCCGCCGCGGCCGCTGGGAGGACCACGCCATCCTGGCCCTCACGCTGCTGCTGGTGTCGGTCCCCACGCTGGTGAGCGGCTTCGTCCTGCAGCTCATCCTGGGCGTCAAGCTCAAGACCTCGGCGGGCATCGACTTCTTCCCCATCTCCGGCACCGACGCGGGGTGGCGCAGCTTCCTCGTGCCGGGCTTCGTGCTGGCCGGCACGTCGATCGCCTACCTGGTCCGGCTCACCAGGACCAGTCTCATGGAGACCCTGAGGGCCGACTACATCCGTACGGCGGTCGCCAAGGGCATGCCCCGCCGGAGGGTTCTCGGCAGGCACGCGCTGCGCAACTCGCTCATCCCGTTGATCACCTATCTGGGCGCCGACCTCGGCTCGCTGATGGGCGGCGCGGTCATCACCGAGGCCATCTTCAACCTGAACGGGATCGGGCAGCAGCTCTTCCAGTCGGTCGCAAGGCGCGAGAACGCCGTCGTCGTCGGCATCGTCACGGTTCTCGTTCTCGTGTACCTGCTCGCGAACCTCATCGTCGACCTGCTGTACGCCGTCCTAGACCCCAGGATCCGCTATGAGTGACACGAACACCGTCACGGCGCCCAAGGCGCCCTCGCGCAGGAAGCCGAAGGAGAGGAAGCCGGCCAGTCTCTGGTCGGACGCCTGGTACGACCTGCGCAGGAACAAGGTCTTCGTGGCCGGCTCGCTCATCGCGATCGTGCTGGTCCTGATGGCGCTCTTCCCCAGCGTCTTCGCGCCGCAGAACCCCAGCGCCTGCAACCTGGCCGACGCACGCCAGGGCATCAGCTCGGCCCACTGGTTCGGCCTCGACAACCAGGGGTGCGACACCTACGCGCGCGTCATCCACGGCGCGAGGGTCTCGATCCTCGTCGGTGTGCTGACCTCGCTCGTGACCGGCCTGGTGGGCGGCACGCTCGGCCTGATCGCCGGGTTCTACGGCCGCTACGTGGACGTGATCCTCTCCCGCGTGGCCGAGATCTTCTTCGCCATCCCCTCGATCCTCGGCGCGCTGCTGCTGCTGTCGGTCGTCGGCAGGGACAAGGCGGGCGTCTGGACCGTCGTGATCGCGCTGGCGATCCTGGCCTGGCCGATGGTGCTGCGCATCATGCGCGCGGCCGTCATCACCGCCAAGAACCAGGACTACGTCACCGCGGCGCGGGCGCTGGGCGCGAGCCCGTGGCGCATCTCGGTCCGGCACATCCTGCCCAACGCGCTGGCACCGGTCATCGTGGTCTGCACGATGAACCTGGGCGTGTTCATCGCGGGCGAGGCGGCGCTGTCGTTCCTCGGGGTCGGCATCCAGTCGCCCAACATCTCGTGGGGTCTGATGATCGCCGACGCGCGCAACAGGTTCCTCATGGCTCCGGAGCCGCTGATCTTCCCGGCGGTCTTCCTGAGCATCACGGTCCTGAGCTTCGTCATGATCGGCGACGCCGTACGCGACGCACTCGACCCGAAGCTGCGATAGAGAGGGGGGATTCGCGATGAAGAAGAAGTCGGCAATCGACGTGTTGCCAGCCGAGGGAGGGCTGGGCAACGAGCCGCTGCTGGCTGTGGACAACCTCCACGTGGAGTTCCACACCAGGGCGGGCGTCGTCAGGGCGGTCAACGGCGTCAGCTACTCGCTGAGCGCCGGCGAGACGCTGGCCGTCCTCGGAGAGTCGGGGTCGGGCAAGTCCGTGACCGCACAGGCGATCATGGGCATCCTCGACATGCCGCCGGCGAAGATCCCCCAGGGGGAGATCCGCTTCCACGGCACCGACCTGCTGAAGCTGTCGGAGGAGGCCAGGAGCCAGATCCGCGGCGAGCGCATCGCCATGATCTTCCAGGATGCGCTCTCGGCGCTCAACCCGGTCTTCACCGTGGGCTGGCAGATCAGCGAGATGTTCCGCGTGCACCGCGGGATGAGCAAGCGCGACGGCATGAAGAAGGCCGTCGAGCTGATGGACCGGGTGCGCATCCCGGCGGCGAGGCAGCGGGTGAACGACTACCCGCACCAGTTCTCCGGCGGTATGCGCCAGCGCATCATGATCGCGATGTCGATCGCGCTCGACCCCGAGGTGCTGATCGCCGACGAGCCGACCACCGCGCTCGACGTCACCGTGCAGGCCCAGATCATGGAGCTCCTGGCGGAGCTCCAGCGCGAGAGCAACATGGGCCTGATCCTGATCACCCACGACCTCGGCGTGGTCGCCGACGTCGCGGACAAGATCTCGGTCATGTACGGCGGGCGGATCGTCGAGAACGCCCCGGTCTACGACATCTACAAGGCTCCCGCGCACCCCTACTCCAAGGGCCTGCTCGACTCGATCCCCAGGGTCGACATGAAGGGCCAGGAGCTGTACGCGATCAAGGGCCTGCCGCCCAACCTGCTCGACATGCCGTCGGGCTGCGCGTTCCACCCCCGGTGCCCCTACCGGCAGGACAACTGCGTGACCGACGCCCCCCCGCTCTACGAGATCAGCGGCGTGCGCGGCAGCGCCTGCCACTACTGGAGGGAGGTCCTCGATGGCAGCCGTGGGTGAGCCGATCCTCGAGGTCCGCGACCTGGTCAAGCACTTCCCGCTGACCCAGGGCATCGTCCTCAAGCGGCAGATCGGCGCGATCAAGGCCGTCGACGGCGTCTCCTTCGACCTGCACAAGGGCGAGACCCTCGGCATCGTCGGCGAGTCGGGCTGCGGCAAGTCGACGCTGGCCAAGCTCCTGATGGCGCTGGAGCGGCCGACGTCGGGCTCGGTCAGGGTGAACGGCAGGGACATCGCCACCGCCAGGGGCGCCGAGCTCAAGCGGATGCGCCGCAACATCCAGATGGTGATGCAGGACCCGTACACCTCGCTGAATCCCCGGATGACCGTCGGCGACATCATCGGCGAGCCGTTCGACATCCACACCGAGGTCGCGCCGAAGGGTGACCGCCGCAGGAAGGTGCAGGAACTGCTCGAGGTGGTCGGCCTCAACCCCGACCACGTCAACCGCTACCCGCACCAGTTCTCCGGCGGCCAGCGGCAGCGCATCGGCATCGCCCGGGGCCTGGCGCTCCAGCCGGAGGTCATCGTCTGCGACGAGCCGGTGTCGGCGCTGGACGTGTCGATCCAGGCGCAGGTCATCAACCTGCTGGAGCGGCTGCAGAACGAGTTCGACCTGGCCTACATCTTCATCGCCCACGACCTGTCGGTGGTGCGCCACATCTCCGACCGGGTCGGGGTGATGTACCTGGGCAAGTTCGTCGAGCTCGGCAAGGACAGCGAGATCTACGACCGGCCCGCGCACCCCTACACGCAGGCGCTGCTGTCGGCCGTGCCGGTGCCCGACCCCGAGGGCAGGGAGCAGCGCGAGCGGATCATCCTGCAGGGTGACCCGCCCTCGCCGGCCAACCCGCCGTCGGGCTGCCGCTTCCGCACCCGCTGCTGGAAGGCGCAGGAGATCTGCGCCGAGCAGGAGCCGCCGCTGCAGATCTGGCCGGGCACGAGCCACGAGAGCGCGTGCCACTTCGCCGAGACGCACGACGTGGTGCACGCGAGCTGAGCCGCGCGTGAGAAGCCCCCCACCCGTCTTCGGGTGGGGGGCTTCTGCTGCTCCCGCCTACTTCATGGCGGCGGGTGCCGCGGTGTCCGTGTCGGTTCAGGCGTCGGTCTCGGCTTCTGTCACGTCGGTCTCGGCGTCGCTGTCGGCATCGGTGGCGGCATCGGTGGCGGCATCGGCGTCGGCGTCGGTGGCCGTGGCGGCGTCGGCGTCGGTGCCGGCATCGGCGCCCGAGGAGGAACCGGCGCCCGAGGCGGAATCGGTTTCGGCGTCGGTGGCGGCGTCGGTGTTGGTGTCGGCGTCGGTGGCGGCGTCGGTGTTGGTGTCGGCGTCGGTGGCGGCGTCCCTGTCGGTGTCGGCATCCGTGACGCCGGCGGTGTCGGCGTCGGTGCTGCTGTCGCTGTTGCTGTCGGTCGAGGTGTTGCTGGAGGTGCTGGTGGTTTCGGTGCTCTCGCTGCTGACGCTGTCGCTGGCGGGATCGGGTCCGTAGAAGACCTCCGCCGAAGCGGAGCACACAGGCCCGGTCACCGCGAGTCCAGCCAGAGCGGCAGCGACGATAATGGAACGGATCATTGGTATTTCCCCCTGAAGCAAGGTGCCAGAGCGCCGGATCCGTGACGCTCCGTAGTCACGTTGTTACTTTCCGTGTTCAAGTAGAACATGCCAGGGGCGAAGGGTTCAATCCGGGTCACCTCATAGCGATAACCGCTGAACCATGACCAAACAGTCCTTGGTTCACCGCCATGCCCACCTGGGCGTCCTCGACCTGCCGCGGGCCCGCCGTACGGCGCAGCTGCCAGGTCAGCTCGCAGACCTGGGCGATGGCCTGCGCGGGGATCGCCTCGCCGAAGGAGGCCAACCCCCCCGAGGGGTTCACCGGGACGCGGCCGCCGAGCGCGGTGTCGCCCGCGCGCAGCAGTTTGTCGGCCTCGCCGGGGGCGCACAGGCCGAGGTCCTCCATCCAGTCGAGTTCGAGCGCGGTGGACAGGTCGTAGACCTCGGCGAAGGACAGGTCGCGCGGGCCGAGTCCGGCCTCCTCGTAGGCGGCCCCTGCGAGAGCGGCGCGGAACGGGACGCTGTCGCGGACGGGCGGGTCGGTGGCGAAGTCGGGCAGGTCCAGGACGGTCTTGGGGTAGGCGGGCGTGACGGTCGAGACCGCGGCCAGCGTCACCGGACGCGCGGCGCCGATCCTGCGCGCGTAGGCGGCTGAGGCGAGCACGAGCGCCGCGCCGCCGTCGGAGGTGGCGCAGATGTCCATCAGCCGCAGCGGGTCGGCGACCATGGGGGAGGCGAGGACCTCTTCGGCCGTGACCTGCTTGCGGTAGCGGGCGTACGGGTTCAGTGAGCCGGCCAGGGCGTTCTTGACCTTCACCGCGGCGAAGTCGGCCGGCGTCGAGCCGTACAGGGCCATGCGGCGGCGGGCGGACAGGGCGAAGTAGGCGGGATTGGTGGCGCCGAGGAGCCGGAAGCGCAGCCAGTCGGGGTCGTCGGGGCGGTCGCCGCCGACGGGGGCGAAGAAGCCCTTGGGGGCGGCGTCGGCGCCGATGACCATGGCGACCTCGCAGCGGCCCGCCAGGATGGCTGTGCGGGCCAGGTCGAGCGCCTGGGCGCCGGAGGCGCAGGCGGCGTAGCAGGAGGCGATGCGGGCGCCCGACCAGCCGAGCGCGCGGGCGTAGGTGGCGCCCGCGACGAAGCCGGGGTAGCCGTTCCTGATGGTGTCCGCGCCCACGACGTACTGCACGTCACGCCACGCGACACCGGCGTCGGCCAGGGCGGCTCTGGCGGCGGCCACGCCGTACTCGTGGAAGGGCCTGCCCTGCTTGCCCCACGGGTGCATGCCCGCGCCGATCACGACGACGCTCATCGAGGCGACCCCCACATCCACACCGGGGCGCCGTCGGCGAGCGTGCCCGCGGTCAGCTCCAGCGCCATGCCGACGCTGAGGTCGTCGACCGTCAGGTCCTTCACCTGGCCGAGGACGACGATGCGCTCCTCGTCGAGCTCCACCGCCGCGAGCGTCACCGGCTCGTACGGCTCGGCCGTCACGAACGGCGGCGGCGGCGGGTAGCAGGCGTTGGTGTAGGACCACACGGTGCCGCGCCGGGACAGCCGGTGCTCCACGAGCTCCTCGCCCTCGCACCACGGATCGCGGCAGAAGCCGTGGTGCGGGGGGAAGAAGACGGCCTGGCAGGTCGTGCACCGGGTGCCGAGCAGGGCGGTGCCGTCGAACCACGTCATGTGGAGCAGTATCACACAAGCGCTTGCTCGGTACTAGCGGTGCCGCCGCCTGCTGCGCGCCACTGTCCTGACCGCCATCGCGGCGGCCGCCAGCACGAGCGCGGCGATCACCAGCGGCCTGGAGTCGGGAACGGGAGCCGCGGGGCCGCCGCCGAAGTAGGGCAGCGCCCTGGGTGCGGCCGGCGGCTCCCGATCGCTCAGGCGGCGCGCCTCGGCCAGCGCCCGTGCCGCGTCGACCACGCCGTGGCCGTAGGCGCTGCTGTGCCCCCGCCCGCCCGCGCCGCTCTCGATGGCCCGCCGTACCTGCAGCGGCGTGAGCCGCGGGTAGGCGGATCTGATCAGCGCCGCGATGCCCGCCACCATCGCGGCGGCCGAACTGGTGCCGTCGCCGATCACGTAGGAGCGGGGGCCGTCGGCGCTGACGATCTGCTTGCCGGGCGCGACCACCGACAGGTAGGGCCGGCGGTTGGAGAAGGGCGTCACCCGCAGCTTCCTGTCGACCGCGCCGACCGCGATCACCCCGGGGTAGGCGGCGGGGAAGTTCTTCCTGTTGGGGCCGTCGCCGTCGTTGCCGGCCGACGCGACGAGCACCGCGCCACGCGCCAGCGCGTACTGCACCGCCTCCTCCTCGGCGGCCGAACCCTCCCACGTGCCGCTGCCCCCGCCGAGCGACATGCTGATCACCTGCGCGCCCTGGTCGGCCGCGTAGCGGATGCCTCTGGCCAGCGCGTCCTGGCCGCGGGCCCTGGTGCGCTGGAACTCGCGGCGCGGATCGTCGTTCTCCAGCGTGACCCGCACCGACAGCACGGTCGCCTCGGGCGCGATGCCGATCACCCCGGCGTCCCGGCCCTCGCCGTGGCCGCGGCCGGCGATGAGGCTGGCCATCGCGGTCCCGTGGTGGCCCCAGCGGGCCCCGCTCGCGGCCTGTCCGGTGAGGTCCGGGCCCTTGATCACCGCGCCCGCGAGGTCGGGATGGCGGGCGTCGACGCCGGTGTCCAGCACGGCCACCGTGACGCCGCCACCCCTGGTGACACGCCAGGCCTCCGCCATGCGCAGCGGCGCGAGCTGCCACTGCCGTTCGCGCGCCGTGGCGCCGACCTCGTCGGCGACCGTGGGCGTGCCGATGGTGAGCAGGGCCGCCAGCAGGGCGGCGGCGAAGGCCCGCCTCATCCGGTGAGCCGCCGGTGGAGCGCCGTCGCCAGTTCCCGCGCCATGCCGCGCAGCCGCGGCGGCGCGCCCTGGCCCTTCGTGTACGGCCGGCCGTCGGTGTATCCGGCGGCGCTCATGACCACGTAGCGCGGGCCTGAGCCGCTCCGGGCGCCGGTGATGTACTGGCGGGTCCCGAACAGTTCGGCGGGCCCGCCGGGCACCGTGTACGGCGTGACGGTCGCGGGCCGGGGATCTCCCCGCTCGGCGGGCGGCGGGGGAGCGCCGGTGAGCACGGCGACGCCGGCGGTGGCGACGAAGGTCTGGGTGGTGTCGACGTAGGTGGCGCGAAGGGCGGTGAGGCAGCCGCGCGGCCGGGCGCCGGGATGGAAGGCGCGGGCGCACGGGGCTTCGGGCGCGATGCCGGCCAGGACGTAGGCGGTGCTGGCGCCTGAGGGGGTGGTGCCGGGCAGCCTCGCGGGGAAGACCTCGGAGGCCGGCCATGCCCGCCATCGCTCGGCCACCGGCGGCTCCGCCGGCGCCCAGGTCATGGCGATGATGGGGATGAGGGCGATGGACAGTCGGATCACGTCGGCCTCGAACCGGGAGGAGGGGGACGCTTCGGTGCCGTGCATTCTGGCACGCGCACGATGGTGCAATCCGACGGTTCGGTAAACAGCCCGATACGCGGTGTAACTACCTCTTCTTACTCTTCAACCACATGAGACCGGTTTTGTCGCAGGAGTCAGTGGAGCGCGCACAGCCGGACATGGGCCCCCGGCGGGAGTCCGAGCCGCTGCGCCGCGTCACCCGAGTTGACGGCGAGCGCGATCAACCCCGCCGAGTCCGTGAACGCCACCAGCTCTCCCGGCGGCACCGCCGCGAACGACTCCCGGTAGGGCAGCGACACCTGCCGCCGCCCCAGCCACACCGACAGCGTGTCGCCCACCAGCACCCCGACCGCCGCCAGGTCGTCGGCCGCGATCGACAGCTGGGTGTTGCCGAACCTGTCCACGGAGACGACCTCGCCCTCCACCGCGCCCTCGCGGACGTACGTGACGGGCGACGGCAGCGACACCAGCCGGTCCAGCGGGAGCTCGGGGCCGACCTCCGGCAGCTTGCGTCCCGCGCACAGGTGCGCCGACACGGGCGAGTACACGTCGCGCCCGTGGAAGGTCGGCGAGACGGGGCTGAGGAACAGCTCGGCGTTGGCGACCTCGTAGGCGGCCGTGGCACCTCCGCTGGCGGTGATCGCCCAGGACAGCAGCCCGTTGTCAGGGCCGACGAAGACGCGCGCGCCCGCCTCGACGGCCACGGCGCGGCGCGCGCCGCCCGTGCCGGGATCGACGGTCCCGACGTGGATGCCCGTGGGCAGGTACGGGATGGTCTGGGCGAGGATCGCGGCACCTCTGCGGACGTCCCCCGAAGGCACGAGGTGGCACACGTCGATCACGCGGGCCTGCGGAGCGATCCCCGCTATCACCCCGTGACAGGCGGCCACGTATCCGTCCTCGAGTCCGTAGTCGGTGAGAAGCGTGATGACTGGGCTCACACTTCGCGACTGTACGTCTCCCCAACCGCCGTGAACAGCCGCACTCCGCACATTACGATGGGCCACGGGCCGCGCCGACCGAGGAGGAGACCATGGACACTGCACCGGTCGCCGGCGACGGTGCTGCCAGGAAACCGCCACGCCCCCTGTCCGAGCGCGACCTGCAGATCCTGGCCTTCGAGCGCCAGTGGTGGCGCCACGCGGGTGCCAAGGAGCACGCGATCCGCGACGCCTTCGGCTTCTCCGCCACCCGCTACTACCAATTGCTGGGCGATCTCATCGACAGGCCGGAGGCCATGGAGCACGACCCGATGCTGGTCAAGCGCCTGAGGCGGCTGCGCGCCGCCCGCCAGAAGGAGCGCGCGGCCCGCCGGCTTGGAATGCGCCCCTGACTGCCTGGGTACGGCGAGCCGCGTGATGAGCAATCCAGGAATCCAAGCCATTGTGCGTGATCCGGACGGCGCGGTGATCGGGCTCGACTTCGACGGCACCCTCGCGCCGATCGTGCCCGACCCCCGTGACGCCAGGATCCATCCCGACGCTCCGGCCGTCCTGGTCGAGCTGGGCGGTCTGGTGGGGGCGGTGGTCATCGTGACCGGCCGGCCCGCCGCCACCGTCCTCGAGTACGGCCCGGGGCTGGAGAAGGTCCCAGGGCTGGTCGTGCTCGGTCACTACGGGTTCGAGCGGTGGGAGGGCGGCAGGGTGAGCGCCCCGCCGCCACCGCCCGGTGTCATGCGGGCGAAGGCGGAGCTGCCCCGCATCGTCGACCGCGTCGAGGGCGTCACGATCGAGGACAAGCAGCGGGCGGTGGCCGTGCACACCAGGCGCGCCCCCGATCCGGCCAGGGCGCTGGAGCTGCTGCGCGACCCGCTCGCGAAGCTGGCGGCGGCGCACTCCCTCGTGGTCGAGCCCGGCCGGATGGTGCTCGAGCTGCGGCCACCCGGCATGGACAAGGGCCACGCGCTCGACCTGTTCCTGGCCGAGCGGGTGGCGCGTGCGGTGCTGTTCGCCGGTGACGACCTGGGCGACCTGGCGGCGTTCGGCGCGGTGCGGGGCTCCGGCCTGCCGGGGGTGACGGTGTGCAGCGGCTCGGCCGAGGTGACCGAGCTCGCCGAGCGCGCCGACCTGGTCGTCGACGGGCCCGACGGCGTCGTCGCGCTGCTGGCCGACCTGGTGAAAGCCATCCGCCATTCCGCTGCAACCGGGGCGGACTAGCTTCGCGATCATGCTGATGACACTGGCCGTGACGGCCTCCCTCGCCCTGTCCGGAGCCCCCGCCGGAGCCTCTGCCGGAGCCCCTGCCGGCGCCCTTGCCGGAGCCCCCGCCGGCGCCACGCAGTCGGTGACCTACCGGGGCGCCACGATCACGCTGCCCGCCTCGTGGAAGGTCGAGAAGGCCGACTCCGGCGCCGTCCACGTGATCACCGGGTCCTGCTCCAGGCGCGCCACCGAGTGCCAGGGGTTCTGGCTGATGGGCCCGCAGTACATCCGGTACGCCACCGAGGGAAACCCGTTCCGGGTCGACGAGCCGTACCACCCGAGCAGCGGCGTGATGGAGTGCGTGCGCGACAGGCGCTACTACTCCTCGCCCATGCCGGTCAAGCCGCAGGTGTCGGAGCTCAGGCCGGTCGGTGCCGGGCACAAGGCGTACTACCGGCAGTGGAAGATCACCTGCCACACCCCGAGCGGCAAGCCGACCAGCGTGACCTACCCGCAGCGGATCTGGTACCTGCCCGCGTCGAAGATCCTCGTCGTGGACCAGTGGTCGACGCCGGGGCTGAACGCCGCTCTCACGCGGGCCGTCTGGCGCTGAGCACGCCGGCCGCGGCCAGAGCGGCCAGTACGGGCACCATGAGGAACGCGGTGTGCGTGCCGTACCCGTCGGCGAGGGCGCCGAGCGCGAAGGGCCCGGCGCCCATGGCCAGCCCCGCCCAGACGGGGGCGGCCGCCGCGGCCAGACCGGGGCGGTCGCCGGAGGCGGCGATCACCCCGGCCATCGCCAGCGGGAAGTGCATGGCGGCGCCCAGACCGCTGATCACCAGGCCGGTGTAGGCCACGAGCGGCCTGGTGCCGAGCCAGAACAGCAGCCAGCCGGCTCCGGTCACGGCCAGCGCGCACACCAGCAGGGTCGCGGACGGCAGCAGCAGCGCCAGCCGCGCGCCCGCGAACCTGCCGGCCGCGAGGCCGCCGATGAAGGCGGTCAGCCCCGTGGCCGCGGTCGCCGCGCTCAGCCCCGTACGGCCGGCCAGCAGCTCGGCGCCGAACAGGTTGAAGGAGAACTCGATGGCCACGCAGCAGAACAGCACCGCGCAGGCCACGTGGAAGCGCCAGCTGGGCCGGCCGGTGACCCTGGCCGTGCGCTCCTGCGCCGCCCCCAGCCTGGTCCCGCCCATGGTGAGCGCCAGCAGCCCGGACAGGAGTGGGGTGAGCAGCAGGGCCGCCCGCCAGCCGAGGACCGACTGCGCCGCCAGGCTGACCAGCAGGGTGGCCGCCATGCCGACGACGACGGCGATCGCGTTGGCCTCGCTGATGGCCGCCGGGCCGGCCGGCCCCTGATGATCGCCGAGGACGGCCATCGCGGTGTAGAGCATGACCGAGCCGAAGCCGCCCGCCAGCGCGAAGCCCGTGAGGGTGCCGGGTAACGCGGGGACCGCCACGACGGTGACGACGCCCGCGTTCATGCCCGCCAGGCCGATCCAGACCGTGGCGCGCCTGCCGTACCTGCGGGTGAGGAGGGGGATCGCCGCCCCCGCCGCGATGGTGGCGGCGGCCATGGCGGTGCCGTGCAGGGCGCCGACCGTGGCGGAGACACCGAGGTCGGCGCGCAGCAGGGGCAGGGCGGCGCTGAGGCCGTACATGAACGTCGCGAAGACGGCGAGCTGGAGGTAGACGAGCCAGGTGATCCGGTCTCTGGTCAAGCGGTCAGAGGCAGGCAAGTTGTTCGCCGAGCCATCGTCGCGGTGGCAGCGCGGTGGCGGCGGCCTTGAGCCGCGCGCCGCGCCGTACCCGCTCCTCCTCCGGCATCTCCAGGCCCGCGCGCAGTGCCTCGGCGGTCTCGCAGACGTCGTAGGGGTTGATCACGAGCGCGTGCGCGCCGAGCTCGGCGGCGGCGCCCGCCTCGCGTGAGAGCACCAGCGCGCAGCGCGGGGACAGGATGGGGCCCTCCTTGGCGACCAGGTTCATGCCGTCGCGGATGGGGTTGACCAGCAGCACGTCGGCGAGCCGGTAGGCGGCCAGCGAGCGGGGGTAGTCGTCGTTGACGTTGAGGATCAGGGGGTCCCAGTCCTCGGTGGCGTACTCGTCCTCGATCTCCTTGGCGCAGCGTTGCACAGCGGCAGTGTATTCGCGGTATTCAGGCAGGTCGTGGCGGGATGGGTAGGCGAAGGCGAGATGCACGACCCGTCCGTGCCACTCGGGGTGGGCGTCCAGGAACTCCCTGTAGGCCAGCAGGCCGCGGACGATGTTCTTCGACAGCTCCGTGCGGTCGATGCGGACGATCAGCCGCCGGTCGCCGACCTGCTCGCGCAGCGCGGCCATGTGCGACTCGACGTCGGGCTCGCAGGCCCGCCTCCACAGCGACTCGCCGTCGACGCCGAGACCGTGCACGCCGATGCGGGTGGTGCGGCCGTCGTGGGTGACCGACCGGTCGGCGACCTTGGCGCCCAGCAGGCTCCTGCAGCAGTCCATGAACGCCTCGGCCCATCGCTCGGTCAGGAATCCGGCGTGGTCGGCGCCGAGGATGCCCTCGAGCACCTCGCGCCCGACGTCGTCGGGCAGCAGCGAGAAGTACTCCGGCGGCGCCCACGGCGTGTGGCTGAAATGGGCGATGCGCAGGTCGGGCCGCTCGGCGCGGAGCATCGCGGGGGTGAGCGTCAGGTGGTAGTCCTGCACCATCACCTTGGCCCCGTGACTCGCCTCCTCGGCCAGCGCCATCGCGAACGCGCCGTTGTAGTCGCGGTAGGAGTCCCACTCCCGGGTGAACCTCGTGCCGAAGTGGGGGGCGTTGGGGGTGTCGTACAGCAGGTGGTTGACGAACCAGAGGGTCGAGTTGGCCACCGCGTTGTACGCGCGGTGGAAGGTGGCGGGCGGGATGTCCAGCATGCGCAGCTTGCCGGTGTCATAGCCGGCATGGTCGAGTCGGCCGCCGGGAGCCAGCCGTACGGCGCTGCGGTCGCCGTCGGACAGCGCGGCGCACACCCAGAGCACGCCCTCGTCCCTGACGGCTCCGGAAAGCCCCGACACCAGGCCGCCGCCGCCACGCTTCATGGTCAGCTCGCCGTCGTCGGAGAGGGTGAAGGAGACAGGCCCACGGTTGGAAGCCACAAGAACGCTGTTCACAACATCCACCATGACCCCGAACATAGGATCTCGCTATGGCCCTAGATGAGCTAACCGAGGAACTGGCCCGTTCCGCCGCGGGCGGCGACCATCGCGCGCTTGGCGAGCTCCTGAAGCGGATCGAGCCCGACGTGCTGCGCCACTGCGCCCGCATCCTGCCCTACCACCAGGACGCCGAGGAGGCGTGCCAGGACACCCTGCTCGCGGTGGCCCGCAACATCGGGCGTTTCGAGGGCAGGGCCAGGTTCAGCACCTGGCTGCACATCGTGACGGCCAACTGCGCGCGCACCACCTACCGGTCGCTGAAGCGCAGGGCCGCCGAGCAGACCTCGGACGAACTGCCTGTCCAGAAGCCCGACGTGCGCCGGGTGAGCGTCATCGCGGGTTCGCGGCTCGACCTGCTCGACGCCATGGAGGCGCTGGAGGCCGACAAGCCCGACCTGGCCCAGGCGCTGGTGCTGCGCGACATCGTCCAGCTCGACTACAACGAGGTGGCCGAGCAGCTCGGCATCCCGCTCGGCACCGCCAAGTCGCGGATCCACCAGGCGCGCAAGTACGTCCAGGCCGCCCTGGGTGATACGTATCGTCTCAGTTAGTGAGACGGTCGGTCATGTCGTGAGCATGGCCGGGTATGGTGATTCGCATAACTCCATATTGCTCATCCAGAGGGGTGGAGGGACCGGCCCTGCGAAGCCCCGGCAACCCTCCCGGACTGAGCTCGTGAAGTGACGAGGCCGGCCGGGACAGGTGCCAATTCCGGTCTGTGGCCAAGGTGGTCGCAGACGAAGATGAGGGAAGGCCTCGCTTCATGTCGCTTGACTTCGGTCCTGCTGTCGCTCTGTCCTGCCGCGAGTGCGGCGCACGCTACGACCTCGGCCCCAGCTTCGCGTGTCTGGAGTGTTTCGGCCCGCTCGAGGTGGCCTACTCCTTCGGGTCGGTCTCCCGCGCCGACATCGAGGCAGGACCCGCGAACATCTGGCGCTACCGCTCGCTGCTGCCGGTCCCCGTCGACGTGGCCGGCAAGCAGAACATGAACCCCGGCTGGACGAAGCTCGTCCAGGCCACCAACCTCGGCAAGGTCCTGGGCCTGCGCGACCTGTACGTGAAGGACGACTCGGGCAACCCCACCCACTCCTTCAAGGACCGGGTGGTCGCCATCGCCGTCGAGGCGGCGCGCAACTTCGGCTTCCACACGCTGTCGTGCTCCTCCACCGGCAACCTGGCGGGCGCGGTGACCGCGGCCGCCGCCAGGGCCGGGTTCGAGGCGTGCGTCTTCATCCCCGCGGACCTGGAGCAGGCGAAGATCGCCATGGCCCGGGTCTTCGGCGGCAAGCTGGTCGGCATCCAGGGCACCTACGACGAGGTCAACCGCTTCTGCTCCGAGCTCATCGGCGACCCGCTCGGCGACAAGTGGGGCTTCGTCAACGTCAACCTGCGGCCCTACTACGCCGAGGGCTCCAAGACCCTGGCCTACGAGATCGCCGA
Organism: Nonomuraea sp. NPDC003754; assembly: GCF_053605785.1. Lineage (NCBI taxonomy): Bacteria > Bacillati > Actinomycetota > Actinomycetes > Streptosporangiales > Streptosporangiaceae > Nonomuraea > Nonomuraea sp. NPDC003754. The sequence continues at coordinate 35,885 of NZ_JBSGJX010000019.1, forward strand.
GCAGCTCGGGTGGCGGCTGCCCGACCAGATCGTCATCCCGGTGGCCTCCGGGTCGCAGCTCACCAAGATCGACAAGGGCTTCAAGGAGCTGATCGCGCTCGGCCTGGTCGAGGACACCCCTTACAAGATCTTCGGGGCCCAGGCGCTCGGCTGCTCGCCGGTGTCCACGGCCTTCAAGGCGGGCCACGACGTGGTCCAGCCGGTCAAGCCGGACACCATCGCCAAGTCGCTGGCCATCGGCAACCCGGCCGACGGGCCGTACGTGCTCGACATCGCGCGCCGTACCGGCGGGGCGGTCGAGGACGTCACCGACGCCGAGGTGGTGTCGGCCATCAAGCTGCTGGCCTCCACGGAGGGCGTCTTCGCCGAGACCGCGGGCGGCGTGACGGTGGGCGTGCTGAAGAAGCTCGTCGAGACGGGCCAGCTCGACCCCTCGCTGACCACCGTGGTGCTCAACACCGGTGACGGGCTCAAGACGCTCGACGCGATCGCGGACGACGCCACGCCCACGGCCGTGATCAGGCCGTCCCTCGACGCGTTCCGCGCGGCTGTCTGAGCTGTCTGTCTGGGCTGTCTGGGCTGTCTGGGCTGTCTGGGCTGTCTGAAAGGAAAGGTACTAGTCATGAGCGTTTCGGTGCGGATCCCCACCATTCTGCGCACGTACACCGGCGGTAGCTCCGAGGTGAGCGGCGAGGGCGCCACCCTTCGCGAGGTGCTGCAGAAGCTCGACGCCGACTACCCGGGTATCGGCGCGCGCATTTTGGATGAATCGGGCAAGATTCGCCGTTTTGTCAACGTTTATGTCGGCGAAGAGGACGTCCGTTTTGTCGACGGCCTCGAGAGCGCCACTCCCGAGGGAGTGCAGATCTCCATCATCCCGGCCGTGGCCGGCGGCTGACCGTATTCCGGCTTCACGGACGCCCGCGAGGATTGCCTCGCGGGCGTTTTCGTGACTTTTGACCGTTTTCTGAGTGGTGTGGCGGCAATCGCGGGCCCTGACTCGGGAGTGGCCCGGTGTGGCGGCGCGGACACCCTTCCGTGGCGGTGTCCTGGCCGAAAGTCGCAGGTTGTCCATGCCAGGTGAGAGGGTTTCTTCATCGGAAGATGGAATATTTGACTAACCTTTAGGCCACTACAAGAATGCCCGTCACGAACACCGAGAACGAGTTTGGCGATTGACTCTGTTGTTCTACGGCATGCCACAGGTATGGTCGAGGGCGATCGTCCGGCTGATTTCCCCATAAGTCGTGGCGATCGCGGATCCCGCGAGTGAATGGGCGGGGTCCGGAGCCCAGTAAGAGGAGTCGGAAGTGGCGCAGGGCACCGTCAAGTGGTTCAACGCGGACAAGGGCTACGGCTTCATCGCGGTAGACGGTGGTAAGGATGTATTCGTCCATTACTCAGCGATCTTGATGGACGGCTATCGGGCACTCGAGCAGGGCCAGCGGGTCGAGTTCGAGATAACCCAGGGCCAGAAGGGTCCCCAGGCGGAATCCGTCAGGACTGTCTGAACCAGAACCATCAAGGCACCGGCAGCTCACACGGCGGCGCAGTCCGTGCGGATCTGTCATGTCCTTTTCGTCGATCCGGGCAGGTCCGGTCCGCGTCAGCCGATCGGGCCTGCCCGTCGTACTCTGGAGCCATGGGGCAGGGGGCGGACGGCTCCGCGTGGCCGCGTGACGAAAGCGGCGATGATCGCGAAGCGTTCTCCGCGACGACCCGCGTGCGGGGTTGACCTGGGCGAAAGCGCGCCTCGCTTGCACTCGGCAGGGTAGAGTGCTAAACAGTTCGTTGGCACTCTGGTTATGAGAGTGCCAGACACTGGGATCGAGACGATGGGGTCCGCCGAATGGAGTCGGGCCCATGCCGTCGCGGGCGTCGGCTCGGTCCGCTGCAAGCCACCCTGCATCTGGGAGGTCTAGCCTTATGGCAGCCAAGATGATCGCGTTTGACGAGGACGCCCGGCGCGGTCTCGAGCGCGGTATGAACCAGCTCGCCGACGCCGTCAAGGTGACCCTCGGCCCCAAGGGCCGCAACGTCGTGCTGGAGAAGAAGTGGGGCGCTCCCACGATCACCAACGATGGTGTCTCCATCGCCAAGGAGATCGAGCTCGAGGACCCGTGGGAGAAGATCGGCGCCGAGCTGGTCAAGGAAGTCGCCAAGAAGACGGACGACGTCGCGGGTGACGGCACCACCACCGCCACCGTGCTCGCCCAGGCGCTGGTACGCGAGGGCCTGCGCAACGTCGCCGCCGGCGCCAACCCGATGTCCCTGAAGAAGGGCATCGAGGCCGCCGTCGAGCGCGTCAGCGAGGAGCTCTCCAAGCTGGCCAAGGACGTGGAGACCAAGGAGCAGATCGCCTCCACCGCCTCCATCTCCGCCGGCGACGCCGAGATCGGCAACCTCATCGCCGAGGCGATGGACAAGGTCGGCAAGGAAGGCGTCATCACCGTCGAGGAGAGCAACACCTTCGGCCTCGAGCTCGAGCTCACCGAGGGTATGCGCTTCGACAAGGGCTACGTCTCCGGTTACTTCGTGACCGACCCCGAGCGCATGGAGGCGGTCCTCGAGGACCCCTACATCCTCATCGTCAACTCCAAGGTCTCGGCCAACAAGGACCTGCTGCCGCTGCTCGACAAGGTCGTGCAGGCCGGCAAGCCGCTGCTGATCATCGCTGAGGACATCGAGGGCGAGGCTCTGGCCACCCTGGTCGTCAACAAGATCCGCGGCCTGTTCAAGTCGGTCGCCGTCAAGGCTCCCGGCTTCGGTGACCGCCGCAAGGCCATGCTGGGCGACATCGCCACCCTGACCGGTGGCCAGGTCGTCTCCGAGGAGGTCGGCCTCAAGCTCGAGTCCGCCACCCTCGACCTGCTCGGCCGCGCCCGCAAGGTCGTCGTCACCAAGGACGAGACCACCATCGTCGACGGCGCCGGTGACCCCGAGCAGATCGCCGGCCGGGTCAACGAGATCCGCGCCGAGATCGAGCGCACCGACTCCGACTACGACCGCGAGAAGCTCCAGGAGCGCCTGGCCAAGCTCGCCGGTGGTGTCGCCGTCATCAAGGCCGGTGCCGCGACCGAGGTCGAGCTCAAGGAGCGCAAGCACCGCATCGAGGACGCCGTCCGCAACGCGAAGGCGGCCGTCGAGGAGGGCATCGTCCCCGGCGGTGGCGTGGCCCTGCTGCAGGCCGGCACCAAGGCGTTCGACAAGCTCGAGCTCCAGGGTGACGAGGCCACCGGTGCGGCGATCGTCCGCAAGGCGCTGGAGGAGCCGCTGAAGCAGATCGCGGTCAACGCCGGCCTCGAGGGCGGCGTCGTGGTCGAGCGCGTGCGCAACCTCACCCCGGGTGAGGGCCTCAACGCCGCGTCCGGCGAGTACGTCAACATGTTCGAGGCGGGCATCCTCGACCCGGCCAAGGTGACGCGGTCGGCGCTGCAGAACGCCGCTTCCATCGCGGCGCTGTTCCTGACCACCGAGGCGGTCATCGCCGAGAAGCCGGAGAAGACCCCGGCTGCTCCGGCGGGCATGCCCGGCGGCGGGGACATGGACTTCTAAGTCCTGCCCAAGCTGAAAGGGGCGGCACCCGTTCGCGGGTGGCGCCCCTTTTCGCATGCGTAGCCGCATGCTTTTCAGCATGCTGACTACGTGGACGACATGACTCGTATCACCGTCACCCTGCCGTCGGAGCAGATGGCCGAACTGAAGAAGCTCACCGACAACGTCTCCGGCTATGTGGCCGAAGCGGTGGCCCGCCAGATGCCCGATCATGTCGACGCCTGTGTGGTGACCGGGTGCGGCTCATCGCCTGCTGAGGCGTTCCGCGGGTCCTCAGGGTGCCCTCTCCGGGACGTGGCGGAGAGGGCGTGAGGGCGGCCGGGGCTGGTCGGGTGGCGCGTCAGGCGGTGGCGAGCTGCGCCGGGAGCGGCTTGGCGTGCAGCACCGTCAGCGAGGTGACCGCGCGGGTGAGCACCACGTACAGCCGGGCCAGGCCGCGTGGCTCGGCCTCGACGATGTCCGCCGGCTCCACGACGATGACGTGGTCGTACTCCAGGCCCTTGGCCAGCGTGGCGGGGATGACCAGGAGCCGGTGCTCCTCGGTCGAGTCGGGCCCGAGCAGGGCGTGCGGGACGCCGTCGAGGGAGCGCGACACCGCCTCGGCCATGGCGTCCGGGACGATGACGCCGATCGAGCCCTCCTTGGCGAGCGCGTCACGGACGGCTTCGACCACCTCGCCGCTCTGCCGTACCGTCAGCGAGCCCTGGCCGGGGCGGAGGGAGCGGGGGGCGGCCAGGTCGGGGGCGATGGAGGGCAGCAACCGGGCGGCGTAGTCGAGCACCTCGCGGGGCACGCGGAAGCCGAGGGTGAGCTCGGTGACCTCGCCGGAGTCCTGGCCGAGGTGTCGCAGCACGCTGCTCCACGAACGGGTCGACCACGGCGTGGTGCCCTGGGCGAGGTCGCCGAGGACCGTGGCCGATCCCGTACGGCAGCGCCGCCCGAGCGCCCGCAGCTGCATCTCCGACAGGTCCTGCGCCTCGTCGACGACCAGATGGCCGAGGGAGGGGGTGCGTTCGACGAGGTCGGCGAGCTCGTCGAGCAGCGCGGCGTCGGCGGCCGACCACCTGGCCGACTTCCACGACCGGTACGGCTTGCCCCACAGCAGCGTCCGCTGCTCCTCGGCCGTCAGGTCGGAGCGCGCGGCGGCGGCCAGGAAGTCGGCGTCGGACAGCAGGCGGAAGAGCACCTGGGCGGGCGTCACCTTGGGCCATACTGCCTCGACCAGCTGCCTGACCGGCTTGGAGCGGGCCACCGCGTCCTGGACCCTGTCGTCGGGGGAGTCGCCGCGCTGCTCCATGCGCACCAGCACCTGGTGTGCCAGCCGCTGGGCGAGGGCGGCGCGGCCGGGGCCGTACCTGGTGGTGCCGCGCAGCGAGGCCACCATCTCGCGCACCTCGTGGTCGGCGACGCGGAAGCGGTAGGCGCCCCTGGTGTAGACGAGGCCCTCGGTGGGCTTGACGATGTGCAGCCAGAGCGCGCGCTCGAGCACCTTGGCCATGCGGGCGTCGCCCTTGACTGCGGCCACGAGCGGGTCTTCGGGGGTGTCGTGGTCGCCGAGGAGCTCGGCGACCGTGGTCTGGTCGACCTTGACCTCGCCGAGGGCGGGCAGCACCGAGGAGATGTAGGACAGGAAGGCCTTGTTCGGGCCGACGATCATGACGCCGGCCCTGCCGAGCTTCTCGCGGTGGGTGAACAGCAGGTAGGCGGCGCGGTGCAGGCCGACGGCGGTCTTGCCGGTGCCGGGGGCGCCCTGGACGCAGACGGTCTGGGTCAGCGCGGCGCGGACGATCTCGTCCTGGTCGGGCTGGATGGTGGCCACGATGTCGCGCATGGGGCCGGTGCGCGGGCGCTCGATCTCCTCGGTGAGGATCTTCGAGGTGCCGAGCTCGGCGCCGTCTTCGAGGTGCTCGTCCTCGAAGGCGGTCAGGTCGCCGCCGTGGTAGCCGAAGCGGCGGCGCCGTACGACGCCCATCGGGTCGGCGGGGCTGGCCTGGTAGAAGGCGCCCGAGACGGGGGCGCGCCAGTCGATCACCAGGGGGCGGCTGGTGCCGTCGTGGACGTGGCGGCGGCCGACGTAGATGACGCCGGGAAGGTCGTCGTGGTCCTCCCGGTCGAGCCTGCCGAAGAACAGGGGGGTGTCCGGATGGTCGGCGAGCGCCGCGACGCGCTGGTCGAGCAGGGACTGCAGGATCTGCTGCGAGACCCAGTCGCCCGCCGCGTCGGCGGACAGCGACTGGGCGTGCTCGCGCATCGCCCGCAGCGCCGCGCGGGACTCGGCCAGATGGGCGCGCTCGGCGGCGAGCACGTCGGTGGGTATGTCGGGAGCCAACTGGTTTCCGGGCATGCGAAAGCGCCTCCCCATTCGATAACGGAGGTGGTAGACAAGGCAGCGAACCGTTGAGCTTACCCCCGGGCTCGGGAGCTTCCAATCGATTAATCAGGAGGCAGCGTGAGGATCTCCCCAGTCATTCCGACGGTCGCCAGCCTCCTGCTGGCGGCGTTGTGGGGATTGTCGGTGTATGCCGGGTGGGGGCTGGAGGCGTTCTGCACCGACGGTGAGACCTCCGCGGCGTGTGCCGACCGTCTCGACAGCGCCTCGATGCTGTCGGGGCTGTTCGCGGTGGTCGCGGCGGTCATGACCGTCGGCGCGTGGCTGTTCCCCGCGCGTTTCGCCGTACTGATCGGCGGCGCGCTGCTCGCCTGGGTGGTCGCCGAGGGTGTGCTCTTCGTCGGCGGGATGCTGGCCCGGTAATCCCTCCCCAAAAACCGAAAAATCCGGGCATCTGCGGTGGATTCGACGGATCATGGGGGTATGTCGCATCGCGATAGCAGTCGCCGGTGAGGGGGTGGCCCGATGTTGAAGGCCCGCGGGGTTTCGTGGACCTAGCTCCAGGTGTGGACGGCTCGCGCGACGGTCATCGCGCGAGCCTTTTCACTGGTGGAGACCTTTACTGGTGGACGTCGTCGGCGTCGATGATCTGGTAGGCGTAGCCCTGCTCGGCCAGGAAGCGCTGGCGATGCGCGGCGAACTCCTGGTCGACCGTGTCGCGGCTGACCACCGTGTAAAAGCGCGCGCCGCCGCCGTCGGCCTTCGGCCGCAGCACCCTGCCGAGCCGCTGCGCCTCCTCCTGCCGTGACCCGAAGGTGCCCGACACCTGGATGGCGACGGCCGCCTCCGGCAGGTCGATGGAGAAGTTGGCCACCTTGGAGACCACCAGCACCTGGAGCTCCTTGTCGCGGAAGGCCTGGAACAGCCGCTCCCGCTCCTTGATCGGCGTCTCGCCCTTGATGACCGGCGCGCCGAGGTGCTCGGCGAGCTCGTCGAGCTGGTCGATGTATTGCCCGATGACCAGCACCTGCTCGCCGAGGTGGCGGCGGACCAGCGCCTCGGTCACCCGCGTCTTGGACGGCGTGGTCGCGGCGAACCGGTAACGCTCCTCGGCCTCCGCCATCGCGTAGGCCAGGCGTTCCTCGTCCGACAGCGTGACCCGGACCTCGACGCAGTCGGCGGGCGCGATCCAGCCCTGGTTCTCCATCTCCTTCCACGGCGCGTCGTAGCGCTTGGGACCGATGAGGGAGAACACGTCGCCCTCCCTGCCGTCCTCGCGCACCAGCGTCGCGGTGAGCCCGACGCGGCGCCGGGCCTGAAGGTCGGCGGTCATCCTGAAGATCGGCGCCGGCAGCAGGTGCACCTCGTCGTAGACGATCAGGCCCCAGTCGCGCGCGTCGAACAGCTCCAGGTGGGCGTAGACGCCCTTCCGCCTGGTTGTCATCACCTGGTAGGTGGCGATGGTGACCGGGCGGATCTCCTTCTTGCTGCCGGAGTACTCGCCGATCTCGTCCTCGGTCAGCGAGGTGCGCCGCAGCAGCTCCTGCTTCCACTGGTGGGCCGAGACGGTGTTGGTGACCAGGATCAGCGTCGTGGCCTCGGCGTGGGCCATCGCGGCCGCGCCGACGATCGTCTTGCCGGCGCCGCAGGGCAGCACGACCACGCCCGAGCCGCCGTGCCAGAACGCGTCGGCGGCCTCCTGCTGGTAGGGGCGCAGCGCCCAGCCGTCCTGCCGCAGCTTGATCGGGTGGCTCTCGCCGTCGACGTAGCCGGCCAGGTCCTCGGCCGGCCAGCCGAGCTTGAGCAGCGCCTGCTTGATGTTGCCGCGCTCGCTCGGGTGGACGGCGACCGAGTCCTGGCCGATGCGCTCGCCCAGCATCGGCTGGATCTTCTTCGAGCGCAGCACCTCCTCGAGGACCGCGCGGTCGGTCGAGGCCAGCACCAGGCCGTGAGCGGGGTCCTTCTCCAGGCGCAGCCTGCCGTAGCGGGCCATCGTCTCGGCCACGTCGACCAGCAGCGCGTGGGGCACCGGATAGCGGCTGAACCCGATGAGGGCGTCGATGACCTGCTCGGCGTCGTGGCCGGCGGCCCGCGCGTTCCACAGGGCCAGCGGGGTGACGCGGTAGGTGTGGACGTGCTCGGGCGCGCGCTCCAACTCGGCGAACGGCGCGATGGCCTTGCGACACTCGTCGGCCCGCTCGTGGTCGACCTCGAGCAGCAGGGTCTTGTCGGATTGCACGATCAGTGGGCCGTCGTTCACAGGCATCTCTCCGGGGTCGGTACGGCTACCGCATATCCAACACCCGGAGACCGGCGGTTAGTCCAGGTTCCCGGATACTCCCAGCGCGATGATCACGCCGAATCCCACGACGACCAGCGCGACGTTGATGCCAATGCTGATCCATGTCCATTTGAGCAGGTTGCGTGCCTTGTCGGGCATGGTGTCGACCTGTCCGAGCGCGATGCCCGACATGATCGCGCCGGCGATGCCGCCGGGGGTGATGTAGCAGCTGAGCGCGAGCACGATGCTGATGACGAGCGCCACGATCGCGTGCGTGCGCGGGCCCTGCTGGGGCGGCGGGTAGCCGTAACCGTAGCCGGGCTGCTGGCCGTACGGCGGGCCGTAGGGGTTCTGCTGGCTGTTGTAGGGCGAGCCGTACGGCTGCTGCTGGCCGTAGGGCTGCTCCTGGCCGTAGGGACCCTGCTCGCCCGAACTGTCGTAACCGCTGCTCACTGTGTCACCTTCTCGCTCACCGGCAAGGTCAACAGATATCACGAAATGTAGTGACATTCAGGGTAGACGGGCACGCAAGGCTTTCCGGTCAAGTTTCAGCACACTGGTCATGGGAACGTGGTCGGTGAAATGGATCTCGCGGGGGTACTTCACCCTGCCGACGCGCTCCCTCGCCCACGCGATCAGCTCCTCCGCGGTGGCCGTGGCGCCCGGCACCAGCTGGACGAAGGCCACGACCTCCTCGCCGTGCACGGGGTCGGGACGGCCCACCACACCCGATATCGCGACCGACGGATGGGCGTTCAGCGCGTCCTCCACGTCGCGGGGGAAGACGTTGAAGCCGCCCCTGATGACGAGGTCCTTCTTCCGGTCCACGACGTACAGGTAGCCGTCGTCGTCGAGGCAGCCGACGTCGCCCGTGCGCAGCTCGCCGTCGACGACCGGGGAGTCGAGGCCGCCCCAGTAGCCGAGCATCAGCGACTCGCCGGCGACGCAGATCTCGCCGATGTCGCCCGCCTCCACCTCCTCCCCGTCGTCGTCCCTGATCCTGATCGTGTAGCCGGGGAGAGGCAGGCCGACGCTGCCCGGCTTGCGCCTGCCCGGCGGGTTGAAGGTGGTGACGGCGCTCGTCTCCGTCAGGCCGTACCCCTCCAGGATCCGCACGCGGGGCACCCGGCGCTCGAACTCCTCCAGCACCGCGCGGCTCAGCGGGGCCGCGCCACAGGTGAGATGGCGCAGATCGGGCAGCGCGGTGTCCTCGAGCGGCTCGGCGAGCAGCATCTGCAGCATCGAGGGGACGACGGTGCCGTACTGCACGCGCTGCTCGGCCGCCAGCCGCAGGAACACCTTGGGGTCGAACCATCGCATGAGAACCGTCTGCTGCGGCTCCCTGGCGTGCATGCCCGCGATCGAGACGATCAGGCCGTAGGCGTGGGACAGCGGGACCGGCACGATCGCCCGGGTGAGGCCCGGCTGGTAGGCCAGGTCGAAGGCGTCCTTCGCGACCTGCCACAGGCCGCCGTGGCTGAGCATCACGCCCTTGGCCCTGCCGGTGGTGCCGCCCGTGTACATCACGGCGGCCAGGTCGCCCGGATCCCTGGCGAGCGGCCCGTGCTCGGCGCCGCCGGCCAGCATCTCGGCGTCCACGAACACCGGCACCGCTGGCTCGGCCGCCTCCACCGTGTCCAGCAGCTCGGGCGAGGTCACGATCGCCACGGCGCCGCTGTCGGTGACGATGTGCCGCAGCTCCTGCGCGCCGACCAGGAACACCACGGGGGTCACCACCGCGCCCGCCGCCCACACGGCCTGGTAGACGACAGGGACGTCGGGGCTGGTCGCCATCATCACGACCACGCGGTCACCGGGACGGACGCCCGCCTCGACCAGGCCGCCGGTGACGCGCCTGGCGCGCGCGGCGAGCGTGTGACTGCGATGCCAGAACCCCTCGTAGAAGACGGCGTCGTGGTCGTCGAAGCGGGCCCACGAGTCCTCCGCCAGGCGGCCCAGCGTGTGGTTGGTCACGCCTAACACGGTGATCCGCCCTCCAGGCGGAGTCAAGCGGCCGGTGGACGCCTGGCGGGCCTCAGGTGACGGGGGCGACGCCGGTGATGCGGTGCAGGGCGAAGCGGTGCACCGCCGCCCGCGTCTCGTCGTAGGCCGTCAGGTACCCGCCCTCCATCCGCGCCGGCTCCAGGATGCGGCTGGTCGCGTTGCCCTGGGAATCGAGGTAGCCGATCCACACCCGCACGCCCTGGCGGATGGCGTCCTGCAGCGTCGAGATGGTGGCGGTGGCCGGCCCGCGGGGGATCGCGCCGTCGGGCGCGTCGAGCGGGGCGCGGCGGGCGTCACCGGCCCGCATGGCGCGGACGGCGGCCGCCACCACGTCGGGGTCGAGCCCGTTGAACGACGAGTGCGCCCTGGCGACCGGCAGCCCCTCGGTGCGCCTGGCCTCGAGCTGGGTGACGATGACGTCGCCCTCCAGGGACTCGGCGACGGGCGCGAACCCCATCGCCCGCAGCGAGTCGACCAGCGCGGCCCTCGAGGTGCGCGAGGCGATGACCGTGGGCGCCAGCCGCCGCAGCCGCAGCGGCGCCGACCGCCGGTCGGCGATGAGCTGGTCGAGCATGGACGGGTCGTCGCTGCGGATGTAGGCGCTGGCCGTGCCGACGCGCATCCGGCCGTGCCGCCGCGCCACGTCGGTCACCAGGTAGGTCAGCGGCTGCGGCACGGGCGTGGCCGAGTGGCGGGTCAGCATGGACAGCAGCTCGTCGGCCCCCTGCCCCGCGTCGAGCGCGCGCCTGATGGACGACTCGCCGAACCGGTAGACGGTCGCCCCGCCCGTCGACTCCACGTCGGCGGCGAGCGTCAGCCAGCGCGCCAGCTCGCTGGTGAGCGGGCCGGGGGCGACGGCCGTCAGGTCGGCCTGGAGCAGGACGTGGTCGACCGGTTCGGGCAGCAGCGGGGCGAGGAGGGCGGCCGCCTCCGGCGAGCCCGTGAGCACGGCCCGGCCGTGCGTGGACAGGGCGCCGAGACCGGTGAAGCCGATCTGCTCGGCCTCGCGCAGCGTGAAGTCGGTCAGCTGCTCCCGCAGCGGCCCCCGGCGCCTTGGCTGCTCCCATGCCAGGCGCCGCAGCACGGACTCGCGGGACGGCGCGAGGCCGGGGGCGGCGCCGAGCACGCGCAGCGTGGCCTGCCGTACCTCGGGAGCCGAGGAGCGGCGCAGGTCGGGGTGGAGGGCGTTGAGCAGCCGGTCGCGCTCGTCGCGCTCGCCCACGATGCCGGGCACGCGGTCGGTGTGCAGCCAGGTGGCCGCCAGCGACGCCCAGCGGTCCTCGGTGGACTTGACGCGCCAGGTGTCGTAGGAGGGGGTGGGCAGCCACTCGCCGTCGACGCTGCCGCCCGCGCCCAGCAGCCCGGCGGCGTGGGCGACCTCGATCACCAGCGCGGCGGCCCACTCGGGCAGGTCGAGCTGGGTCGCGGTGCGCTTGAGGTCGCGTACGCCGAGGCCGCCGGTGCGCAGCACGCCGGGAGCGTCGAGGCTCCAGCGCTCGCACAGCTCCTCCACCGCCCTGACGAACGTGAACGCCTGGCCGGCGGCGGTCCTGTCGGCGAGCTGCCGGGAGCGCTCGGCGCCCTCCAGCGGCGGCGGCACGGGGGACAGGTCGCGGTGCACCCGTCCCTCGCGCAGGTACAGGCCGACCTCGCGGGGCAGGGACACGCTCTCCTCGCCGGTGGCCGCCAGCAGGCCGCGGGCCAGCAGCTCCTCGATCGGGGAGCGGGCAGTGGCGACGCGGACGGCGCGGCGGGCGTTGGGCACCCGGCCGCTGGGCGGGCCCCACGCCAGCTCGTCGAGCGCCTGCCTGGCCGGCGGGGAGACCTCCTCGACCAGCTTGCCCGGCTCGGCCAGCGCCGCGGCCAGACGTTCCTTGCCCGTGCCCTCGGTGCCGGGGGCGATGTCGTCGGCGATCTCCTCCAGCTGCTCGGGCGGGTGGTGCCGGAACACCTCGACGACGGGCGGGCCGAGGCCCGCGGGGTCGTCCAGCACCTTGCGGACGCCGGGGGCCAGCCGCGGCGCCTCGTCCGGCCCGTAGACCAGGGCGAGCGTGCGCAGCCGCTCGAGCGCGTCGTCGAACGGGACCTCGCCGCCCGCGGCCCGCTCCAGCAGGCGGCGCAGCGCCGCCCGGTCCGCGGAGTCGGTCACGGCCAGCGTCTCGACGACCGCCAGCGCGAACCTGTCGAGCCGGTCGAGCGCGCGCCCGATCGCCGAGGGGCTGCCCGCGCGCGTGGCGAGCCCCTCCAGGTGGGCGGGGACCGGGGTGATCAGCTCAGGGCGCGCCGCGACGAGCGCACCCAGCTGCTCGTCGGTGCGCTCCCTGATCCACTGGGTGAACTCCATCATGGCAATGGTATGTTCCGGCGGTTTGGGGCAGCATGGCTTGCGTGATCGAACGGGCCGACCAGCTCGTCCTGGACTACGTCAGCAAGGCGGCCGACGCCGCTCACGGCGTGTTGCGCCAGGATCAGCGGCTCGACTTCGTCAAGCGGCTCAGGGCCCGTATCGAGGCCGAGCGCGGCGGCAGCGCCGACCCGAAGGCGGTGGCCAGGGTGCTGGCCAGGTTCGGTGACCCGGTCGCGCTCGTCGAGCGGGAGGCGCGCCGCCTCAGCGGCGCGGCCGACGCCCCCCGGATCCAGGCCGCACCCCAGGTACGGCCGGCCGGGCTCCAGGGCCAGGCCGGATCTTGGGAGCGCGCTGCGGGCCAGGCCGGACCAGAGGTACGGCCCGCCGGGAAGGACACGGCCGTCTTCCCCCGGATCGTGGACGACGTGCCGCCTGGCGTCGCGCGCTTCCGGCGGCAGGCGCGGCGACGGCCGGCCGGGAAGGCCGGACGCGGCCTGCCGTTCGCCGGGTCGCGGAGGGCGACCGGGGCCGGCGGCGGGGACGCCGGGACCCTCGTCAAGGAGCACCCGCGCGAGCTGCTCGGCATGGGACTGCTCGTGCTCGCCGCGCTGCTCGTGCCGTTCGGCCTGCCCGCGATCGCGATCTTCCAGGTGCCCGCGATCGTGTGGGCGGCGGGCGCGGTGGCGGTGCTGGCGAGCGACAAGCTCTCCTTCAAGGATCGGATGATCGGGCTCGGCGCGCCGATCTTCGGTTACGCGGTGGGCGGAGTGGTGATCGGCGCCCTGCGGGCCGACGGCGCCGGCGGCTTCAACGCCTTCCTCGAGCAGTTCTTCGCGGTCAGCGGGACCATGTTCATGATCTTCGCGGGGCTGGGCGTGGTGTGGCTCGCCGTCCGGCTGTTGGGCGTCAGCTGACCGGTGCGGGCGCGGGCAGCAGGCCCACGGCCAGCCGTACCCAGGCGGCGACGAACTGGTCCTTCTCCGCGTGACCCGGCGACTCGCCCACCGTCTCCTGGAAGAGCCGGTAGTGGACGACCGCGCCGCCGAGCACCGCGCCGATGCCGGTCCAGTCGACCTCGACCTCCGCGTACTCCGGCTGCGCGCGGAACCACGAGGTGATCGCGTCGAACATCGGCTGCAGCAGCCCCTCGCGCACGACCGCGACCAGCTCGGGGAACTGGCTCAGGTCGCGGAAGAACACCCTGGTCAGCTCGCTCTCCTCGCGCACCTTCGCCAGGCCCGCCCGGCACAGGTGGGACAGGCGCTGCTCCAGGTCGGCCGAGGACTCCATGCTGTTGAGCGTGGCCAGGCTGTCGGCCACCTGGGTGCGCGTGCGCGCGGCGTGCTCGTGCATCGCGGCGGCGAGCACCTCGTACTTGGACTTGAAGTGGCGGTAGAGGCCTCCCGCGCCAGGGGAGAGCCCGGCGGCGGCCTCGATCTCGGCCACCGAGGTGGCGGAGTAGCCCCGCTCGGCGAACAGCCGCAGGGCCTCGTCGACGATCCGCTCGCGCGTCGATCTGGTCATGTCGTTCCTAGTACCTCCACCCAATGAGAAACGTCCTCATCAGACCGTCGCACCACCTTCGTGCCAGTCTAGGGACCCTGTGGTGGTCCGATCGGCGTCGCTACGGCGTGACGCGCCGGATCAGGCTCGCCGCGGCCGACCCGATGACCAGCCAGACCAGAGCGGCCAGGCCGTAGTTGACCAGGACCTGCCAGTGCGCGTCCGGCAGCCTGAACAGGTCGTGCAGGCCGAGCGACAGCGACGTGGCGAAGGACTCGACGAACCGGACGAGCGCGTTGGCGGGATTGGCGGGAAAGATCGCGAAAACGATCGCGAGAACACAAATGAGGGCGGCCGTCCGCGAGACCACCCTCACCGTCCACACGGCGATGTCGGCCATGCGGCGCCCAACGCTCACCGATTTCCGGACGGTCGGGCGCGCCGGGCGATGGGGCCTGGTCTCCTGACTTTCCGCCATGGCCGCTCCTTCGATAAGTAATTCCTTTCTGCCCACTTCAACGGTCCCATACCGGCGCCCGTTACCCTGCACGGGTGGGGAAATCAGTGGGATTCGACCTCGATATGACTCTGGCGGACACGCGTTCGGGAATCGCGGCCGTCTACGACCAGCTCGCCGAACGGCTCGGCGTCGCCATCGACAGCGCGACCGTCATCACCCGCCTCGGCCCGCCGCTGGAGCACGAACTGGCCAACTGGCTGCCGCCGCACGACGTGCCCGCGGCGGCCACGCTGTTCAGGCAGCTCTACCCGGAGGTCGCCGTCCCGGTGCACACCGCCATGACCGGCGCGTACGACGCCGTGCGGGCCGTCAGGGAGGCGGGCGGGCGGGTGATCGTGGTCACCGGCAAGAACCTGCGCGACGCCACGAGCACGGTCGAACTGCTCGGCTTCGAGGTGGACGAGATCGTCGGATCGGTGTTCGGCGCGGAAAAGGGATCGGCTCTCGCGCGTTTCGGCGCGGCCGCCTATGTTGGAGATCACGTCGCGGACATCGAGGCGGCGCGAGCGGGCGGCGCCGTCAGCGTGACGGTCGCCACTGGCCCTTACACGGTGGGAGAGCTGCGTGATCACGGAGCCGATGTGGCGCTGGCGGACCTGACGGAGTTCTCCGCCTGGTTCGGTGCCTGGAACTGATGCGAATTTACCCGGTCGCTCTCCGGCCCAGCTGGGCATAACCTACTTCCATTCATCTTTTCCGACAGCATGAACGAGGTCCCCCCTGTGCCGACTGGCAAGGTCAAGTGGTATGACGCCGACAAGGGTTTCGGCTTCCTCACCCGCGACGACGGCGGTGAGGTCTTCGTGCATTCCTCCGCGCTGCCGGCCGGCGGGGAGCCGCTCAAGCCCGGTCAGAAGGTCGAGTTCGGCGTGGCCGAGGGACGCAGGGGGCAGCAGGCGCTGTCGGTGCGGATCCTCGAGCAGCCGCCGACGCTGGCCAAGTCGAAGCCGAAGGGCAAGCGGAAGAAGCCGGACGAGATGGTCGTGATCGTGGAAGACCTGATCAAGCTGCTCGACGCCGTCTCCGAGTCCTACCAGCGGGGCAAGCACCCCGACGCGGCCCACGCCAAGAAGGTCGCCACGGTGCTGCGCGCGGTCGCCGACGACCTCGACTGACCGCGACTGACCGCGACTGACCGCCCCGCGGGGGCCGGGGTCATGGACGAGCCCGGCTGACGGTTTCCCGGCCGGTCCGTGCTCGGGCCGCTCAGCCGTGCGGGCCGCTCCGCTGCGCGGGTTGCTCAGCCGTGCGGGTTGGTCAGCGGCTTGGTGGTGGCCGGCGCGGGCGGCTGGGCCTGCTGCGGCTCGTGCGGCTTGCGCGGCCGGCTCGCCTGGTCGTGCCGCGAGTCCTGGTGCGGGTCCTGCCGCATGTCCTGCGGGTCCTGCGGGTCCTGCGGTTCCTCAGGCCGGCTCGCCTGGGCGGCGTGGAGCTTGGCGTCGCGGGCCTTCACCCTCGCCCTCCGGAGTACCAGGAGCCAGCCGAGGGTGACGGCGAGCACGACGGCCACCGACGCGAGCCCGCCGGGGCCCACCGACCAGTCCGACACCAGCAGCCCGACCAGCCCGCCGAACACCCAGGCGAGCTGGAGCAGGGCCTCGACCACGCCGAACGTGGACGAGCGCACCTTCTCGCCGATCTCGCGCTGCACGATCGCGTCGAGGGCCAGCTTGCCCAGCTCCTGCGCGAACGCGGCGACCAGCGCCACGGCGACGGCGGCCCACAGGCCGAACAGGTAGGCGGTGACGCCCGCCGTCACCAGCGTCACGGCCAGCGTGAGCAGCACGATGAGCTGGGGCGAGTGGTTGCGCGCCCAGTTGGCGGTCGCGGCGCCCACCAGGCCGCCGAGACCGGCCGCCGCGGCCAGCACGGCGATCGTGGTGGTCGCGGGCAGGTCCTTCAGGTGCCCGTCCTGCACCAGGAAGAGCAGGAAGAACAGCAGGAAGCCGGAGAAGAAGCGGATGGCGGCGTTGGCCCGTACGGCCTCGGTCACGGCGGGGCCGACGTCGAGCAGGGTCCGCCATCGCGCCCGCCGGCCGGGTCGCTCCTGTTCCTCCTCCTCCAGGTCGGGGGAGTCGACGTGGCGCGGCAGCCGTACGGCGACGACCCCCAGCAGCAGGAAGACGACCATCGCGATGCGCAGCACCCAGGCGGCTCCCAGCCAGGCGGTGAGGCCCGCGGCGATCGGCACCGCGACGCCGGCGGCCACCAGCGAGAACAGCGCGACCCTCGCGTTGGCGCTGACCAGCGTGATGTCGGCGGGCAGCACGCTTGGCATGATCGCGGCGCGGGAGACGTGGTACGCCTTGGACAGCACCAGCACCCCGAGCGCGCCGGCGAACAGCGTCAGCACGTCACCGGGGCCCACGGCGGCGGCCATGGCGAAGCAGAGCAGGCCGCGGGCGAACAGCGTGCCCGCCATCACGTAGCGGCGGCCCGACCTGAACCGGTCGAGCACCGGCCCGACGAACGGCGCGACCACCGCGAACGGGATCATCGTGATCATCAGGTAGAGCGCCACCTGGCCGCGCGCCTCGTTGACGGGCAGGCCGAAGAAGATGGTGCCGGCGAGGGCCAGCGTGATGAGCGAGTCGCCGACGCTGTTGACCGCCGTCAGCTCGATGAGGCGGCCGAGGCCGGTACGGCCCGCGCCCTGGGCGTGCGTCAGCCGCCGTGTCGCGTGGCCGACCCGCTGGGCGCCGCTCGCGGTGGCCAGCCCGAACCGTTTGCCGCCGCGCGCGGTGGCCATTCCCGCCCGCTTGGTGCCGCTGGCGGTCGACCGGCCGGCCCGCGCCAGCGCGAGAGTCACCCGTTTCACCCACGACAGCACGCGATCCACGTTTACCAGTCTTACCCGACGTGGGTGCTCGCACGTCCGTCCATGGGTGAGAATGGAGTGTGAGCGAACAGCACCTTGCGGCGGGAGCGGGCCGTTGACCAGGACCAGGACCCGCGTTTCCCCGCCTGATCAGGCCTGTGTCGCCGCCGTCGAGCTCGCGCTTGAGGCAGCGCGGGAGCTCGCCGGACCAGGAGAGCCGGGCGAGCACCTTGGCTACGAGGGCGAGGGCGACCGGATCGTTACGCATTACTTCGCCTGCCTCGACCGGGCGTACCGGGGCTGGCGATGGGCCATCACCGTGACGCGCGCCTCCCGCGCGAAGAAGGTCACGGTCAGCGAGGCCGTGCTGACGCCCGGCACGGGCGCGCTGCTGGCGCCCCCGTGGCTGCCGTGGAGTGAGCGGCTGCTGCCCGGCGATCTCGGCGTCGGCGACCTGCTGCCCACCGCGGAGGACGACGACAGGCTCGTGCCGGGCTTCACCGGCGACGACGAAGAGCTCGACCACCAGATGATCTTCGAGTACGGCCTCGGCAGGGCCAGGGTCCTGTCGGCCATCGGCAGGGACCGCGCCGCCAAGCGCTGGCACTCCGGCGCCCCCGGGCCGCACACACCGATCGCCCACGCCGCGCCCGCGCAGTGCTCCACCTGCGGCTTCTTCTGGCCGCTCGCGGGCGGTCTGCGGGGCGAGTTCGGGGTGTGCGCCAACGAGTACGCGCCCGACGACGGAAAGGTCGTCGCCGCCGACCACGGCTGCGGTGCCCACTCCGAGGCCGCGGTCGTGCCGCCGCCGGTCGAGCAGAGCTCGCCGATCCTCGACGACCTGGGCTACGACCTGATCGAGGTCGAGTCGGGCTCCGTCGACGAGGCCGCCTCAGAGGAGCTCGGTCACTCCTGATCGGCTTTGTCGGCGCCGACCGCTAGCCTTCGGTGGCCCCTCTCTGATCCTTAGGAGTTAGCCCCGTGGACACCTTCGGCACTGATCGGATGCGCGCCGCCGTCCTCACGGCCTGGCGGGCCTCGCCCGCGCGGTTCCGGGAGGACGCCAACGCCGAGGAGGACTTCGCCCTCGGCGGCTACCGCGACCGCCTGATCGTCGAGCTGGCGCAGAACGCGGCCGACGCCGCCCTGCGCGACGGCGTGCCCGGCGTGCTGCGGCTGGAGCTGCGCGACGGCGTGCTCACCGCCGCCAACACGGGCGCGCCGCTCGACGCGGACGGGGTCGAGGGCCTTTCGACGCTGCGGGTGTCGGCCAAGCGTGACCACGTGGGCGCGGCGGGGCGCTTCGGCGTCGGCTTCGCCGCGATCGTGTCCGTCTGCGACGAGCCGTCGATCGGCTCACGGTCGACGGGCGCGGTCCGCTGGTCGCGCGAGGAGACGGCCGCGCTGGTGGCGGCCGAGCCGGCGCTGGCCGCCGAGCTGACCTCCCGCGAGGGCCACGTGCCGCTGCTGCGGCTGCCGTTCCCGGCCACCGTCGAGGTGCCCGACGGGTTCGAGACGTCCGTACGGCTGCCGCTGCGCCCCTCGGCCGAGGCGGCGGTGCGCCAGATGCTCGACGAGACGAGCCCCGCCCTGCTGCTCGGCATGCCGGCGCTGACCGCGATCGAGATCACCGTCGACGGGGTCACCCGCACGGTGGAGCCGTCCGGCTGGCACGTCGTGTCGGCCTCGGGCGAGTTCGCCCCCGAGGAGGTCGCGACCTACTTCGCCGACCGGCCGACGGAGGAGCGGGCCAGGCCTTACTGGTCGGTGCGCTGGGCCGTGCCGCTGGAGGCGGGCCCGCTGCCCGTGCCGCAGGTCGTCCACGCGCCGACGCCTTCCGACGAGCCGCTCGACCTGCCCGCGCTGCTCATCGCCTCCTTCCCGATGGCCACCGACCGGCGCCACGTCGCCCCAGGGCCGCTGACCGACTTCCTGGTCGAGCGCGTCGCCGAGACCTACGTCAAGCTGCTCGAACAGCTGCCGCGCACGCCCCGGCTGCTCGACCTGGTGCCCGCGCTGATGGGCAAGGGCGAGCTCGACGCCCGCATCAGGCGCGCGATCCTGCGCCTGCTGCCCGACGTGCCGCTGCTGCCCGCGCTGTCGGCGCCCGCGCCGGTGGTGACCTCGCCCTCCTTCGACGACGCCGCGCTCTACGACCCCGACGCCACCTGGCAGGTCGAGCACCCGGTGCGCGAGCCGTCCGGTGACGGGTGGGTGGTCTCCGGCAGGGAGGCGTCCGCCGTCCACGGTCCGGGGGAGCTGCTGGAGGTGCTCGCCGAGATCGTGCCCGGCCTGCTGCCGGCCGGCTGGCCCGCGCGGCATCCGGCGCTGTCGGCGCTCGGGGTGCGCAGGGTGGAGCTGGCCGACGTGGTCGACCAGCTGTCGGGTGAGGCGATCGAGGGGCGCGACCCGTCGTGGTGGCGTTCCCTGTACGACGTGCTGCCGGGCGACGACCCCGAGGCCCTCGGGGCGCTGCCCGTGCCGCTGGCCGACGGCCGCCTGGTGCGCGGTCCGCGCGGCACGCTCATCCTCAGCACGCCGCTCGACCTCGCGCCGCTCGGCCTGCGCATCGTGCACTCCGACGCGGCGCATCCGCTGCTGCTGCGCCTGGGCGCCTTCGAGGCCACGCCGCGCACGGTCCTCGACGACCCGCTGACCAGGACGGCGGTGGCGCAGTCGCTCGAGAGCGACGACCCCGACGCGGTGGCCAGGGCCGTCCTGTCGCTGGTCGACGCGGCGGGGGTGACGGCCGGCGAGGAGCCGTGGCTGTCGGAGCTGGCCCTGCGCGGTGCCGACGGCTCGCTGTACCCGGCGGGGGAGCTGCTCCTGTCGTCAGGAGCGCTGGCGGGGCTGCTGGTCGAGGACGCCGGCTTCGGCGTGGCCGCCGACACCTACGACGCGCGGGTGCTCACCGCCGTCGGCGTGCTCGACGGGTTCGCCGTCGTCAACGACGCCGACGTGCTGCTCGACGTCGACTCGTGCGACCACGACCTCGACGAGGAGGACGCCTGGCTCGACCACGTGCTCGACCTGCTGCCCTCGCTCGACGTGCCGCCGGTGGTGCCGGAGTTCACCGCGATCCGCGACCTGGAGCTGGTGGCCGAATGGCCGGCCGCGCTGGCGCTGCTCACCAGGCCGCCGCTGCGGGGGGCGCTGATGCCGCTGCGGATCGAGGGCGTCGAGGTGCCGTCCTACACCGCCTGGTGGCTGTCCACCCACCGGGTCCTCGACGGGCGGCGGCCGGTCGAGCTGCGCCTGCCGGGAGCCGACCCGCTGCTCACCGGGCTGTACGACGAGGCCCCCTCAGGGCTCGACACGGGCGCGCTGGCGATGCTGGGCGTCCGCACCACGCTGACCGACCTGCTGGCCTCCCACGGCGGCCCTGAGGAGCTCCTGGAGCTCCTGGCGGATCCCGCGGTCACCGTCGACCGGGCCCAGCTGCGGGCGCTGTGGATGGCGCTGGCGGCCGTCGACCCGGCGCGGGTGGCTCCGCCGTCCTCGGTGCGGGCCGTTCTCGGTGGCGACATCGTGATCGCCGGGGCCGACGACGCGGTGATCGTGGAGGCCCCCGACCTGCTGCAGCTGGTGACCGACCGGCCGCTGGTGCTGGCGCCCTTCGACCTGGCCGAGTCGCTGTCGGAGCTGCTCGACCTGCCGCTGGCGGGCGAGCTGGTGACGGGGGAGGTCACCTCGTCAGGGGTGCGGCGCACGGTGCCCGCGGAGGTGAGGTCACTGCTGCCCGGCGCTCCCGAGGCGTACGTCGAGCACGAGAAGCTGCTGGTCGACGGGGTGCCGTGCGCCTGGCGCTACTTCGACGGGATGGTCCACTGCGACGGGGTCGACGGGCTGGCCAGGGGGCTGGCGTGGGCGACGGGGCAGTGGAACGACCGCCTCGCCGTCGCCGCCCTCCTGCGCGACCCCTCGGCGGTGCCGCTGCTGCTCGCTGAGTCCGACCTGTCCTGACCCTCGAGGGTGTGCCCCGGAGGCTCCTGGCCTTCCGGGGTGCTTCCCGCGGGCTTCCCTGAAGCCACGTCGGGCCGGCGCCGGCGGCGAGGTCAGGTCAGCGCCGCGCCGACGATGACGATGAGCAGCAGCACGCCGAGCACGGTCGGAAGAAGCCAGAAACGAGGACGGTCCACGCGGCGTAGCCTAACCCCGCTCATCGGGTGCGAGAGCCCATCGCCCCAGTGACTCGTACCTCACCGAGGCGCCCAGGTGGCTGCGGACCAGATCGACCGCGTCGGCCGACCAGCTCGACCCGGCGAACGACGACAGCGCCTCCACCAGGGGGCGCAGGTCGGTGGGGTGGCGGGTGCGGCCGACCGTGAGATGCGGGCGGAACGGCTTGTCATCGGTCTGTACGGCTCCCGCCCGCCGCCCCGCCGCGCTGGCGGAGGCGGCGAGCCGTACCAGGGGGTCGCCGGTGAGGCCCAGCCAGAGCACGCGCTTGGCGAAGGCGCCCGCGCCGGTGAAGGCCACCCGCTTGACGGGATGGCGGGCGGCGGCGCGGGCCAGCCGTTCCTCGAGGTCGGGCAGGACGCGTTCGGGCACGTCCCCGTAGAAGGCGAGCGTGAGGTGCCAGGTCGCGCGGTCGGGGAAGCGCACGCCCTCCACCAGCCCCGCGACGGGCGCCAGGGCGGCGGCCACCTCGTCGAGGATCTCGGGCGGCGGGATGATCGCGGCGAACAGTCTCACAGGACCGATTCTCCCGCCCGCGGCCCTGGGGCGGCGGGCGGGGCTCGGGTCGCCGGCCGTCAGGCGGTGGCGAGGGCCGGCCGGGTGAGCCGGGTGGTGATCAACCGGCTGAGCAGGATCGCCAGGCCGGTGCCGGCCAGCGTGAGCACCCCGCCGAGCATGACGCCGACGCGGGGGCCGCCCATATCCGCGATCCAGCCGATCAGGGGCGCGCCGATCGGAGCGCCGCCGGTGAAGACCAGCACGTAGATGCCCATGACCCGGCCCCGCATCTCGGGCGAGGTGGACATCTGGACCAGCGAGTTGGCCGCGGTGTTGACGGTGATCAGCGCGATGCCGGTGGGGACCAGCAGCAGGAGGTAGACCGGGTAGAACGGGGCCACCCCGACCACGACCTGGAACAGTCCGAAACCGACGGCGCCGGCGATGAGCAGGCTGCGGGTCGGGCGGGCGCGGCGGGCCGCCAGCAGGGCCCCGGCGAGCGCGCCGACGGCGAAGGCGCTGGAGGCCACACCGAACGACGAGGCTCCCTGCCCGAAGACCTGGCGCGCCATCAGCGCGATCGACATCGAGAACGACTGCGTGAACATCGCCATGAACGCGATCACCAGGATGGGAAGCAGCAGCTCCGGGCGTTCGACGACGTAGCGCAGGCCCTCGCGCAGCTGGCCCTTGGCTCTCGGGACGAGCTCGGCCGGGGTCAGCTCCGACCTGCGCATGAGCAGCAGGCTCGAGATGACGCCGCCGAAGGTCAGCGCGTTCAGCAGGAAGATCGGGCCGGTGCCGATGGCGTACATGAGCACGCCGGCGACGGCGGGGCCGACCACGCGGGCCAGGTTGAAGATCGAGGCGTTCAGCGCGATCGCGTTGGGCAGGTCGCGGCGACCCACCATCTCGACCACGAACGCCTGCCGGGTCGGCACCTCCACGCAGGAGATGACGCCGAGAAGGAAGGCCATCGTGTAGACGTGCCAGACCTGGGCCGAACCGGTGACGGTGAGGACGCCCATCGTCAGCGCCAGCATCGCCATGAGCGACTGGGCGACCACCAGGACGGGGCGCTTGGGGTAGCGGTCGGCGAGCACACCGCCGAACAGGCCGAACATCAGCTGGGGAAGGAACTGCAGCGCGGTCGTGGCGCCGAGCGCCGCCGCGCTGCCGTGTGTCAGGTCGAGCACCAGCCAGTCCTGGGCGGTGCGCTGCATCCAGGTGCCGACGTTGGAGACGACGCCTCCGGCCGCGAACAGCCGGTAGTTGTGAACCCGAAGCGACCGGAACATTCCGGTCCTGGGTTCGTCAGGCTCTATATCTTGCTGAGCTTCTCCAGAATCGGCGCCGCCTGCCGGAGCACTGCCCGCTCCTCGGGTGTCAGCTCCTTCAAGCGCTGCGTCAGCCACGCCTCCTTCAACCGGCGCTCCTCCTTCAGCAGCGCCTTGGCGGCGTCGGTCACCGCCACGGTCACCTGCCGCCGGTCGGTCGGATGCGGCGAGCGCGCGACCAACCCGCGCTCCTCGAGCGCGGCGATCACCCGTGTCATCGAGGGTGGCTGCACCTTCTCGAGCTCGGCCAATTCGCCGGGGGTTATCCCTGAATGCCGTTCCACGGCGGCGAGCGTCGCGAACTGCGTGGGTGTCAGGGTGTGTGCCGCTGCCTGTCGTCGGAGTCGCCTGGTCAGCCGCGCCAGCGACACGCGCAGGGCTGAGGCCAGGCCCGCGTCGCTGCGCAGGTCCATCTTGTGCGAGGGATTCGTTAGCACGTCTCATTACCCTTGCTAACTATATGGTTTGCCACGATATTCCCTTCAGTTGGGTTTGTCTCACCCATTGATACAGTGCGCCGCGCACTTCTTATTCTGGGTGACCGCGGCCTGGTGGGCGCCGGCGGAACGCTCGCGGTTCCCGCCCTGTCCGGTCCTCGCCCACGAGTACGGCCGGCCGCTCCCGCTCAAGGGGCGACGCCAGGGCCGGTGGCGACGGCGGCGTGCGTGGCGCTGCTCGCGGCGGCCGGCCTGGTCAGGCGGCGGCACGGTACTGGCCGCGTGCGGTCACGGCGGCCCTGCCGGTGGCCGCCGCGCTCGTCGGCGCGGCCCTGGCCATGATCGCGCGGACCCGCCAGGCCACCACGGCCTGGCGGGTCGAGGACGTCACATGCCGAGCAGGCTCCTGATCGGGCCGAGCGCGAAGTAGACGACGAACAGCGCCGCCACCACCCACAGCAGCGGGTGGATGTCGCTGCGCCTGCCCCTCGCCAGCTGGATGAGCACGTAGCTGAGGAAGCCCGCGCCGATGCCGTTCGAGATGGAGTAGGTGAACGGCATGAGGACGATCGTCAGGAACGCCGGGATCGCGATGCCGTAGTCGTTCCAGTCGATCTCGCGGACCGAGGTCATCATCATGAAGCCGACCACGACCAGCGCGGGCGCCGCCGCCTCGTACGGCACGACCACGACCAGCGGCGCGACCAGGATCGACAGCAGGAACAGGACACCGGTGACCACGGCCGCCAGACCGGTCCGCGCGCCCTCGGCGACACCGGAGGCCGACTCGATGTAGGTCGTGTTCGACGAGACCGAGCCCGCACCGCCGGCCGCCGCGCCGATGGAGTCGACGAGCAGGATCTCGCGGGTGCGCGCCATCTGGCCGTCCTCGTCGACCAGGTTCGCCTGGCGGCCGACGCCCACGATGGTGCCCATCGTGTCGAAGAAGTCGGTCACCAGCAGCGTGAAGACGAACAGGATCGCCAGGATCACCGAGACCTGGCTGAACGCGCCGAGCGGGTCGAACTCGGTGAACAGCGTGAGCGGGTTGTGGAAGCCGAAGATCTGCTCGGGGAGGGTGGGGACGTTCAGCTGCCAGCCGGACGGGTTCGTCTTGGAGGCCGGGCCCGTGTTGGTGAGCGCCTCGACGACCATCGCCAGCAGGGTGGTGCCGACGATGCCGATGAGGATGGCGCCCTTGACCTTGCGCGCCACCAGCACGGCCGTGGCCAGCAGGCCGATGATGAAGACGAGCAGCGGCCACGACGTCAGCGCGCCCGCGATGCCCATCTCCAGCGGCGGTCCCGCGGCGACGCGGCGGACGAAACCGGCGTCCACGAAGCCGATCAGCGCGATGAACAGACCGATGCCGACGCTGATCGCGGTCTTCAACTGGGCGGGGATGGCGTTGAACACGGCCACGCGGAACCCGGTCAGCACGAGGATCGCGATGATGACGCCCTCGAGGAAGACCAGGCCCATCGCCGCCTCCCAGGTCATCTGGGAGGCGATGCCGTACGTCACGAAGGCGTTGAGACCGAGGCCGGCCGCCATGGCGAACGGCACCCTGCCGACCACGCCCATGAGGATGGACAGCAGGCCCGCGACGAACGCGGTGCCGGAGGCGACCAGCGGCAGGTTCGCGGCCAGGCCGTCGCCGATGAACTGGCCCTGGACGTCCTTGACGGTGCCGATGATGATCGGGTTCAGGACGACGATGTAGGCCATCGTGAAGAAGGTGGCCAAGCCACCGCGGACCTCGCGGGACACCGTCGAACCACGAGCCGAGATGGCGAAGAATCGGTCAAGACCGGAAAGAGGGGGAGTTATCGTGTCTTTCACGCGCGAAGAGTGGCAGGGCTTGCCACCTGCCAAAAGACCTTGCGACCTGATCGAGACTGATTTGCCGCCATATCGCGCGAAACGGGACGTCGACTAGTCTGGACGACGTGAAGCAGGCATGGCGTCCCGACCCCGAGCCGCTCGAGACCAACGACCGGGCCGCCGTGCTCGTGGGGACAGGGCTGTGGGCCGTCGCCCTGGCCGTCCTGCTGATCGTACGGCCAGGGCCGGACCACGAGTGGTGGATCTGGACCTGCGTGACGGGCATCGTCCTGGGCGGGTTCGGCTACTGGTTCGTCGACCGCAGGAGCCGCAGGCAGCTTCCGGCCGACCAGACCCCCGTCGAACCGCCGATCTAGGGCTCCGCTACCACGCGTAGTCCTCCGGGGCGGGGCTGTGCCCGGGGAAGATCTCGTCGAGCCGGGCGAGGGCCTTGTCGTCGAGCCTGATCTCCAGCGTCCGCATGGCGCCGTCGAGCTGCTCCATCGTGCGCGGGCCGATGATCGGCGCGGCCACCGCGGGCCTGGTCAGCAGCCAGGCCAGACCGACGTGCGCGGGATCCTCGCCGAGCTCGTCGCAGAACGCCTCGTACTGCTCGATCTTGTCGCGGTGCTTCTCGAGCTGCTTGACCATGTGCTCGGCGGCCGAGCGGCCCTTGTCGATCTTGCGGAGGACGCCGCCGAGCAGGCCGCCCGCCAGCGGACTCCAGGGGATGACGCCCAGGCCGTAGTCCTCGCACGCGGGCAGCACCTCCAGCTCGACCGCGCGGGTCAGCAGGTTGTAGTGGCTCTGCTCGCTGACCAGGCCGAACATGGTGCGCTTCGCGGCCGCCTCCTGCGCCTTGGCGATGTGCCAGCCGGCGTAGTTGGACGAGCCCGCGTAGATGATCTTGCCCTGCCGGCGCAGGACGTCGATCGCCTCCCAGAACTCCTCGACCGGGGTCTCCCTGCCGATGTGGTGGGCCTGGAAGATGTCGATGTAGTCGGTCTGGAGCCGCCGCAGCGAGGCGTCACAGGCCCTGCGGATGTGCAGCGCGGACTGCATGCTCTCGTTCGGCCACTCGCCCATCCTGCCGTGGAACTTCGTGGCGATGACCGTGCGCTCCCTGCGGCCGCCGCCCTGGGCGAACCACCGGCCGACGATGTTCTCGGTCACGCCCTCGCCGAGCTTCCAGCCGTAGACGTCGGCGGTGTCGAAGAAGTTGATGCCGAGCTCGTGGGCCCTGTCCATGATCGCGAAGGAGTCTTCCTCCGTGGTCTCGGGGCCGAAGTTCATCGTGCCGAGACAGAGCGGGCTGACCTTGAGGCCACTGCGTCCAAGGTTCACGTATTCCATGAGACCCACCCTAAGAACCTGGACCCCACTCCAGGCCAGTCCTTTCGATATAGTGATCACAACTCCCGGGGTGGTCGCCTCGGGATCGTGCGTTTATGTACCGACTCCTCGCAAGCGCCGCGCTTCCCCTCCTGCTGTCGTCCGTCACCGGGCTGACCGGTTCCCTCGTCGTCACCGCCACGCTGGGCCGCCACGACACATCGGCACTGGCCGCGTTCGCGTTGACCATGGCCGTCCACCAGCCCGCCTCGATGGCCGTCATCGGCGGCCTGCGGGGACTCGCGCCCTTCGTGGCCCCGCACAGGGACGAGCCCGTCGCCGCGATCCCCGTCCTGCGGGACGCCCGCTGGCTCGCCCTCGCCATCGGTACGGCAGGCGCCCTCGCGGTGGCCTGCGTGCCGCTCGTCGCCGCCGTGAGCGGGGCCGCGGTGACGGGGTTCGGCGCGCTGCCGTACCTGCTGGCGTGCTCGCTGCTGGTCGGCGCGGCCAACGGCGGCGTGAGCACCGTGCTCGTCGCGCTCGGCCACGGCGGGAAGGTGCTGCGGGCAGGCGTCGCGGCCACGGCCGCGGCGGTGGTGCTGGTGGCGGTCCTGGTGCCGTGGTGGGGGCCGGCCGGCGCGGGACTGGCCTACCTCGGCTCGTCGCTGGCCGGTGCCGCCGTGGCGAACCACGCTTTGCGCCGCGTGCTGGGCCGGCCCATCGGCAGGGGACGGCCGCGCCCGCGGGAGATCAGGAAGATCGCCAGGGTCAGCCTTCCGCTGTCGGCGACCATGCTGATCAAGTTCGCGGGGCTGGGCGTCCTGGCCTACGCGGCGGCCAGGACCGGTGCCACGGGGGCCGCCGCCCACGCGATCGTCTACGCGCTGACCGGGTTCCTCATGGTGCCCGCGCTCGCCGTGGCCCAGGCGGCGGTTCCGGAGATCGCCCGCGCCGGCGGGGCCTGCGGCAAACGGCGCGTCGCGCGCGTCGCGCTCACCCTGGCAGGCGCGGCAGCGGCGGCCGGCGCGGGCCTGCTGCTTGCTTTCGACGGCGTGCTGGTTCGGCTGTTCACCGGCGACCCGGCGGTGCGCGCGCAGGTGTCCGCGGTGGTGATGGTCGCGCTCGGGTCGAGCATGGCGGAGGCGGCGTCGGCGGTTCTGGGCTTCGCGCTGACCGCGATGAAGAGGTCCGCTCGGAGCCTGCGCTCCGTCGCCGTCGGCTGGGGCCTGCTGGTCGTCGCCGCCGGGCCGGTGGTGGGCGCCTGGGGACTGGTAGGGCTGTGGACGGCCGTGCTGGCCACCCACCTGCTGCTGGTGGCCCTGCAGGGGCTCGCGTTTCTGTCGGTCACGGCTGATAGGCATGTCGTCTCGTGAAGGCCTTGATCGGCGCCGCCGTACCCCTCTTCCTGTCGATGGTCTCCGGCATGGTGGCGCACCTGGTCGGCAGCGCCGTCCTCGGCAACCGGTCGGCCGCCGCGCTCGCGGCCCTCGCGCTGGCGCTGGCCGTGTACAACCCGGTGGTCGCGGCGGTGGCGGGCGCGGTGCGGGGGATGGTCCCGTTCGTCGCGCCGCACACCGGCGACCCCGCGGCGGCGTTACCCGTGCTCAAGGACGCCCGCTGGCTCGCCTACGGCGTCGGCGGGCTGGGCGCGGCCGTCATGACGTGCGTGCCGTTGATCGCGACGGCCAGTGGCGCGCCCGGTGAGGTCGTCGCCGAGCTGGGCGCGTTGCCCTGGCTGCTGGCGGCGTGCGTCGTGGTGCTGGCGGCGGGCGGCGGCGCCAACTCGGTCCTCATCGCGCTGGGCCGTAGCCGTCAGGTGCTGTGGTCCGCGCTGGCGGCCACGGCGGTCGAGGTGGCGCTGATCGTCGTGCTGGCGCCGTCGCTCGGCGTCGGAGGAGTCGGCCTCGCCGCGCTGGGCTCGGCGGCCGCCGGCATGCTCGTCTCGAATCTCGCCCTGATGCGCGTGCCGGGCCTGCGCGGGCAGTCCCTTCGGCCCGGCCGTCCGAGGCCGCGGGAGATCGCCGAACTGGCCCGGGTCGGGCTGCCGCTGTCGGCGACCACGCTCGTCAAGTTCGGCGCCCTGGCCGTCGTCACCTACGCCGCCGCCGGCACCGGCACGCGGAACGCGGCGGCGCACGCCCTCCTCGGATCGCTGGCGGGGCTGCTCATGGTGGCGGCGCTCGCGGTCGCCCAGGCGTCTGTTCCGGAGATCGCCCGCGCCGCCGACGCTGCTCGGGCCAGGCGGGTCAACAGGGGCGCCGTCCTGCTGGCGGTCACCGCGTCAGGCGTCGGCGCGGTGGGCCTGCTGGCCTTCGGCGAGCCGTTGATGGGCCTGTTCACCAGCGACGCGGGCGTGCGTGACACCGCGCTCGCGCTCCTGCCGCTGCTCGTGCCGGCGTCGGTCGCCGACGGCTGGCAGGCGGTCATGGGGTTCGGGCTGACCGCGCTCAAGCGGTCGAGCTGGAGCCTGGGGTGCTTTCTCCTCGGGTACGGCATGCTCGCGGGCGTCGCGGTGCCCGTGGCGGGGTTCGCGGGGTTGCCGGGGTTGTGGACGGCGGTGCTGGTGATGAACGTCGTGCTGGTCCTGCTGCAGGGCGGCGGGTTCTTGCGGCACAGCGCGCGGATAGGGATGGTCACTGCTGGGGCATGATGGGCGGATGGGGGATGTCCTGGTTCGCACGCTTGCTGGGGTCGGGGTGGCGGTCGTGCTGCCGGTGACTCCTGCCTTCGCCGTCGGTACGCCCGCGGTCCCGGCACCCGCCGTGTCCACGGCTGCCGGTTCCACGCCCGGGCTTCTCGCGCCCGCCGAGGTGACTCCTGCTGCCGCCGAGGGGAGCCTGGCTGAGGGTCGTCCCGCCGCGGCGACCCCTGCCGCGGGCAGTCCCGCCGCTGAGGGGACTCCCGCGGAGGGGGAGCGCGAGACGGTCGCGTTCAGGATCTCCGATCCGCGGATCACCGAGTCGAGCGGGCTGGCGCTCTCGCCGACCCGTGAGGGCGTGGTCTACACCCACAACGACAGCGACGCGGGGCCGGTCTTCTACGCGCTCGACGACGACGGGAAGACCAAGGCGACCTTCACCCTGCGGGGCGCCCAGGCGCGTGACTGGGAGGCGATGGCCGCCAGCAGGGATCCGGCGACAGGGCGAGGCGTGCTGTGGTTCGCCGACATCGGCGACAACTTCGACGGCGCCTGGCCGGACATCTCCGTCTACAAGGTGATGGAGCCCGGCACGCTGCGCGACGCGACGCTGCCCGCCGTGCGCTACCGGTTCACCTACGAGGACGGCGGCCACAACGCCGAGGGCATCATGGTCAACCCGAAGACCGGCCGGCTGTACGTGGTGACCAAACAGTTCGCGGGGGCGATCTACGAGGCGCCCAGGCGGCTGCGGGCGAGCGGGACGAACGTCCTGCGCAAGGTGGGCTCCGCGCCGATCATGGCTACGGACGCGGCCTACGCGCCCGACGGGTCGAGCTTCGTCATCCGTACCTACTTCTCCGCGACCGTGTTCAGCGGGTTCGACGAGCAGCTGGCGAAGGTGTCGATGCCCGCGATGGACCAGGCGGAGTCGATCGCCTACACCCGGGACGGCACGGCGCTGCTCACGGGAACCGAGGGCGCCGACAGCCCGGTCTACCGGGTGCCGTTGCCCGCCAAGGCGCTGCCGTCGCCGTCCCCCTCGCCGTCGGCGCGGGCCGAGGAGGCGGCCGAACCGGCGGAGGACCAGGAGAGCACGCCCGCCTCGGCAACGGCGGCGGACGCCCCGGGCGGGATCACGGGACGGGACATCCTGCTGTGGCTGGCGGTGGCGCTGGGCGCCACGGGTGTGATCACGTTCATCGCCAGGAAGACGCGCTGAGTCGGGATGCTCAGGCGTATCTGAGTAGCGAGACGCAAGCGATCATCAAGTGGGTGCGGCATTGTTCTCCGCATGCACGTGAACTGTCCTGATTGCGGGCTTCCCCTCCACGGGCCCGTGACGGCCTGCCCCCGGTGCGCGCTGCCGCTGGCGGGGCCGGTAGCGGTGGAACTCTGGCAGGTCGACGGGGCGCTGGCGGGTCTCAGGGCGCGCGAGGCGGAACTGAACGCGCGCCGGGAGCACCTGCTCTCCCTCCTGCGCGCCGACCGCGCCCGGTTCCAGGGGCAGGCGGAACGGCCCGCGCCGGGGGTCGCCCCCCAGGGCGTCGATCCGGGTCCCGCGGGAGCCTTCGCCGGCGACTCGGCTTCTCCGGGCCGCCAGGAGGGAGCCGGCGCGGGGCCGACGGGGGATGCGGGGACAGGCGCCGGTGCGGGGGTGGCGGGAGCCGGCGGGCCCGCGGGGCCGGTCGCGGGCGGCCGGGCGCAGGGTGCGGGTGCCGGCGGTGGTGCGGGCGGCGGCGCGGGTGGCTGGGTGCCGGGGGGTACGGGTGCCGGCGGTCCCGGGCAGGCGGCGCGGCCGGAGGTGTCGAAGCGGACGGCGCAGAACGTGCTGCTCATCCTCGGCGGCCTCATGCTGGCCGTGGCGGCGATCGTGTTCACGGTCGTCAGCTGGGGCCACCTCGGCATCGGCGGCAGGGCGGCCATCCTGGCGGGCCTGACCGGGGTGACGCTGGCCGTACCGGCGCTGCTGCTCAGGCGCGGGCTCAACGCGACCGCGGAGACCATCGGCGTGCTCGGGCTGGCGCTGATGCTGCTCGACGGGTACGCGGCGCGCAGGGTCGGCCTGGTCGGCGGCCTGGACGGGTGGGACTACACGGCGGCCACACTCGCGGTGGTGGCCGCGGCGGCGGCCGGCTACAGCAGGGTGTTGCCGCTCAAGGTGCCGATGCCGCTGGCGGTGGTGCTGCTGCAGGCGCCGCTGCCGCTGCTGTCGATCGGCCACGGCGGCGGCTGGACGAGCGGGGCGCTGGCCGCCACGGTCGCCCTCGACGCCGCCATCTGGACGTCGGCCGCGCGCGGCCGGGCGGCACGCGTCACGGCCACGGTGTGCCTGGCCGTCATGGGGACGGTCACGTTGATGGGGGCCGGGCTCGCGTCGTTCGCCACCCACAGGCCGTGGCATGCGGCCGGGCTGGTGGTGCTGGCGGCGGTCGGCGGGTACGTCGCGTTCCGGTCGGACGAGGCGGTCGGCAGGGGCGTCGCGGCCGTCGGGTCGGCGACGGCGTTCGTCGTGGCGGCGGGCGCGTTGCTGATCGAGCCGCTGCCGTCGGCCTGGCGGGTGGTGCCGTACACGGTGGCCGCGCTGGCGGTGGCGACGGCGGCCAGGTGGCTTCCGGTACGGCTGCGCGCGCCTTACGCCTATGCCGGGGTGGGCCTGGCGCTGGTGAGCGCGGTGCCGGTCGTGCCGCAGGCGCTGCTGGCCCTGCTGCAGGCGCCGGTGATGGGGGACGAGTCCTTCCGTCTGGGGACACTCGTCATGGTGCGGTCGGCGCCCGTCGTGTTCGTCCTGCTGGCGGCGGTGCCGCTGATCGTGGGCAGGGTGCGGTGGATGGCGCCGGTCTCCCTGGTGGCGGCGGTGCTGGTGGCGCCGGTGGCGTACGGGCTGCCGTACACGGCGGTGGTGGCCGTCCAGCTGGTCGTGGCGGTGGGGTGCACGCTCGCCGCGGCGCTCCTGGGGACGGAACGGGCAGCCGCGCAGGGAACGGAACTGGCAGCCGCAGGCACGGAGGGAACGGGACGGCCAGCCGCGGGCACGGAGGGGACGGAACGGGCAGCCGCGCGCGCGGAGGGGCCCGGCGGGGTGCCGGTGGCCGGTGGTTCTCGGGCGCGGATGGCGGGGATCGTCGGGGGTGCTGCGCCGTGGGCGTGGACGGCGGGGGTTTCCGGCGGGCTCGCGGTGTTGTGGTCGCTGAACGAGCGGGCCGTGGCCTACGTGGTGCTGGGAGTGCTGCTGGTGGCGTGGGGCGCGCTGTACCGGCGGCCCGCGGCGCTGGTGGGGGCGTCGTTCGCGGGCACGGGGCTGGTGTGGCTGGCGCTGGACGGCCTGGGCGTGGTTCCCAGGGACGCGGCGGCGACGGGGCTCGCGGTGGGCGCGGCGCTGGCCTTGCTCGGCTGGTACGGCACGCGAGGCGCGCCACCGGTGCTGGGATCGGCACCGTCGCAGTCGTCGGCGGCGTCGCCGCCTCAGGGGCCGGTCGCTCTCGCGGGCGCCGGGACGCAGGGGGGTGACTCCGGGGGAGCACTGGGATCGGGTCCTCTGGGCGAGGGCGCCGATCGTCCCGGGCCGGGGCAGGTCGGCGGCAGTCCCGGGGTGACGCCGGGCGACGGTCACCCAGGGCCGGTGGGGCCTGGCGGTGGGCCGGGAGTGATGCCGGGTGCCGGTCACCCGGGGCCGGTGGGGCCTGGCGGTGGGCCGGGGGTCATGCCGGGTGCCGGTCATCCGGGGTCGGTGGGGCCCGGTGGCGGCACGGGGGTGTTGCCGGGTGGCGGTCGTCCTGGGGTGCTGGGGGGCGGTGGTGCTTCTGCGGGCGGGACGCTGCTGGGGGGCGCCGGGCGGGACGGCTCATGGGCGGCGTTCACCGGGCGGGTGACGGCGGTCCTGATGGCGGTCGCGGCCGTGCTGATCGTCGGGGACGTGCTGGTCGGGACGCTGGGGGCGTACCTGCCGGTGGTGGACGCGTGGAGTGGCGCGCCGGCCTTCGCAGGGGGCAGGCCGCTGGCGCTGGTCGCGGTCGGCGTGGCGGTGGCGGTGGCGGCGCTGGCGACCCGGCCGGCGTTCGGGGTGCCGGCGGGCGCCGTCGCGCTGGCGGTGGTGCCGGTGACGGTGCGCGTGCCGTACCCGGTGGTGCTGGTCCTGCTGGTGCTGGGGGCCGCGGCCGCCGCGGCGGTGGCGGCCCGCGGGCCGGGGCACGCGGTGGTCAGGCGGGGGAGCGCGGGGGCCGCGCTGTGGCTCGGGTCGCTGGCGCTCGGCTGGGCGCTGGCGGTGCAGGCGGCGACGCTTGCGGTGCTGCCCGCGCTGGCGGCCGTCGCGGCGCTCACCGGACTGCTGTGGGCGGACGTCCGAGGCCCCGGCGGCGTCGCGGGCGGAACGGGGCGGGCGCGGTTCGGCTGGACGGTGCTGTCCGGGGCGCTCGTCGCGGGCGAGGTGGTCGCGGTGGCGGCCGCGTTCGAGGTGCGGGTGGTGGAGGCCTACACGCTGCCGTTCGCGGTGCTGCTGCTGGTCGCCGGCTGGTGGGGGGCGCGCGGCAGGGCGCTGTCCTCGTGGCCGGTGTACGGGCCGGGCCTGGCGCTGGCGTTCGGGCCGAGCCTGGTGCAGGCGGCCACCCCGCTCAGGGCGTTGCTCCTGGGTACGGCGGCGCTGGCCGTGACGCTGGCGGGCGCCAGGTGGCGGCTGCAGGCGCCGACCGTCATGGGCGCGCTCACGGTGGCCGTGGTGGCGGTGCGGGAGCTGGCGCCGTGGATCGCCGATCTGTTCGGCGTGGTGCCGCGGTGGGTGCCGATGGCGCTCGGCGGCCTGCTGCTCGTGGTGGTGGGCGCCACCTACGAGGCGCGCAAGCGGGACGTGCGCAGGCTCAGGGACGCTGTCGCAAGGTTGCGGTGAACGCCTCGCCGCGCAGGGCCCGCTCGACGACGCTGATCGAGCGGGCCAGCCGGACCAGGCGCGGCCCCTCCGCGCGGTAGACGTCGAGCACCGCCTCGACGGCGTGCGGCGGCAGCCGGTCCTTGAGGTCGACGGCCGCGCTCCGGTAGCCGGCCCTGGCCGCCGCGATGGCCGAGTCGACGTGGTGGCCGGCCATCCTGGCCAGGGCGATCGGGTGGCGGCGGAGCACCTCGTAGCCGCGGTAGTCGGGCGGTACGGCGTCGAGCAGCCAGGCCACGGCCGAGGTCTCCCAGTCGGGGACGCTGGGCGGGCGGACCTCGGGCGGCCACTCCGGCGGGACGTACATGAGACTCATCGTACTCATGTTCGACTGTGCGACCGTGGAGGGGCGACGGTCAGCTCGCACGTGCCGTTCTCGCAGGAACGCTGCAACCGGCCTCTGGAGATGGTCTGCGCGAGTCCGATCGCCCAGCAGGTCGGGCAGCCGCGCAGGGCCAGCAGCCCGACCGGCGCGAGCAGGAGGGCGGCGAGGCCGAACGCGGGAACGAGCGCGAGCGACCCGATCAGCGCGCCGAACCCCACCACCCCGCGGAGCAGGTGCCGGGGCACCGACGCGCTCGCGAAGCTTCGATCGTCAGTGGTCATCATCGCCTCCGATGGCGGTGTCGAGGGTGCCGTGCAGTGTGTCGTGAACCGCGGCGCGGGCGCGGTGCAGCCGGGACTTCATGGCGGCGGTGCTGAGGCCGAGCGCGTCGGCGACCATCCGCCCGCTGTGGCCCTGGACGTCTCGCATGATCAGCACGCGGCGCTGGTCGTCGGGCAGCGCGGCGATCGCCGCCGCGACCCTTTCGGCCTCCAGGCGGCCCAGGACCTCGTCCTCGGCCGACCGCAGGGCCGTGCCGGCCGATGACGGGGTGTCCTCGGCCGGCGGAAACTGCCGCAGCATCAGCCGCGCCTGACGCAGGCACTCGTTGCGGACGATGCGGAACATCCACGAGGCCAGCGCTCCGGAGGCGCGCAGCATCCCGATCTTCCGGTACAGGATGATCAGCGCCTCCTGCGCGGCGTCCTCGGCGTCCTCGGGCGAGGCGCACAGGGCATGCGCGAATCGCCGTACGTGCGGGTGGGAGCCGGAGACCAGCGCGGTGATCGACTCGACGTCTCCACGCTGGGCGGCGGCGATCAGCACGTCGTCGGGCCAGGCACGGTCAGCCACGCGAGCGGCTCCTTCGGCGCAGCACGACGACAGAGCACGTGCAGACGAGAACGGCCGCGGCGATGACGGCACCAACGATCATGACAACCTCCGGATCCGGGTCCGGCGCGGTGGCCGGACATCTATGAGAGGCGTTTCGGTCGCGAAAGGATTCACCGTCGCCGTCCGGCACTTGAGACGGCAAACATCCAAGCGCTAGCTTCCAGAGCATGCGCGTGTTGGTGACGGGTGCGTCGGGCTTCATCGGTTCCCACGCGGTCGTCGCGTTGCGCGAGGCGGGCCATGAGTGCCTTCTTCTGGTGAGAAATCCGGAAAAGGTGAAGAAGGTGGTCAAGGTACCCGGTGTCCTCTACCAGGCGGACATCACGGACGCGGAAGCCGTACGGAAGGCACTGGCACAGTGTGACGCGGTCCTGCACGCCGCCGCGGACATCGGCGTGACCGGGCACGAGGTCGACCTGCACGGCGCGAACGTCCGCGGGCTGAAGAACGTGCTCGCCCAGGCCGTGGAGCTCGGGCTGGACCCGATCGTGCACCTGTCCACCGTCGCGGTGTTCGTGCCGCCCAGCCACCCCGTCATCACCGTGGACAGCCCGCTGGCCAGGCCGCGCAACGCCTACGGCATGACCAAGCTGTACGGCGAGCGCTACGCCAGGGATCTCGACGGCGTGACCATCGTCTACCCCGGCGGCGTCGTCGGCCCCGGCCAGCCCACGCTCGACGCGCTCAACGAGGGCATCAGGGCCGGGCTCAGGCAGGGCTGGCCGATCGTGCCCGGCGGGGTGAACGTGCTCGACGTGCGCGACCTGGCCGTCGCGCTCGCCCGGTGCTTCACCCCCGGCAAGGGCGCCCGCCGCTACCTGTTAGGCGGACATTTCCTGACCTGGGGGCAGATGGCGACGCTCTGCGAGGACGTCACGGGACGGCGGGTGCGGCGCTTCAGGATCCCCGGCGCGCTGCTGCGAGCCACGGGCTCCACGCTCGACGCGCTGAAACGCGTCGTGCCCCTCGACCACCCGCTGACCCGCGACGCCGCCGACATCATGCTGACGCTCGTCCCCACCGACGACGTCCCGACGCTGCGCGAGCTGGGGGTCTCGCTGCGACCCGTGGAGAACACCGTGGCGGACACGGTGAGATGGCTCATCGCTGAAGGACACTTGACCATATGACAGAGCGGATCGGCGTCATCGGAGCGGGCATCGTCGGCTTGGCCGTCGCCCGGGAGCTCGCGCGCACCAGAGGCGCCGAGGTGATCGTCCTGGAGGGGGAGAACCGGGTCGCGGCCCACCAGACCGGCCACAACAGCGGGGTCGTCCACGCCGGCATCTACTACCAGCCGGGTTCGCTCAAGGCCACCCTGTGCCGGGAGGGCATGGCGCTGCTGCGGGAGTACTGCGCCGAGCACGGCCTGCCGTACGAGGAGGTGGGCAAGCTCGTGGTCGCCTCCACGGCGGCCGAGCGGCCCGCGCTGCGCGCGCTCGCCGAGCGGGCCAGGGCCAACGGCGTGCCCGGCATCGCCGAGCTCGACGCGCTGGCCCTGCGCGAGGTCGAGCCGCACGCGGTGGGCATCGCCGCCGTCCACTCGCCGCACACCGCGATCGCCGACTTCCCCGCCGTCGCCCGCCGGCTCGCTCGCGACGTGGCCGAGCTGGGCGGCTCGGTACGGCTGGCCCACCCGGTCAGGGCGATCCGTGAGACCGCGAGCGCGGTGGAGGTCCTGGCCGGTCGCCGGAAGTTCGCCTTCGACCGGCTCGTGGCGTGCGCCGGGCTCGGCACCGACGCCGTCGCCAGGATGGCGGGACAGCCGGGCGAGGTGCGGATCGTGCCGTTCAAGGGCGAGTACTACGCGCTGGCCGGGTCGGCCAAGGACCTGGTGCGCGGCCTGATCTACCCGGTGCCCGACCCCCGCTACCCGTTCCTCGGCGTCCACCTGACCCGGCGCATCGACGGCGAGGTGCTGGTCGGGCCCAACGCCGTGCTCGGCGACGTGCGCGCGCTGCTGACCTGGGAGGGCACCCGCAGGCTCGCGCGCCGCCACTGGCGCACCGGCCTGCGGGAGCTGTACGGCTCGGCGGTCAAGGGCGCGTTCGTCCGCGCCGCCAGGCGTTACGTCCCGGCTATCACCGCCGCCGACCTCGCGCGCACCGAAGGAGGCGTGCGCGCCCAGGCCGTCTCCCGCGACGGCGGCATGGTCGACGACTTCGTGGTCGACCTCCACGGCCGGATCGCGCTGGTGCGCAACGCGCCCTCTCCCGCCGCCACGTCCAGCCTGGCGATAGCCAGGCATATCGCGGGGATTGTCCCAGCACTCGCCCGTTAAGGGCATTCTTAGATGTGATGGCCACTATGGACGCCGTGGAAGCACGCCTGCTGATCGTCGAGGACGAGCCGAACATCCTCGAGCTACTCGCCGCGAGCCTGAGGTTCGCGGGTTTCGACGTGTCCACCGCGAAGAACGGGCTCGACGCGGTCACCGCCGTGCAGCGGCACCGGCCCGACCTCGTGGTGCTCGACGTGATGCTCCCCGACCTGGACGGGTTCGAGGTCGTGCGGCGGCTGCGCAGCAGCGGGCAGGGCACGCCGGTGGTGTTCCTCACCGCTCGGGACGAGACGGAGGACAAGATCCGCGGGCTCACGATCGGCGGCGACGACTACGTCACCAAGCCGTTCAGCCTGGAGGAGGTGGTGGCCAGGATCCGGGCGGTGCTCCGCCGTACCGCGGGAGACCCGCAGGCGCCGCCGCCCCGGCTGACGTTCGCCGACATCGAGCTCGACGAGGAGAGCCACGAGGTGTGGCGCGGCGGCCGGCCGGTGTCGCTGTCGCCGACGGAGTTCAAGCTCCTGCGCTACTTCATGGCCAACGCGGGCAGGGTGCTGTCCAAGCCGCAGATCCTCGACCACGTCTGGGACTACGACTTCAGGGGCGAGGTGGGCATCGTCGAGTCGTACGTGTCGGTGCTCCGCCGCAAGATCGACAACAGGGAGCCGCGGCTCATCCACACCCTGCGCGGTGTCGGCTACGTGCTGCGCAGCCCTCCCGAGACATGACCCTCAGGATCAAGCTGATCGCCGCGACGCTCGCGTTGCTGGCCTTCGGGCTCACGTTCATCGGCGTGCTGAGCGTCTCGGTCCTGCACACCTACCTGATCGACAGGGTGGACACGCAGATCTCGGTGGTGGCCGCCAGGGCGCTCATGCGGGTGCAGCACCGGGGCGCCCCGGCGCTGAAGAACCTGGTGCTGGAGCCCGACGTGATCGTCAAGGCGGGCGGCCCGTGGGTCAGCGGCCTCGACGCAGACCACCGGCAGCTGCCCGTCGTGCCGGTGCCGCCGCCGGCCGTGCCGACGACCGTGCCCGCCGTCTCCGGCGACGGCGAGTGGCGGGTGCAGGAGGTGCGAGGCCCGGACAACGCCGTCGTGCTGATCGCCATGGACCTGGACGAGGTCACGCAGATCACCCGCAGGCTGGCGCTCATCGAACTGCTCGGCGGCGGCGGCATCATGCTGATCCTGACCGTCGTGGGCATCACGAGCGTGCGAAAGAGCATGCGCCCGCTGGCCCAGATCGAGCGTACGGCGGAGGCCATCGCCGGCGGCGAGCTCGGCAGGCGGGTGCCCGACGGCAACCCGCGCACCGAGGTCGGACGGCTCGCCCGCGCGCTCAACGGCATGCTCGCCCAGATCGAGGCGGCCTTCGCGGCGCGGACGGCGTCGGAGAACGCCGCCAGCAGGTCGGAGGAGCGGATGCGCCGCTTCGTCGCCGACGCCGCCCACGAGCTGCGCACACCGCTGACCACGATCCGCGGCTTCGCCGAGTACGCCAGGCAGAACCCCGAGGCCGATCCCGCCGAGATGCTGGCCAGGGTCGAGCGCGCGGCGGGCCGGATGAGCCTGCTGGTCGACGACCTGCTGCTGCTGGCCAGGGTGGACCAGCAGCGTCCGCTGCAGATGCGGCCCGTCGACATGCTGGCGCTGGCCGCCGACGCCGTCCACGACGCCCGCATCCTGGCCCCCGAACGCGGCATCTCGCTGGAGGTCGTGGGCGGGGCCGCCCTCATCGTCTCCGGCGACGAGGTACGGCTGCGCCAGGTCGTCGGCAACCTCATGTCCAACGCGCTCACCCACACCCCCGCCGACACGCCCGTCACCATCAGGGTCGGCGCCGCCGGCGCCACGGTGTTCCTGGAAGTGGTGGACAAGGGGCCCGGCCTCACGCCTGAGCAGGCCGAACGGGTCTTCGAGCGCTTCTACCGGGCCGACTCCGCGCGCGCCCGTCGGTCGGAGGACGACAGGGGCAGCGGCCTCGGCCTGGCCATCGTCGCGGCGCTGGTCGAGGCGCACGGCGGCAGCGTGGTCGTGCACAGCGTGCCCGGCGAGGGCGCGACGTTCAGGGTCGAACTCCCACTCGCTCCTGAGTAACCCTTCAGCTTTTCCTCAGGCTGCTGCGGCACGCTGGCGGGGTGAACACACCTGAGGCGTTGATCCTGGTGGTGGACGACGAGCCGAGCATTCGCGACCTGCTCTCCGCCAGCCTGCGCTTCTCCGGCTTCGAGGTGCTGACCGCCGCCGACGGCCTGGAGGCCGTGGAGATCGCCGAGCGGGCCAGGCCCGACCTCGTGGTGCTCGACGTGATGCTGCCCGACCTCGACGGGTTCGAGGTGGCCAGGCGGCTGGAGGCGCCCGTGCTGTTCCTGACCGCGCGCGACGCGGTCGACGACAAGCTGACCGGGCTCGGGCTCGGCTCCGACTACGTGACCAAGCCGTTCAGCTTGGAGGAGGTGCTGGCCAGGGTGCAGGCGGTGCTGCGCCGTACCAGGGGGGAGGTGGGCGGCGCCCGGCTGCAGGTGGCCGATCTGGTGCTGGACGAGACCGAGCGCGAGGTGTGGCGCGGCGGCCGGCAGGTGCACCTGTCGCCGACCGAGTACAAGCTGCTGCACTACTTCATGGCCAACGCGGGCAGGGTGCTGTCCAAGGCGCAGATCCTCGACCACGTGTGGAACTACGACTTCGGCGGTGACGCGGGCGTGGTCGAGTCGTACGTGTCGTACCTGCGGCGCAAGGTCGACGACGTGGAGCCGCGCCTCATCCACACGCTGCGGAGCGTCGGATACGTGCTCAGGGAGCCGCCGGCCGAGTCCTGAGCCGGACCAATGCCACGAATCCGTCGTGGCGGTCCCGACGAGCTCGGCTCCACTGGCTAGCGTGGGGGCATGGACCTCCTCGAGGCGTTGCGTTCGCTGCGGGGCCTGCTCGACCGCGAGCTGTTCCCGCTGGACATCGGGGACGTGGCGGCCGACAGGCGAGCGCTGCGCGAGCTGAAGGGACAGCTGGACGACTACCTGTTGCCCAGGCTGGCCGCGATCGACGCGCCGCTGCTGGCCGTCGTGGGCGGCTCGACCGGTGCCGGCAAGTCGACGCTGGTCAACTCGCTCGTCGGGGCCGACGTGTCCGAGCCGGGCGTGCTGCGGCCCACCACGCTGGCGCCGACGCTGGTGGCGAGCCCGGCCGACACGCACTGGTTCATGTCCTTGGCGGTCCTGCCCGGACTGCCGCGTGTGACAGGAGCCTCCGGCGACCCGGGCACGCTGCGCGTGGTGAGCGCGCCCGCGCTGCCGCAGGGTCTCGCGCTGCTCGACGCGCCCGACATCGACTCGGTGGTGACCGCGAACAGGGAGCTGGCGGCGCAACTGCTCGCGGCGGCCGACCTGTGGCTGTTCGTCACCACCGCCGCCCGTTACGCCGACGAGGTTCCGTGGAGCTTCCTGCGCTCGGCGCGCGAGCGGAGCACCGCGCTCGCGATCATCCTCGACCGGGTGCCGCCCGACGCGGTCGGGCCCGTCTCCGCCGACCTGGCCCGCCTGCTGGAGGTCAACGGCCTCGCGGGCACGCCGCTGTTCACCGTCCAGGAGGCGGTGCTGCTGACGGAGAGGGGGCGGCTGCACCCCGACGCCGTGCGCCCGATCAACGACTGGCTGGCGCGACTGGCCGCCTCCTCGGCCGCGCGGGCCCGGGTGGTGCGCCAGACGCTCGCGGGAGCGCTGGACAGCCTGGGGAGCAGGGTCCCGGCGCTGGCGGTGGCCGTCGCCAGGCAGCGCAAGGGTGCCGAACGGCTGGCCGACATCGTCGCGGCGGCCTACTCGGGCGGGATGGCCGACTTCGACGAGGGCATGCGGGACGGCTCGCTGCTGCGCGGCGAGGTGATGGCGCGATGGCAGGACTTCATCGGCACCGGCGACCTCATGCGCTCGCTCGAGTCGCGCATCGGCTGGCTGCGCGACCGGCTGTCGGCGGTGCTCACCGGACGGGAGGCGCCGCAGGCCAGGCTGCGGGTGGCGCTGGAGAGCGGCGTCGCCGCGCTGATCAGGGGGGCGGCGGACGCGGCGGCCGAGCGGGCCCTCGACGGCTGGACGGCGGCGCCCGGCGGCAAGGATCTGCTGGAGAAGGCGGGGGCGCTCGCCGCGGCCAGGCTGGGCCGCGCCTCGTCCGGCATCGACTACGACGACGTGGTGCGCGGCTGGCAGGGTTACGTGCTCGACCTGGTCAGGGAGGAGGGCGCGGCCAAGCGCACCAGCGCGCGGGCGGCC
Source organism: Nonomuraea sp. NPDC003754 (assembly GCF_053605785.1). Lineage (NCBI taxonomy): Bacteria > Bacillati > Actinomycetota > Actinomycetes > Streptosporangiales > Streptosporangiaceae > Nonomuraea > Nonomuraea sp. NPDC003754. The sequence continues at coordinate 78,168 of NZ_JBSGJX010000019.1, forward strand.
TCCTTCGGGGTCAACGGGGCGGGGCTGCTGCTGATGCTCGCGGTCTTCGCCTCCACGGGCGGGCTGACGGGGGTGGAGATCGGCATCGCGGGCGGCACGTCGGTGCTGTCGCAGAAGGTCCTGGAGGCGATCTTCGGGGACCAGGCGGTGCGGACGCTGACGGCCAAGGCGCGGGAGGACCTGCGGTCCAGGGTGCAGGCGCTGCTCGACGCGGAGGCGGCCAGGTTCACGTCGTTGCTGGAGGAGGTGTCGGTGCCGGAGGGCATGGCGGGCGAACTGCTGGCGGCGGCTCACGCTGTCCGCGACCACCGAGCCGAACTCCCGGCGGCCCCGACCAACGGACTCCCGGCGGTCGAGGCGCCGGAGCTCGCGAGCGGACAGGCCGATCCGGAGCTGGCGGACGGGCTGGTCGATCCGGTCGAGGTGCGGGAGGACCCGGCGGGCGAGGACGGGCGGCGGCCGGCGCGGGGCGGGGAGGGCGCGTGAAGCTGTCGCGGCGCGAGGAGATCCCCTCGCTGGACGACCGGTTGACCGGCCTGCTGAAGGCGGCGGAGCTCGCGGAGGGCAGGCTTCCCGACGAGCCGGTCTCGGCGGCGCGGGAGGTGGCCGAGCGGGCAGGCGCACGGCGCGAGCTCTCGGTCGACCACACGGTGGTCGCGCTCGCGGGCGCGACGGGCAGCGGCAAGTCGTCGCTGTTCAACGCGCTGGCGGGCGGCGAGCTGGCCACGGTGGGCGTCACCAGGCCCACCACCTCGACCGCCCAGGCGGCGCTGTGGGACGGCACGGGAGCAGGACCGCTGCTCGACTGGCTCCAGGTGCCGCACCGCCACGAGGTGACCGGCGACCCCCAGGGGCTGGTCCTGCTCGACCTGCCCGACCACGACTCCATCGAGCTGACCCACCGGCTGGAGGTGGACCGGCTGGTCGAGCTGGTCGACCTGCTGGTGTGGGTGGTCGATCCGCAGAAGTACGCAGACGCCGCCCTCCACGACCGCTACCTGCGCCCCCTGGCCGAGCACGGCGAGGTGATGGTGGTCGTGCTCAACCAGATCGACAGGCTGCCGCCGGGCGCGGCCGAACGCTGCGCGGCCGACCTGCGCCGCCTGCTCGACGAGGACGGCCTGCGCGGCGTGCCCGTGATGGGCGCCTCGGCGCGGACCGGCGCCGGGCTGGCCGAGCTGCGCGCCCTGCTGGAGGAGCGCGTCGCCGAACGGACGTCGTGGGCGGCCCGCCTGGCGGCGGACGTGTCCACCGCCGCGGGACGCCTCGCCGCCGCCGGCGCGGCGGACCACTCCGGCCCCGCCGTCCCGCGGGAGGGGCGGCTCACGACGGCGCTCGCCGAGGCGGCGGGCGTGCCGCTGGTGGTGGAGGCGGTCGCCAGGGCCCACACGCACCGCGCGGTGGCCGCGACCGGCTGGCCGGTGACCAGGTGGATGCGCAGGTTCAGGCCCGACCCGCTGCGCAGGCTGGGGCTGGGGAGCGGCGCGAAGGGCGAGCTGGTGGGCAGGACCTCGCTGCCCGAGGCGTCGGCCGTGCAGCGGGCCCGCATGGAGACCGCCATCAGGGACGTCGGCGAGGCGGCCGCGCGCGAGCTGCCCCCGCCGTGGGCCGTGGCCGTACGGCACGCGGCCCGCTCGCGCGAAGGCGAGCTGGCGGCGGCGCTCGACAAGGTGGTGGCGGCCGCCTCGTTCGGTGTGACGCGCAGCCCCCGCTGGTGGGCGGCCGTCGGCGGGCTGCAGTGGCTGGTGTTCGCGGCGACGGTGCTCGGCGCGGTGTGGCTCGGCGTGCTGTTCCTGCTGACCTATCTGCGGCTGCCCGAGCCGCCCCTGCCGACGGTCGGCGAGGTGCCGTGGCCGACCGTCCTGCTGATCGGCGGGGCGATCGCCGGCCTGCTGATCGCGCTGCTCTCCCGGCTGGCCGCACGGCTGGGCGGCCGGCGCAGGGCCAGGCGGGTCGCGAGGGCGCTGCGGTCGGCTGTGGCGGAGGTGGGCGAGGAGCTGGTGCTGGAGCCGGTGAAGGAGGAGCTGGACAGGTACGTCCGCTTCACCGAGGCGCTGGGCGTGGCCAGGTCCTGAGACCGGCCGTGCCCCGGCGCCGCCGATCCGTCAAGGGACGTTCGCCAGCACCATCCGCATGTAGGCGATCAGCTCGGCCCGGCGGGCGAACGGGTTGCGGTACAGCGCCGCCCCGCCCTTCCTGATGCGCAGCGCCTCCCTGACGATCCGGTGCCAGCGCTCGTCGAAGAGGCGCAGCGCGTACTCGCCCGCCGCCGTCTTCGACGTCACCTCGCCCGCGGCGAGCGTGTGGTGCAGCCTGGTCACCCCCAGCGCGCCCCAGCTCGTCTGCGCCGGGACGAGCGCGGCGAGCCCCCAGAGCGAGGTGGTCCTGGACGACTTCTCCGCCCATCGCGTCCAGTAGCCCGCCAGGTTCTCCCGCGTACGGCGGGCCAGCAGGTCCCAGTCGGTGTGGACGCCGACCTCGGCGACGGCGGGCCCCCTGACCGTCACCCCGCTCTGGGCCAGGACGTGCCAGGTCACCAGGTGCCGCTCGAACCTGCTCTCGGCCTCGAACCGCCAGGCGTGCACGCCCGGGCGCGCGGGGGTCTGCTCGGGGTCGCGCCGCAGGTCGTCCCAGGTGACGTAGAGCCCGTCGAAGTGCGGTGACCTGCCGCGCTCCTTCAGCCGGGCGTGGACCTCGCGCAACGGCTCAACGTCGGCGCCCTCGGGGATCACCGCGACGAAGTCGACATCGCTCACCCCGGGTGTGAAGTCGCCGAGCGCGGCCGAACCCTGCAGGTACAGCCCCTCGACCAGCCCGGGCGCGTGCCGGTCGGCCAGGTCGAGATAGGCCGCGCACACGGCCTCGACGGACGCGTCGATCTTGTCGGTCATCCGGATGACCCTACGGGGACCGGCGGCGGCCCGCCGGTCCCCTTCTCCGTCGGCTGAACTCCGTCGACCGGACCCCGTCGACTGGACTACGCGGGCTGGACTACGCGGGCTGGACTACGCGGGGCTGGACTACGCGGGGCGCGTGACCGCGTAGCGGGCGGTCGTGGCGTCGCTGCTCAGCAGCCGCAGCCCCGCCTTCTCGAGCACGCGCGCCGAGGCCGGGTTCGCCTGCTCCACGCCGGCATGCACGGTGTGCACCCCGGGCGCGGTGAAGGCGAACGCGACCATGGCGCCCGCGGCCTCGGTGGCGTAGCCGCGGCCCCTGCGGGACGGCACGACGCCGTAGCCGATCTCGAGGGAGCCGTCGTTCGGCGGCCAGAACAGGCCGATCGCACCGACCACCAGGCCGGTTTCGCGCTCGACGATCTGGCGCTGGCCGTACTCGCCGGCGGCGGCGGGGTGCTCGGCGATGAAGCCGGCGATGACGCGGTCACCCTCGGAGGGGAAGTCCTCGGCCCAGTGCGCGGGCCGGGGACCGTCGAGGACGGCGGCGAGTTCGGCGGACGACCACGGCCGCAGGACGAGGCGGTCGGTGATCAGGTCGGTGCCGGAGAGCTGGAAAGTGGACAACGCGAAGACTCCTGGTCGTTGGGAGGAGCCGGACCGCGCTCTCAGCGTGCGGCGGCCCGGACAAGGGCATGACGACATGGCCGGCTGACAGCCATATTCATCGACCTCCCTCGTCTCGCGCGCCGCAGCAGAGTAGCAGGGCGGCCTGTCGAGCCCGCGACTGTCTCGACGCCGCCGCCATGGCGCGAAGCGAGCGCGCCCGGCAGGCCCTTCAGCCTCCGCCGCCGTCCCCTCCGCCCCCGCCCCCGCCGCCATCGCCCCAGCCCCCGCCATCGCCCATGCCGCCACCGGTGTCGTAGGTGTGGTGGTAGCCGCCATCGCCCCCGTATCGCCGACGGCCGCTCTTGCGGCGGGTGTGCCGGACGGGTCGGGGTCGGGGGTGGGGCCGGTGGCCGAGCGCGGCCCTGACTCTGCGGTCGGGCAGTTCCTGCAGGCCGTGCAGTGCCACGCCGCGCCCGATGGCCTCGGGCGAAGGACGGGCGGGACGCTCGCCCCGGGGTTGGGCGAGCCGCGCGTCCCGCAGCAGGCGGGAGACCCGCCCCGTGGTCCAGAGGCCGGTCAGGCCGGCGGCCGTGGCCAGGCCGAACACCCCGGCCGCGGCGTACGTCAGGCCCGCGGCGGGGATCGCGCGCAGACCCAGCAGGACGAGCGTGATGACCAGGCCCAGCGCGGGGGCGCCGGTCGTGACGCCCAGCAGCCGGCGGGCCCGCTCCGCCGCCCGCTCGGTCACCCAACCCTTGCCGACGAGCCGCTTGACGTCGTCGTCCGTGACGGCCTGATGCGCCAGATGGACCTCCAACCCGTCATCGGAGCCGCGGGCGGCCTCGACGAGAGTGGTCTCGATCGGTCCGCGCGCCTCCGGGCCGGAGGAGGAGACCTGGATGCGCCGCGTGGCGGAGATCGTGACCGTGCCCCTCGCGACGAGTTCGGCGAGCGCGGCGTTGACGACGCGGGTGTGGCCGCCCGCCAGGTAGGCGAGCCGGTCCCTGCCGACATCGGCGTGGGCCGGGTAGCGGCCCGGTCGCACCCTCAGCGCGCCGACCGCGGAGACCACCGCGACGCAGCAGGACAGGAGAAGTAAGACGAGGTCGATGATCGCCTCCATGTGTCGCCTTCGAGCTTCCACCCTTCATCCTGCCGCGATGTCGGGAGCCGTGTTGGGAGCATCGTTGAGCGGTCGTGCACGATCTTTCGCCTGTCCGGCATTGATCGTCCGGCCGGTGCGGGAGAGGGTGGGAAGGTGATTATCGATGTGTGGGCGCAACCCACCATGGGCGGACGGCCAGGCAGGCTGCCCATGCCGGAGATCCGGCGGCTGTTCGAGAAGTCGGGGAGCGCCGACCTGATCGACAAGCCCGTCACGCCGGGGGAACTGGTCGCGCTCATGGACGCGGCAGGCGTCGACATGCTCCTGCTGTCGGCCTGGCACCGGCCGGGCGGATGGGTGATCAGCAACGACGACGTCGCCACCTTCACCGCGGCCTACCCGAACCGGTTCGCGGGGCTGGCGGCGGTGAACCTGGCCCATCCGGTCGCGGCCGTGGCCGAGTTGCGCCGCGCGGTGGAGGAGCTGGGGTTCGTCGGGCTGCGGATGGTGCCGTGGCTGTGGGAGCTGCCGCCCGACCACCGGCTCTACTACCCGCTCTACACCACCTGCGTGGAGCTGGGCGTTCCCTTCTGCACCCAGGTCGGGCACACGGGGCCGCTGAAGCCGTCCGAGACGGGCCGGCCGGTGCCGTACCTGGACAGGATCGCGCTGGACCTGCCCGAGCTGATGATCGTCGGCGGCCACATCGGCTATCCGTGGACCGACGAGATGATCGGCATGGCGTGGAAGCACGACAACGTCTTCATCGACACCTCGGCCTACCTGCCGCGCTACTACCCGCCGCAGCTCGTGCACTTCATGAACACCTACGGCAGGGGCAAGGTGATGTTCGGGACCAACTGGCCCCAGCTGTCCCATGACCGCGCGCTCGCCCAGGTCGACGAGCTGGAGCTGACGGCCGAGGCGCGCGCCGACTTCCTCGGCGGTACGGCCCGCCGCGTCTTCAGGCTGGGCGCGGAGGACTGAGTCAGGAGAACCAGCCGCGCCGCCCCGTCGGCGACCTCGCCGCTCTCTACCGAGCAGGCCGAGCCGAAGGCGTCTGGCACGGGATCGCCGAGACGGTCCGCCATGGCGCTCGGCGGGGGCGGCGCGGTCTCGTGGCCGGTTGAGGCGGCCAGAGCCGAGCTGAGGGGACGGCTCAGCGCAGGACGCCGACCCCGCCGTCGATGCGCAGGCGCGGCGGGGCGTCCAGCAGGTTGAGGTCGTCCTCGTCGTCGACGCGCCAGTCCTGCACGGGAACGAGGCCCGGTCCGATCAGCTCGAACCCGTCGAACAACCGCAGGACCCGGGCGCGGTCGCGGAAGACGGCCTGCGCGGGGGAGCTGGCCGTGGCGGTCGTCAGCCGGGCGATCGCCTCGGGATGGCTCTCCGCCATGCCGTGGGTCAGCACCAGGTGGCTGCCGGGCGCCATGCGGTCCCTGAAGGCGGCCACGATCCCGGCGGGGTCCTCCTCGTCCATCACGTAGTGCAGGAGCCCGACCATCAGCACCCCGAGCGGCTGCTCGAAGTCGATCAGGCCGCCGACGTAGGGGTCGCCGAGGATGTCCTTGGGGCGGCGCACATCGGCCTGGATGCCTTCCACGCCGGGCACGTCGGCCAGCAGCACCTGGGCGTGCAGCCGCACGACCGGGTCGTAGTCGACGTAGATCACCCGGCACGCGGGGTTCACCGCGCGCGCGACCTCGTGGACGCTCGGCGAGGTCGGGATGCCGGTGCCCAGGTCGATGAACTGCCGCACGCCCTGCTCGGCGAGATGGCGCACCGCCCTGGTGAGGAACAGCCTGTTGGCGCGGGCCACCAACCGGGTGTCGGGTGCCACGGCGAGCAGCCGGTCGGCCACCGCGCGGTCGATGGCGAGGTGGTCCTTGCCGCCGAGGAGGTAGTCGTAGACGCGCGCCGAACTCGGCACCGTCGGATCGACACCCGGAGGAACACGCTCTAACTCGGCCACGGCGTCTCCTTGCCTCAAACCTCTGGATCGCCATGCTACTCAACCGCCACCGAGAGATCGTTCAGATTTATCTCGATTATCGAGATATCAGTCCAGGGGCCGGCTCGCGGTGAGAGTGGTGAGAAGCGGGCGCAGCAACGGATGGAGGTCGGCCCCCCGCCGGACCGCCGCGAAGACACGGCGTTCCGGGCCGGGGATCCGGCGGACGACCACCCTGGACAGGTCGAGGTCGCGCAACGCCAGCCGGGGCACGAGCGCGACCCCCGCACCAGCGCCCACCAGCGCGACCACGGCGCGGAAGTCGTCGGAGGAGTGCGCGAACCCCGGCGTGAAGCCCTCCCTCTCACAGGCGAACGCGATCACGTCGTGGACCGGATTGCCGGGATAGGGGCCGATCCACGGCTCGTCCGCCACCTCCGACAGCGTGCCGGCAGGCGCGTGGTCCGCCGGAAGCAACAGGTCGAAGGGCTCGGCGTAGAGGGGCAGCCGGGTCAGGCGATGGTCGTCGGGCGCGCCGCGGTACTCCACCGCGATGGCCAGATCCGCCTCGTCGTCGAGCAGCATGGTGAGGCCGCGGTCGCCCTCGGCGTCCAGGACCCGGATCTTCAGCGCGGGCGCGCTCACCCGCAGGGCGCTGACGGCGGGCGCGAGCACGACACTGATCGCGGTGGCGAACGAGGCCACCGTCACCTCGCCCGCCGAACCCGTCGTGTAGGCGGCGACCTCGGCCTCGGCACGTTCGAGCTGGGCGAGGACCTCGTCGGCGTGGGCCAGCATGATGCGGCCCACCGCGGTGAGCCTGATGCCCCGGCCGTCGCGGGCGAACAGGCGGTGCCCCACCTCGTGCTCGAGCGCGCCGAGCTGCTGGGAGACGGCGGAGGGCGTGAGGTGCAGCGCGGCGGCCGCCGCGGTCACGGTGCCGTGATCCGCCACCGCGCGCAGCGTCCGGAGCCGCCGACTATCAATCACCCGCCCATTGTGACCCGCCCCCACCGGTGGCCGCTCTGCGCACGGACCTGCGCGCGGCCCCGGGTGGGGTGCCGGCTTGCCTTATAGGAGCGGTGGCCGGGCTGGCTTGCCTTTCGGGCTGGCTTGCCTTTGAGGGAAGGCGAGCCGGCCCGGGGGTGCGGGGATCAGTGTCGCGCGGTGATGAAGGCGGCGACGGCGCGGTCGACGTCGGCGGGGGTGTGGGCGGCGGACAGTTGCACGCGGATGCGGGCCTGGCCGTGGGGGACCACGGGGTAGGAGAAGCCGATCACGTAGATGCCCTGGTCGAGGAGGCGTTCGGCCATCGCGGCGGCCTCGGCGGCGTCGCCGATCATGACGGGGGCGATCGGGTGGTCGCCGGGCAGCACGTCGAAGCCCGCCTCGGTCATCTGCGTCCGGAACCGCCGCGTGTTGTCGCGCAGCCGCTCGCGGGCCTCGCTGGAGGTCTCCAGCAGGTCGAGGATGCGCAGCGTCGCCGCCGCGATGACCGGGGCGAGGGAGTTGGAGAAGAGGTAGGGGCGGGAGCGCTGCCGCAGCAGCTCGCAGATCTCCTTACGGGCGGCGACGTAGCCGCCGCTGGCCCCGCCCAGTGCCTTGCCGAGGGTGCCGGTGATGATGTCGATCCGGTCGGTCACGCCGTGGAGTTCGGGGGTGCCGCGCCCGGTGGGGCCGACGAAGCCGACCGCGTGGGAGTCGTCGACCATGACCATCGCGCCGTACTGGTCGGCCAGGTCGCAGATCTCCCGCAGCGGCGCGACGTAGCCGTCCATGGAGAAGACGCCGTCGGTCACGATCAGCTTGCGCCGCGCGTCGGCGGCCTCCTTCAGCCGGGCCTCCAGCTCGGCCATGTCACGGTTGGCGTAACGGTAGCGGCGGGCCTTGGACAGCCTGATGCCGTCGATGATGCTGGCGTGGTTGAGCGCGTCGGAGATCACCGCGTCCTGGGCGTCGAGCAGCGTCTCGAACACGCCGCCGTTGGCGTCGAAGCAGGAGCTGTAGAGGACGGTGTCCTCCATGCCGAGGAAGTCGGAAAGACGCGACTCGAGCTCCTTGTGCACCTCCTGGGTGCCGCAGATGAACCGCACGGAGGCCATGCCGAAGCCCCACGTGTCGAGCGCCTGCTTGGCGGCCTCGATCACCTCGGGGTTGTCGGCGAGGCCGAGGTAGTTGTTGGCGCAGAAGTTCAGTACCTCGCGGCCCGCGACGCCGACCGTGGCGTTCTGCGGGCTGGTGATGACGCGTTCGGGCTTGAGCAGCCCTGCCGAGGCGATCTCGTCCAGCGTGGCCCGCAGGTCATCCCGCGTCGTTCCGAACATCGCGCGCTCCAATCTCTGCTGAAGGGTTCGCGCGCGCGGTCCGCGCGCGCCCTCTCCGTCGTCGCCTGGGTCTGGTGGTGCTGGGGAAGGGGTGGGTACGGCGAGCCGTCACGCGCGGGGCGCGGCGTCGCTCCAGTCGAGGATGACCTTGCCGGCCCTGCCGCTGGCCGCCGTGTCGAAGGCGGCGTCGAAGTCGTGGGCGGGGAACCTGTGGGTGATCACCGGGGAGAGGTCGAGCCCCTTCTCCAGCAGGACGGACATGTTGTACCAGGTCTCGTACATCTCGCGGCCGTAGATGCCCTTGATGGTGATCATCGAGGTGACGACCGTGGCCCAGTCGATCGCGAACTCCTCGGCGGGCAGGCCCAGCATGGCGATCCTGCCGCCGTGGGTCATGTTCGCGATCATGTCGCGCATGGCCTGCGGGTGTCCCGACATCTCGAGGCCGACGTCGAAGCCCTCGCGCATGCCGAGCTGCTTCCAGCCGTCGGCGATGGAGGTCTGCGCGACGTTCAGGGCGAGGCTGACGCCCAGCTTGCCGGCCAGGTCGAGCCGTTCGGGGCTGACGTCGGTGATGACGACGTTGCGCGCGCCCACGTGCGTGGCGACGGCCGCGGCCATCAGGCCGATCGGGCCCGCGCCGGTGATCAGCACGTCCTCGCCGACCATTGGGAAGGAGAGCGCGGTGTGGACGGCGTTGCCGAACGGGTCGAAGATCGCCGCGATGTCGGGGTCGACGGGGATGCGGTGCACCCACACGTTGGAGGCCGGCAGCGTCACGTACTCGGCGAACGCGCCGTCGCGGTGGACGCCGAGACCGATGGTGTTGATGCACAGGTGGCGGCGGCCCGCCATGCAGTTGCGGCATTTGCCGCAGACGATGTGGCCTTCGCCGCTGACGAGGTCGCCGACCTGGATGTCCTCGACGCCCGGTGCGACCTCGACGACCTCGCCGGAGAACTCGTGCCCGGCGATGAGCGGAAGCGTCAGCGTGTGCTTCGCCCAGTCATCATATTTCCGGATATGGAGGTCGGTGCCGCAGATTCCGGTACGCAACACCTTGATCTTGACCTCGCCCGGCCGTACGGCGGGCTCGGGCACGTCCATCAGCCACAGGCCGGGTTCGGCCTTCTGCTTGACCAGCGCTTTCATGACGGTCGTTTCCCCCTCCTGACAACCTTACGCACTGTGCCGGTGATCACCCCTCGTGTCCATCGAGGTTTTCTTAACGGCCCTGTCAGCCCCGCTACACGATTTATCGAAAGAACCTTGTCAAAGTAGAATGACCCACCATGAGACAGGTCAGCGGTGACGCGTCCCTCCTGAGGAAGCTCAACTCCGCGGCGATCCTGCGCGCCATGCGGGGGGCGGGAGACGCGACGCTGACCGAGCTCGCCAGGGCCGCGAGGGTCTCGCGCCCGACGGCCGAGGTCATCGTCGAGGACCTGCTCGGCGACGGCTGGGCGGAGGAGTGCGAGGAGGAGCAGGGCGACCGGCAGCGCGGCCGGCCCGCGCGCCGCTACCGCTTCCGCGCCTCCTCGGGCCACGTGGTCGGCGTGGGCATCGGCTCGTCCAGCGTCCGCGCGATGGCCGCCGACCTCGGGGGCACCATCCTGGCCTCCTGCAGGGAGCCGCTGCCGCGCGACGCGGCCCCGGTCGAGCGGCTGGCCCTGGTGCGCGACCTGGTGTTCAGGGCCGCCGCGGAGGTGGGGCGCGAGCCGTCCGGGCTGGTGGCGGTGGGGGTGGGCACCACCGGCGTGGTCGACGGCGAGGGCCGGGTGGTCAAGAGCGTCGTGCTGCCCGGGTGGACGGGTGTGGAGCTGCGGGCCGAGCTGGAGAAGCGGATCCCCGCGCCGATCCTCGTCGAGAACGACATGCGGCTGGCCGTGCTGGCCGAGCACTGGCGGGGGGCCGCCCAGGGCCGGAGCAACGTCGTCTACCTGTTCACCGGCGACCGGCTGGGTCTCGGTTTCCTCATCGGCGGGGTTCCGTACCGGGGGGCCAACGCGGCCTCGGGTGAGATCGGCGTGCAGGCGGGCGACCACTGGGCCGCGTTCAGGCACGTCCTCGACTACGCCATGGCCGTGGAGCCGGGCGAGCTCAGGTCCACGAGGCAGAGCGCCGAGTTCGCCATCACCAGGGCCCGCGCGGGCGACGCGCAGGCCGCGGAGGCGGTCTCGAGGTTCGCCCGGCACCTGGCCGGCGGCCTGATCAGCATCGTCAACCCGCTCGACCCGGAGATGGTGGTGGTCGGCGGCAGCCTGTCCACCGCGGGCGATCTGCTGGTCGGACCGATCCAGAGCTACCTGGACGAGGCCTGCCTCTACCCGCCCAGGGTGGTGGCGTCGGAGCTGGGCAGCGAGTCGATCACGCTCGGCGCGGCGCGGATGGCGCTGAACCACGGCGACGCCGTGCTCTTTTCGTAGATCGTCTTTATCGGGCCACGCGGCCACGCCGGCGGTGGTGCTGCCGGCCATCACGCCGGTCCTCACCGTGATCCGGTTCCGGCTGCTGAAGAAGTGGGCCCACCGTGCGAGCGTGCCGGCCGTCGGCGCCGGGGGCTTGGTGATGCCCTTCGCCTGGAAGGTGCGCACCGCTTCGTCACGATGCGGCGGCAGATCATCCAGGTAGCCGCTTTCTCCTGAGAGGTTGCTTAACAGGGGCGGGATGCGTGCCCGAGGACGGCGATGCTGGGGCACGACTGCGCATAAATGTGGGGTTTACCCTAGTAACTTTCATAAATGGGCGCTAACCTCACGGCAACCCGTTCCGACTTGGAGGTGAGACGTGGTCGCATCCACGGCAACCCCCCTGGTGGATGCCCAGACGGACGTCCACTCCCACCGCGGGAGCATCCGCGACCGGCTGAGACGCGACTGGACGCTGCTGGCGCTGTGCCTGCCCGGCGTCCTCTACTTCGCCGTCTTCTTCTACGTCCCGCTGCTGGGCAACGTCATCGCGTTCAAGGACTACGCGCCCTTCCTCGGCATCTCCGGCAGCCCGTGGGTCGGCCTGGAGAACTTCGCGACGCTGCTGGCCGAGCCGGAGTTCTGGTCCGCCGTCGGCAACACGCTGGAGATCACCGCGCTGCAGCTGCTGCTGTACTTCCCCGCCCCCATCGCGCTCGCCCTGCTGCTGAACTCGCTGGTCGGCCACCGGATCAAGCGCTTCATCCAGTCGGTCGTCTACCTGCCCCACTTCCTGTCGTGGGTCGTGGTGGTCGCGATGTTCCAGCAGGTCATCGGCGGCGCCGGCACCGTGAGCGGGTTCCTGAACTCCCACGGCATCACCATCGGCAACCTGATGTCCAACCCCGACACCTTCAAGCTGCTCGTCACGGCCCAGGTGATCTGGAAGGACTGCGGCTGGGGCACGATCATCTTCCTGGCCGCGATCACCGCCATCGACCTGAACCAGTACGAGGCCGCGGCGATCGACGGCGCCGACTGGAAGCGCCGCCTCTGGCACGTCACGCTGCCCGGGATCCGCTCGGTCATCCTGATGATGCTGATCCTGCGCCTCGGCGACATCCTGTCCGTCGGCTTCGAACAGATGGTCCTGCAACGGGACGCGGTCGGCGCCGGCGCCGCCGAGGTCATCGACACCTACGTCTACTACCACGGCATCCGTGACGGCGACTGGGGCATGAGCACCGCGGCAGGCCTGATGAAGGGCCTCATCGGCGCGGCGCTGATCTACGCGGCCAACAAGCTCGCACACCGCTTCGGAGAGCAGGGGATCTACCGGTGAGGCCGCCATGGATGGAGCGCCCGTCGATCGCCGGGCGCGCGCTGAAGTTCGTCGTGCTGGCCGCGGTCGTGGTGGCCGTGCTGTACCCGTTCGGGCTCGCCGTCGGCACGAGCCTGATGGGGCGGGAGGAGAGCATCGCCAACGGCGGCAGCTACGTGCTCTTCCCCTCCCAGCCGACCTTCGAGGCCTACAGCCTGATCCTGTCGGGCGGCGCGGTCACCAGGTCGGTGCTGATCAGCATCGGCATCACGCTGACCGGCACCGCGCTGAGCCTGATCTGCACCGTCTTCCTCGGCTACGCGCTCTCGCGCAGGGGCCTGCTCGGCGGCAAGCCGATCCTGCTGATGGTGCTGGCCACGTTCCTGTTCACCCCCGGCATGATCCCGAGCTACCTCATGGTCAAGGAGCTCGGCATGATCGACACCTACCAGTCGTTGATCGTGCCCGTGCTGGTCAACGCCTTCAACGTGGTGGTGGTCAGGGCCTTCTTCCAGAACCTGCCCGAGGAGCTGTTCGAGGCGGCCCGCATGGACGGCTGCACCGAGTGGCGGATGCTGTGGCGGATCGCGATCCCGCTGTCCAAGGCGGTGATCGCGGTGGTCGGCCTGTTCTACGCCGTCTCCTACTGGAACACCTTCTTCACCGCGATCCTCTACATCAACGACCAGTCCAAGCACCCGATCCAGGTCGTGCTGCGGCAGTTCATCTTCCGCGGCACCTCGGCCACCGGCTCCGACGTCGCCATCGTGCGGGACCTGCCCGCCGCCTCGGTGCAGATGGCCGTCCTGGTCATCGCGCTGGTGCCGATCCTGCTCGTCTACCCCTTCCTCCAGAAGTACTTCACCAAGGGCGTCCTCACGGGCGCCATCAAGGGCTGAACCGCACCCTTTCCAGGAGAAACACATGTCCACAACCATGTCCCGCCGCGGCTTCCTCGGACTCGCGCTGGCCGGTGCCACCGTCGCCGGCCTCGCCGCCTGCGGGGGCGAGGGTGGCGGCGCGGCAGGCGTCAAGAAGGGCGGCGCCGAGCTGTCGAAGAAGCTCGTGCTGCCGACCTACACCGCCGCGAAGATCCCCACGCCGGACCTGCCGATCGACGCGGGCCAGGACCCCGCCTACCTGAAGTACCCCACGGAGCTGGTCAAGTCCGTCGCCGCCCCGCCCGGCGACGGCAAGAAGATCACCTCGCTCACCCAGACCTGGGACGTGGCGCCGCCCGCCCCCGGCCAGAGCGCCTACCTCCAGGAGCTCAACAAGGCGCTGGGCGCCGAGTGGGACATGAACATCGTGGTCGGCGACGGCTACCCCGACAAGTTCAACGCCATCATCGCCAGCGACGACCTGCCCGACCTGGTGTGGTTCCCGCCGAACCAGGGCCTGCAGCGGGTGCCCGAGCTGCTGGCCGCCAAGTTCCACGACCTGACGTCGTACCTGAGCGGCGACGCCATCAAGAAGTACCCGAACCTGGCCAACCTCGGCGACGTGGCGTGGAAGTCGGCCGTCACCGACGGCAAGCTGTACGGCGTGGCCGTCTCGTACAGCAAGTTCGGTCAGGTCTTCCTGGTCAACCAGGACTACTGGGAGCCGGTCGGCGGCGCCACCTTCACCAGCGCCGACGACTTCCTCGAGAAGACCAAGCAGCTGCTCGACGTCAAGAAGAACAAGTACCCGCTCGAGCCGTCCTACGTGAACCACGTCCACATGTTCAGCCACTGGTACGGCGCGCCGAACACGTGGAAGCTGGAGGGCGGCAAGCTGACCCACCAGTACGAGACGCAGGAGTACCTCGCCGCGCTGGAGTTCGCGGTGAAGTGCTTCCAGGCCAACCTGTTCTGGCCCGACCCCGCCCTGGCCACCATCAAGGACAAGGTCGCCAACGGTCAGATCGGCGCCTACGTCGAGTCCTTCCCCGGCTTCCTCAACGACGCCAAGACCCAGAAGTACAACCTCGGCGCGATCGTGCCGTTCGCCGCGACCCCGTCCTCCAAGCCCGTCTACAACGCGGGCCTCGGCTCGGTCGGCTTCACCGCCATCAGCAACAAGGTCGACAAGGCGCGCGTCGAGACGCTGCTCGGCGTGCTGAACTACCTGGCCGCGCCGTTCGGTACCGAGGAGTACCAGCTCGTCAACTTCGGCGTCGAGGGCACCCACTTCACCAAGAAGGACGGCGACCTCGGCTTCACCGACAAGGGCAAGGCCGAGGTGCCCACCACCGTGCAGCCGCTGCAGTTCGTGATCGGCTCGCCGTCCGCGCTGTTCCTGCCCGGCCAGCCGGAGCGGACCAAGCTCATCCACGACTTCGAGACCAAGGTCGCGCCCATGCTCCAGCCGCGCGTCACGACGGGCCACTTCTCCGACACCTACACGCAGAAGAACGGCGAACTGAGCACGATGGCATCAGACGCGATCGTCGACTTCGTCACCGGCCGCAAGCCGCTGTCGGAGTGGCAGAGCTTCGTCAAGAAGTGGATGGACAAGGGTGGCGCCGCGATGAAGGCCGAGTACGAGGCCTCCATCGCCAAGGGCTGAGCCCCGCCGTACGTCAAGGAAAGGACAGAAGTGGAAGACCTGCGCATCGGAGTCATCGGCCTCGGGCTGCGAACCAGCCTGGCGCTGTCGGCGCACCGCCCGGGCAAGGGGTCGGTCGTGGCCGCGCTGTGCGACTCCGACCCGGCTGTGCTCAAGCGGCAGGCGGGGCGGTTCGAGGCGGACATCCTCACCGAGGACTACCGCGAGCTGCTCGACAGGAAGGACCTCGACGCCGTCATCGTGATGACGCCCGACGACACCCACGAGCGCATCGCGGTGGACGCGCTCGAGGCGGGCAAGGCCGTCTACCTGGAGAAGCCGCTGCACATCACGGTCGAGGGCTGCGACAACATCCTGCGCGCCGCGCGGCGGACGGGGACCAGGCTGTACGTGGGGCACAACATGCGCCACATGGGCGTGGTCAGGCTGATGCGCGACATCATCCAGAAGGGGATCATCGGCGAGCCGAAGACCATCTGGGTGCGGCACTTCGTGTCCTACGGCGGTGACTACTACTTCAAGGACTGGCACGCCGACCGCTCCCGCACGACCGGCCTGCTGCTGCAGAAGGCCGCGCACGACCTGGACGTCATCCACTGGCTCGCCGGTGGCTACACCACCAGGGTCAACGCCTTCGGCGACCTGATGCTGTACGGCGACCTGCCGCGGCGCGCGCCCGACACCCCTCGGCCGGACGGCTGGCTGAAGGAGTTCGAGTGGCCGCCCACCCAGCGCAGGAACCTCCACCACGTCATCGACGTGGAGGACGTGTCGGTCATGAACATGCGGCTGGACAACGGCATCATCGCCGCCTACCAGCAGTGCCACTTCAGCCCCGACTACGTGCGCAACTACACCGTCATCGGGACCGAGGGGCGGCTGGAGAACTTCGGCGACGGCCCCGGCGACACGGTGAAGGTGTGGAACACCGGGCCGACGTCCTACCGCGACGACTGCGACATCGCCTACCGGGTGCCGGAGGCGAAGGGCTCGCACGGTGGCGCGGACACCGAGATCATCGGCGAGTTCAACAGGTTCGTGCGGGAGGGCGGCGTCACCGACACCTCGCCGGTGGCCGCCCGCATGAGCGTCGCGGCCGGCTACATGGCCACGATGTCGCTGCGCGACGGCGGCACGCCGTACGACGTGCCGGCGCTCGATCCTGAGCTGATCGCCTACTTCGACCGCGGCCAGGCCTGACCGACCCGCCGCGTGGATCCGGCCCGGCCGTCTTCATGACGGCCGGGCCGCACGCATGCGCGACCGCCCGCTTACACCTGTGTGCCGGCTCCTCGTCGCGTCACGCCTGCTGGTGGTTCTTCTCCAGGTCGGGGAAGGGGCTGGGCTCGGGGATGCTGGGGGGCAGCTGGCGCGGCCCCGAGGTGTGCTCGGCCTCGCGGGCGTCGGCGACGGCCTCCGCGGCCGCCTCGGACGCGCGGGCGATCTCCTCCTCGGCCTCGGAGGTGTCAGGAGAGATCTCCTGGGTGGCCGCCGACCGAGGCAGCGCCTCGGTGAACGCCTTGGAGACGCCCTGCAGGGCCGAGGTGACCTCGCTGGGGATGACCCAGAAGGTGTTGCCCTGCCCCTGGGCGAGCTGCGGAAGCACCTGGAGGTACTGGTAGGCGAGCAGCTTGGGGTCGGGGTCGTTGCGGTGGACGGCCTGGAAGACCTGATCGATGGCGCGTGACTGGCCTTCGGCCTTGAGGATGGCGGCGGTGCGCTCGCCTTCGGCGCGCAGGATCGCGCCCTGCTTGTCGCCCTCGGCGGTGAGGATCTGCGACTGGCGCTGACCCTCGGCGCTCAGGATGGCGGCGCGCTTGTCCCGCTCGGCGCGCATCTGCTTCTCCATCGCGTCCTTGATCGTCTTGGGCGGGTCGATGGCCTTGATCTCGACGCGGTTGACGCGCAGCCCCCACTTGCCGGTGGCCTCGTCCAGGACGCCGCGCAGCTGGCTGTTGATGGTGTCGCGGGAGGTGAGCGTCTTCTCCAGGTCCATGGAGCCCACGACATTGCGCAGCGTGGTCACCGTGAGCTGCTCGACCGCCTGGATGTAGTTGGCGATCTCGTAGGCGGCCGCCCGCGGATCGGTGACCTGGAAGTAGAGGACGGTGTCGATCTCGACCACCAGGTTGTCCTCGGTGATGACCGGCTGCGGGCGGAACGAGACGACCTGCTCCCGCAGGTCGATCATGGGATAGACGCGGTCGACGTAGGGGATCACGAAGTTCAGGCCCGGCTTCAGGGTGCGGTGATAGCGACCCAGCCGCTCGACGTTGCGCGCGCGTGCCTGGGGCACGATGCGTACGGCACGCAGCACGGTGAACACCACGAACAACGCGACGACCAGACCCGCGATGAGTAGCGCCATATGATCACTCCCGAGGGTAGACGAGGGCGGTGGCCCCTTCGATCTCGATGACGTCGACGGTCGCTCCGGCGGGGATCACCACCGTGTCGTCGTAGGCCCGCGCGGTCCACTCCTCGCCGCCGATGCGGACCAGTCCGGAGTGGGCGGTCACCTCGCTGACGACGAGCGCGGGCTTGCCGACGAGCGCTTCGACGCCGAAGCGCTGCCGCGGGGGTTGCCGGATGCTGCGCATGGCCAGCGGCCTGATGACCAGCAGGCCCGCGGCCGACGCGGCGGTGAACACCAGGAGTTGCAGCGGGATGGGCAGTCCGATGGCCGCCGTCAAGGACGTCAGCAGAGCGGCGGCGGCGAGCAGGCCGAGAGCGGCGGTGAGAGAGAAGATCTCGGCGAGGCCGAGCACGACGGCGAGGATTATCCAGATGACCCAATCATCCATACTCCGGCCCTCCTGGAAGGAGAACGGGCCCGTGTCCCAAAGGGGTTCCGTCTCTACGGTAATCCTTTGATTACCGGCATGGCAGCTTTCGGCGGTCCGGTTACACGGACATGTCGTGACGGGGTCAGCGGAGAGCGGTGGGCGATCCGGGTCTGTCGAGGGCGCTGCCCTCGACCCACGCCTCCCACGGCAGCTGCCAGTAGCCCCAGCCGTTGTACCACTCCAGCTCCCGCGACGTGCCGGTGATCGTGACCGGGTCGCCGCGCAGCGACGTCTCGTAGAACCAGGCCGCCTGGTCGGGCCGGGCGTTGACGCATCCGTGGCTGACGTTGCGCCGCCCCTGCGCCCAGAGGTTGTTCCTGGCGTGGACGTACTCGCCGCTGTTGGAGATCCGCACCGCGTGGTCGATCAGCAGGTCGTAGAAGCCGTCATCGCCCTTCTTCCTGCCGGGCGAGACCATCCTGACCGGGTCGCCCTTCTCCATGGTCAGGTGGATGCCGCTGGTCGTGGTGTACTCCCGGGTGGTGCCCATGCCGGCGCTGATCGCCATCCGCTGCACGACCTGGCCGTCGCGCCGGACGACCATCTGGTGGGTGACGGTGTCGACGGTGCTGGTCTGCTTGCGGCCGACGGCGAAGGTGAGCGCGTGGTCGGCGCTGCCGTACACGCCGGGGGCGGATCTGACGCCCGCGAGGTGGGCGATGACCGCGACCCGCTGCCGGGCCGGCCAGTAGTGCCGGGTGCGGTAGACGGCCTGGGTGTCGCTGACCCACCGCCAGGCGCCCTGGACGGGCTTGGTGGAACGCACCTCCAGGGCACGCTCGACGGCGGCCTTGGCGCGGACCGGGCTGTCGAAGGTGACGATGACCGGCGTGCCGACGCCGACGGTCTCGCCGGGCAGCGGCGACACCGAGGCCACCTTGACCGTGTGCTCGGCGGGGCGGGTGCGGAAGCGGCCCACGGTCAGCGCGGGCGGGCCGTCCGGGCCCGCCGCCCTGACCGTCACGACGTGCTCCACGCCGGGCGGGAGGGTCCAGGTCGAGCGCCACACCGTGCCTGTCGCGTCCAGCCTGCCGGGGACGGCCGTGCCGCCCGCGCGCACCTCGACCTTGCTCAGCCTGCCGCCCCTGACCTTGATGACCAGGCCCTTGTCGGGCCTGGCGCGGTTGTCGCCGAGGGCGGGCGAGACCGTGACCATCGGCGCGGCGGGCTGCGGCAGGCGCGCCGTCACCGGGCTGCAGCCGCAGACGAGCGACAGCAGCACGGTGAGCCGCAGGAGGGCGCTGCGCATCTCACTCCTTCACTCCGGGGGAAGCCTCCAGAGTTTAGCGAGGAGTGAGTGGTCAGGCACTCCGGGTGACGGTTCCCGACACTTCCCCCAAACTGATGTCGCCCGCCGTGGCGCGGATCGTGACGGTGTCGCCGTCCTCCAGGAAGGTCCGGACCTGCCCGTCGCCCAGCTTGAGCGGCTCCGCGCCGTTCCAGGTGAGCTCGATGAACGAGCCCCGCGTGTCCGGGCTCTCGCCGGAGACCGTGCCGCTGGCGAACAGGTCGCCGGTCCTCAGGCTCGCGCCGTTCACCGTCATGTGCGCCAGCATCTGGTCGGGGGTCCAGTACATGTTCCGGTACGGCGGCCGCGAGACGATCTCGCCGTTCAGCTCGACCTCCATCGCGATGTCCAGCCCCCAGTCGCCCTCGCGCTCCAGGTACGGCAGCGGCGCCGGATCCTGCGCGCGGCCCGCGATCCTGGGCAGCGCCTCCAGCGGCGTCACCCACGCCGAGACCGAGGTGGCGAACGACTTGCCGAGGAAGGGCCCGAGCGGCACGTACTCCCAGGCCTGGATGTCGCGCGCGCTCCAGTCGTTGACCAGCGTCACCCCGAAGACGCGCTCCTCGAAGGAGGAACCCTCGGGCGAGCCCACGACGAAGCCGAGCTCCGCCTCGATGTCCAGCTTCGCGGTCGGCCCGAACCTGCCGGCCCCGAGCTGCCCGCGCGGGCGGGTGACCGGGGTGCCCGACACGACCACGGTGCCGGCCCGGCCGTGGTAGCCGACCGGCAGGTGCCGCCAGTTCGGCTTCAGCGGCTCCTCGTCGGGGCGGAACATCCGGCCCAGGTTCGACGCGTGCTCGATCGAGCAGTAGAAGTCGACGTAGTCGGCGACCTCGAAGGGCAGGTGGAGCGTCACCTGGTCGAGCGGCACCAGGTGCGGTCCGGTGATCGACCGGTCCGTCGACAGCTTCTCGACGATCAGGGCGCGCGTGTCACGCCAGGCCCGGTGGCCGCGGGCCATGAAGGCGTTCAGCGAGCCGGTGGCGAACACCTCGTCGTGCAGGGCGGCGGCCAGGTCGAGGACGGCATCGCCGTACCGCACGCCGACGCGGGGCGCCTGGCCCGCACGCGAGAAGACCCCGTAGGGCAGGTTGTCGAGTCCCGAGCTCATCAGCCGTCCAATCCGAGGGTCTTCAGGTCTTCCACGGGCGCCGCCGTGCTGCACGAACCGTAGCTGACCAGGATCCGCCTGGCCTGCCGGGCCACGTCCTCCGGTACGGCCTGCGCCTGCCGGACGAGGTCGCCCACGTCGGTGGAGCCGAGCACCCGGAACGGGTCGCGCTTCTCGACGGCCGCGCAGACGGCGAGGACGAGGTTGAGGAAGCCGTGCCGGTCGACGCCGAGCGAGGGGTCGAAGTGGCGCACCGCGTGGTGGAGCCCGGCGGTGGCCTTGAACGGCTGGTCGTGCTCGGCACAGTAGCTGATGAACTCGGACAGCTCGCCGACCGACGGGAAGGCGTCGGCGGTCATGCCGCCGCAGCGGACCTTGAGCCCGACCCCGTGCGGCACGGGGGAGATGTGCCTCGGGTGCGTCTCGACGAACAACCTGACGTGCTCGGGGACCTGGAGCATCGCGGTGCTCTCGACGAAGTCCACCGGCAGGTCGGAGAAGTCGGGCACGGTCTCGGTGTCGACGATCAGGCCGACCAGCTGCGGCTGCTGTTCCTGCCGGCGCAGGCCGTCGATCCGGCTGGTCGGGCAGAGGAAGCGGTGGGTCAGCACGGGGTTGCCCGACTCCAGGTCGCGCTGGTGGCGGGCGACCGCCTCGTCCATGTGCAGCGACGTCGGCGGGAACAGGCCCGCGTCGTCGACCAGCGCGGAGAACAGCGCCGTCCGGACCCGCGGCGTGCCGGGATCGACGGCGCTCATCGGGCCCACGTCCACGCGTAGGCGGGATCCTCGCACGCCAGGGCGCCCTCGCCGAGGTCCAGCGGGCGGAAGGTGTCGACCATGACGGCCATCTCGTTGGTATGGGTGGCGCCCGCGGCGATCACCGCCTCGACCGCGCCGGGCTGCGGGCCGTGGGTGAAGCCGGCGGGGTGCAGCGAGATCGAGCCGACGTCGATGCCGGAGCCGGCCCGCGCGGAGTAGTCGCCGCCCACGTAGAACATGAACTCGTCGGAGTCGACGTTGTGGTGGTTGTAGGGGATCGGCACCGCCTCGGGGTGGAAGTCGAGCGGCCGCGGCATGAACGAGCAGACCACGAATCCCGGCCCCTCGAAGGTCTGGTGGACCGGCGGCGGCGCGTGCGTCTTCTTCACCACGGGCTCGAAGTCGTCGATGTTGAAGGCGTAGGGGTAGAGGTAGCCGTCCCAGCCGACCACGTCGAAGGGGTGGTGGCGGTAGGTCAGCCGGGTGAGCCCGCCGCGCGTGCGCACCAGGACGGGGACCTCCTCGCCCTCCTCCAGCAGCGGCGCCTGCGGCGTCCTGAGGTCACGCTCGCAGTAGGGGGCGTGCTCGAGGAACTGGCCGTACTGCGACAGGTAGCGACGGGGCGGCCTGATGTGCCCGGACGCCTCGATGACCAGCGCGTTGACCCGGCCCGACGGGACCCAGCGGTGGATCGTGCCGGTCGGGATCACCACGTAGTCGCCCTCGCCCGCCTCGATGGCGCCGTAGGTCGACTCGAAGCGGACGGTGCCCTGCTGGATGTAGACGCACTCGTCGCCCTTGGAGTTGCGGTAGAGCTCGCTGGGCTGGTCCGTCGTGACGTACGACAATCGGACGTCGTTGTTGGCCGACAGCAGCATCCGCCCGCTGACCAGGTCGCCCGCGCTCGTCAGGTCCTGGGTGCGGAAGTGCCGCGGGGACAGCGGCAGGTTGGGCGAGGTGGCCAGTGGCAGCGGCGACTCGACCGCCTCCGCCTTGATGATGGCGGTCGGCAGGTAGCGGTGGTACAGCAGTGACGAGTCGGACGAGAAGCCTTCCTCGCCCATCAACTCCTCCGCGTACAGCCCGCCGTCCGGGCGCTTGAACTGCACATGGCGCTTGCGCGGGACCTCGCCCACCTGGCGGTAGTACGGCATCGCAACTCCGTCCGTTTATCGGACAATAGTGTCCTCTATCCGTATTCACGGTCCTTTATCAGGGCGAAGATGTCAACCGAGCGCGACGGTGAGCTCCTTCGCGGCCTCGACGACCCGGGGCCCGACCCGCTCGTCCAGCGGACCGAACGTCACCACGCCCACCGACGCCTCCAGCCACGGCAGCCCGGTGACCGGAGCGGCAACGCCGCGCGCGCCCTCCTGCAACTGCCCTTCCGTGACGAGATACCCGGCCTCGCCCGAACGCATCGCCAGGATCGCCTGGCCCGCGGCGCCCCTGGAGAGCGGATGCCGCGCGCCCTCCCGGTAGGCGACGTGCATGTTGGTCCACGAGGGCTCGACCACGGCGACGGCGAGACCGTCGTCACCCTCCGCCACCGTGAGGTGAGCCGTCGCGCCGACCTCCTCGGCCAGCCTGCGCAGCGTCGGCAGCGCCGCCGCCCTCAGCAGCGGCTGCACGGCCTGGGCCAGCACCAGCACGCCGTAGCCGAGATGCGCCCTTCCCTCGCGGTCGCGCCGGACGAAGCCCTCGTTCTGCAGCGACGTCAGCAACCGGTAGACCACCGGACGGCTCAGCGAGAGCTGGGCCGCGAGCTCGGTCGGCGTGCGCCCGCCGTGGCCGTCGGCGAGCAGTCTGAGCAGGTGGAGCCCGCGTTCAAGCGTCTGGGCGGATTCAGCCATGTCCTGATTATGTCCGCGTGTGCGGAGTGTGACGCCGACCGGCGAAAGGGTAGGTAATGCGTCATGCAGTTGAAATGGCTGGCGCTCGCGGCCATCGCGGCCGTGTTCGCGGCCATTCCTCTCCTTCCCTCCGTGAGCACGCAACCCGTCTCCATGGTCCGCGACACCCCCGTGATCCAGGACCACACCCGTCCCCACCTGCTCGTCGAGAACATCTTCCACGTCACCGAGGGAGTCGAGGTCGACGAGCGGGTGCTGACCGTCGACAGCGGCTACTACTTCCAGCGCAAAGAGGTCGCGCCCGGCGTCGGGATCTCCGAGATCGGCTTCCTGTACGGCACGCCGAATCGGGCCGGCACCTACACCTCCACCCTCAAGATCTGCAAGGGCGACACCTGCACCCGCGAGCCGATCACGCTCGTCGTGCACACGAGGGTGTCGTGGTCGCCCACCCAGCTCACCTTCCCCGGCCGGGTGCACGTGATGATGGACAGCGAGATCGAGATCGAGGGCGCCCCGCGCGGCGTGCTGCCCACCTTCACCGTCATCGACCCCCGCCAGCTCCCGCCGGGCGTCACCATCGGGCCGGACGGGCACGTGGGCGGCGTACCGGAGAAGCCCGGCGTCTACACCGTCCCCGTCCAGGTCTGCGTGGCGAGCGACTGTTCGGGCGTCGTCGTCCGGATCATCATCGCCTAGCCCGGCGGGTTGTCACGCCGGTAACAAGACCGGTCGCGGAATGTGCAGGCCTTTGGCAAGAATCGCAGGGCTTTCTGCCGTAATTTGCTAGGTCCCTGTCAGCGGCGAGGGGACTTTCGGCATGGACGTTCTGATCGGCCGGGTCGCCCGGTGGGCGCGGGAGATCCCCGACGCTCCGGCCTACACCTTCGTCGACCACCTCGGCGACGGGCGCGCCCGCACGCTCACCTGGCGGCAGGTCGACCTCAAGGCGCGGGCGCTGGCCGTACGGCTGCGCGAGGTCTGCGCGCCCGGCGACAGGGCGGCCGTTCTCGCGCCGCAGAGCCTGGAGTACGTGGTGGCCATGCTCGGCGCGATGTACGCCCGGGTGGTGGCCGTGCCGCTGTTCTCGCCCGACCTGCCCGGCCACGCCGAGCGGCTGGCCCTCGCCTACGCCGACGCCGACCCCGTGGTCGTGCTCACCACCAGCGCCACACCGGCCGACCGGCTGCCCCCCGCCAAGGCCGTCATCGCCGTCGACACGGTCTCCGACCTGCTCGCCGACGAGTGGGAGGACGAGCCGATCGGCCCCGGCGACCTCGCCTACCTGCAGTACACCTCCGGCTCGACCAGGACCCCCGCGGGAGTGGAGATCTCCCACGGCAACCTCGGCGCCAACGCCGCCCAGCTGTGGGAGGCCTTCGGCGCCAGGCCCCGCACCTCGGTCGCCGCGCTGTGGCTGCCGCTCTTCCACGACATGGGACTGATCGCGATCATCGCCTGCCCGATCGTCGGAGGGAACCAGGCGGTGTTCATGGACCCCGTGGCGTTCGTCATGAAGCCGACGCGGTGGATGCGTCTGCTGTCCGGCCACGCCGACGTCTACACCGGCGGGCCGAACTTCGCCTACGAGTACACCGCCGCCAGGGCGAGCGATCCCGCCGACCTCGACGGGCTCGACCTGTCGGGGGTGCGGGTCATGCTCAACGGGGCCGAGCCGGTGCGACCCGCCACCGTCTCCCGCTTCACCTCCGTCTTCGCGCCGTACGGTCTGCGGCCCGAAGCCCACACCCCCGGGTACGGCCTGGCCGAGGCGACGGTCTTCGTCACGGCGGGATCCATCGACGCGCCGCCGCTGGTCACCGACTTCGACAGGGACGCCCTGGCGGAGGGGCGGGCCGTGCCGTACGACGGTGACGGGGGTGTGGGCGTCGCCAGCACGCTGGTCTCCTGCGGAAAGCCGACCGGGCAGCGGGTGCGGATCGACTCCCCAGGTGACGGGCGCGTGGGGGAGATCCTGGTGCAGGGGCCGAACGTGGCCCGCGCCTACTGGCGCGACCCCGAGCGCACCGCCGAGGTCTTCGCGGACGGCTGGCTGCGCACCGGCGACCTCGGCGTGATCCACGAGGGCGAGCTCTACGTCACCGGCCGCGTCAAGGACCTGGTGATCGTGGACGGGCGCAACCACTACCCGCAGGACATCGAGGCGACCGCGCAGGACGCCTCCGACGGCGTGCGCAAGGGACACGTGGCCGCGTTCGCGGTGCCGGGCGCCGAGACCGAACGGCTCGTCGTCGTGGCCGAGCGGTCGCGGGCGGGCCGCACAGACGAGAGCGTCGTCCGCGAGGTCCGCGCCGCCATCTCCCGCGGCCACGAGGTCGCGGCCGAGGTCGTGCTGGTCGCGGCGGGCGCGGTGCCGCGCACCTCCAGCGGGAAGATCGCCCGGCGGGCCTGCCGGCAGGCCTACCTGGAGGGCGCGCTTGTTTGAGTCGCTCGGCCGGTTGGTCTACCGCGGCCGCTGGACGCTCCTCGTCCTGAGCGTGGCCGTCGCGGTCCTCGTCGCGCCCTTCGGCCTGGAACTGTTCGGGCGGATGGCCGACGGCGGGTTCGAGGACCCCGCGGCCGAGTCGACCACGTCGGCGACCTGGAACGACGAGTGGTACAGCGGGAACTCGCCCGACGTGGTGGTGCTCTACACCCACCCCACGGTCCCGGCCCGCGACCGGAGGTACAGGAAGGCCGTCCACGACTCGCTGCGCCGCCTGCCGGCCACCTACGTCCGGCGGATGACGACGTACTGGACCTCCCGCTCCGCCACGATGATCTCGCGGGACGGCCGCTCCACCTACGCGCTGATCACGCTCAAGGGCGACAAGCAGCGCGCGTACACCGCCATCGAGCAGCGGCTGCGCACCGTCGAAGGGCTGTCCGTCAAGATCGGCGGCGCGGTGCCGCTGCTCGACGACCTCAACACCCAGACGGGCGCCGACCTGGCCAGGGCCGAGGCGATCTCGATGCCCGTGCTGCTGGTGCTGCTCGTGCTGGTCTTCGGCAGCCTCGTCGCCGCCGGGCTGCCGCTGCTCGTCGGGCTGCTGTCGGTGCTCGGCGCGCTGGTGCTGCTGCGGCTGCTCACCGAGGTCACCGACGTGTCGGTGTTCTCGCTGAACGTCGTCACCATGCTCGGGCTGGGCCTGGCGATCGACTACTCCCTGTTCGTGCTCAGCGCCTTCCGCGAGGAGATCAGGCGCGGGACGTCCACCGAGGCGGCCGTGGTGGCGACGATGGCCACGGCGGGCAGGACCGTGGCCTTCTCTGGGCTCACCGTGGCGACCGCGCTGCTCGGGCTGCTGCTGTTCCCCCAGATGTTCCTGCGCTCCATCGGGCTCGGCGCCGCCGCCGTCGTGCTCGTCGCGATGGTCGCCGCGCTCGTCGTCCTGCCCGCCGTTCTCGGGATCCTCGGGCGGAAGGTCGACGCGCTCCGCATCACCCCCTCCTTCGGCGGGCCGCGGAACGGCGGGGCCTGGCACGCCGTCGCCTCCAGCGTGATGCGCACCCCGCTGCTCTACCTCGTCGGCGTCACGGCCGTGCTGATCTCGCTCGCGCTGCCGTTCGTCGACGTGAAGTTCGGCAACGTCGACCACCGGGTGCTGCCGCCGCGGGTCGAGAGCCGCCAGGTCGCCGAGGCCGTCGACACCTCCTTCGCCCGGAACTCCATGGCCGCCGTCGACGTCCACGTGCTCGTCGAGCGCGACTTCCAGGAGGCCGAGCCGCTGCTGCCCGGCCCGCTCGGCCAGGGCCACACCGTGGTCAGCCCGCTCACACCCGTGCTGCCCTCGGACGTCAAACCCTTCACCGACCGCCTGCGCCGCCTGCCCGGCGTCACCGGCGTCGACGTCACCGGCTTCTCCCCGGACAACGGCGCCGTACGGCTGGCCGTCCGCTACGACGGCGACCCCATGTCCGACTCCGCTCGGTCGCTCGTCACCCTGATCAGATCGATGACGCCCGAGCCGAACATCAGGTCGGTCGTCGTCGGCGGGCCCACGGCCGCGCAGATGGACCTGGTCGACAGTCTCGCCGCGACCCTGCCGTGGATGGCGCTGGTGGTGTGCGGGGCCACCTTCGTCCTGCTGTTCGCGGCGTTCGGCTCGCTGCTGCTGCCGGTGAAGGCCCTGCTGATGAACGTGCTGTCGATCGGCGCGTCCTTCGGGGTCATCGTGTGGGCCTTCCAGTACGGCAACCTGGCCGGACTCCTCGGCTTCACACCCACCGGCACCATCGAGGCGACGGTCACGGTGCTCATCCTGGCGGTGGTGTTCGGGCTGTCGATGGACTACGAGCTGTTCCTGCTGTCCCGGGTACGGGCCGAGTGGCTGCGGACCGGGGACAACGCGGCGGCGGTCGCGGCCGGGCTGCAGAAGACCGGCGGGATCATCACCAGCGCGGCGCTGCTGCTGCTGGTGGTCATCGGGGCCTTCTCGACCGCCGGGATCACGATCGTGAAGCTGCTCGGAGTCGGGATGTTCGTGGCGATCGTGGTGGACGCCACGCTGGTGCGGGCGCTGCTGGTGCCCGCGACCATGCGGCTGATGGGAGCGGCCAACTGGTGGCTGCCCGGTCCGTTACGCGGGCTCCACCGGCGGATCGAGCTGCGGGAACACTTTCCCGACGAGTCCCCGCCCACCTCCGGCCCCCACGCCGCCACGGCCGGCACCACCGCCTCGCGGGCGCTTGCCACCGACCCTCGCGCCGCGGCCTCCCGGGCCACCGCCGCGGTTTCCGGGTCCCGCCGCTCGCGGGCCGCCGTGGCTCCCGCGCCCACCCGCCGCGCCCTCGCCGCCACCCCTCCGATCCTGGCGGTCTCCCCGACACCCGGCATCATCTCCCCAACCCCCGGCGTCTCCGGCGTCTCTCCAACCCCCGACGTCTCCACACCCTCCACCGTCTTCCCAGCTCCCATCGTCTCCTCAGCCCCCACCGACTTCGCCTCCCCAACCCCCACCGACTCCGTCTCCCCGAACCCCGCCGTCTCACCAACCTCCAGCGTCTCCCCAACCCGCACTTCGCCCCGGCCGGAGGTTTCCCCGGCTCCCGTGCCCCAGGCGGCGGGTCTCGCCCTTCCTGTTCCGCCTGCACCCGGCTCGTCAGGCAGGTCCGGTTCCGGTGTGTCCGGCCGGCCCTGGCCCGACAGCATGCCCGGGGTGCCCAGGGCCGCGGGCGCTTCCGGGCGGAGTGGGGCGGAGGCCGGCGGGCGGAGGAGCCGGCGTGTCGTCCGGCCCAACATCGACGGGCCGGGCTGGCACTGGGCCGACGAGGAGGAGCGCCCGGCCGGTTCTCGCTCCGGCCCGTCGGCCAGCCCGGGGCCCGGCCGGTCGGCCTGCTCGGGGCACGGCCCGTCAGCCAGCCCGGAGCACGGCCCGTCGGCCGGTCCAGGGTCCGGCTCTTCGGCGGCCACCGTGCCGGGAGGATCGGCCAGTGCGGTGTCCGGTTCTTCGGGGGTCTCGGCCAGCGCGGTGCTCGGTCGTTCGGGGGTCTCGGCCAGCGCGGTGTCCGGTCCTGTGGGGGTCTCGGCCGGTCCGGTGCCTGGTTCGTCTGGCGGTCCTGTGCCGGACGCTTCGGGTGGGACCGCGCTGGACACGGATCCGGGGCTCGTGCTCGCCCCCGGCCCGCTGTTCGGGACCGACACCGACCCCAGCCCTCGTCTCGCCCCGTTGTTCGGGACCGACCCCAGCCCTCGTCCCGGCCCGTTGTTCGGGACCGACCCCAGCCCTCGTTCCGCCGCGCTCCCTGGCGCGGACGCTCTCCCCGGGAAGGGCGTGCGGCGCAAGCGGGGGCTCAACCCGTACCCCGGCACCACCGCCCCCCGCAGGCCCCGCCCGCAGCCGGGCCGGCACTCTCGCCAGGACCCTCCGGCGGCTCCTCCTGGGGCTCCTCCTCACGACGGGGCGGCGGAGCCGGACGAGCCGAAGATCCCCGAACCCCGGCTGACCTGGGTGAAGGTCGAGCCGCGCACCAGGGTCGTCAGGGCGAGCCCCGACGGTCCCGGATGGAGCTGGCAGGAGGTGGACGGATGACTCAGGTCACCGTCCACACCAAGAGGAGTTCCAGGGTCTGGCCGCTCTTCCTGGTCGTCGCCCTCGCCGGGTTCGTGACCACGCTGGACAACACGGTCGTCACCGTCGCCCTCCCCACGATCAGGGCGGATCTCGGCGCGGGGCTGGCCGCGCTGGAGTGGGTGGCGACCGGCTACATCATGACCTTCGCGGGACTGATGCTCGCGGGCGGTCGGCTCGCCGACGTGTACGGGCGCAGGAAGGCGCTCGTCGCGGGCCTGGTGACGTTCACCGCGGCGTCGCTCGCGGCGGGCCTCGCCACCACGATCCAGCTGCTGGTCGCCGCCCGGCTGGTCCAGGGCGTGGGCGCGGCGTTGATCCTGCCCGCGACGCTTGCCGTACTCGCGGGGAAGGACGACCGGCAGCGGTCGGCGGGCGTGGCGGTGTGGATGGCGTCGGGCGCGGGGGCCCTGGCGCTCGGGCCGCTGGTGGGCGGCTATCTGAGCCAGCACGCGCACTGGACGTGGGTGTTCCTGATCAACGTGCCGATCGGGGCGGCGGTGACCGCGCTGGCCGTCGCGGTCGTCCCCGAGAGCAGGGAGCGGGGCGCGGCGCGGGTGGACCTGCCGGGCGTGGCGGCCTCGGCGGTGGTGCTGTCGTCAGGGACGTTCGCGCTGATCCACGGCTCGGAGTACGGCTGGACGGCGCCGGTGATCGTCGGGGCGGGTCTGGCGTGCGTGGCGGGGGCCGTGGCGTTCGTCGTGGTCGAACGGCGGGCGGCCGAGCCGATGGTGGATCCGGCGCTGTTCGCCGCCCGGTCCTTCACCGGCGGGGTGGTGGCGCAGGTGCTGTGGGGTCTCGGCGTGAACGGCGTCTTCTTCTACACGGCGATCTTCCTGCAGGGAGTGCTGGGGTTCTCGCCGACCGCCTCGGGGGTGGCGTTCGTGCCGCTGGCCGTGCTGGTGGTGGCGGTGACGCCGCTGGTGCCGCTGGTGGAGCGGCGGCTGGGGGCGGGCAGGACGGTGGCCGCGGGGCTGGCGCTGGTGGCGGCGGGGATGGCGGGGGTCGCCTTCCTCGGGCCGGGCGACGGGTGGGGCGAGCTGCTGCCCGCGGTGTGCGCGATCGGGATCGGGTCGGCGTTGACGATGCCGCTGGGTTCGGCGGTGCTGGCGGCGGTGCCGGAGGGCCGGGCGGGGGTCGCCGGTGGCGTCTTCACGGTGGGCAGGGAGATCTCGGGGCTGTTCGGGATCGCGGCGATCGGGGTGATCGTGCAGAGCGCGGGGACGTTCGCCGCGGGGTACTCCGCGGGGCTGCTGGTGGCGGCGGGCCTGGTGCTGGCGGGCGCGGTGGTCGGCCTGGCGACGCTGCCATGAAAGGCGCCATCGGGGCGGGCCTGTCGTCGAGACGGAGGGTGGGGTCGCCGTGAAGGTCGCGATCCTCGCGTTCGGGTCGAGGGGGGACACCCAGCCGTGCGTCGCGCTCGGCCGGGGGCTGCGCGCCCGCGGCCATGACGTCACCGTCGTCGCCGCCCCGCGTTACGCGCCGCTGATGGACGGCCTCACGCTCGCGCCGCTCAGCGTGGACCCCGCGGCGGTGCTCGACTCGGACGAGGGCCAGGCATGGCTGCGCAGCGGCCCGCTCGGCTTCGTCTCCGGCTTCAAACGGGTCGTCGAGCCGTTCGCCGAGAAGCTCGTCGTCGAGGTGGACGCCGCCGCCCGCACCGCCGACCTGGTCCTGTCCCCGGCGCTCGGCGGCATGGGTGCCCACCTGTCCGACCGGTACGGCATGCCGTACCGGCTCCTGCACTTCCAGCCCAGCCATCCCACGGCCGCCTTCCCCAACCCGCTCGTCCCGGCACGCACTCTGGGCGGCTGGGGCAACCGGGCCAGCTACGCCCTGATCGACAGGCTGACCTCGCTGGTCCTCGGCCGCATGGTCAACCGGCTGCGGCGCACGGTGTTCGGGCTCGGGCCGGCGGGACGGGAGCGGGAGGTGCCCGTGCTGTGCGCGGTGAGCCCGCTGGTGGTGCCCCGGCCGCGCGACTGGCCCGCCAGGGTCCACCTCACCGGCTACTGGCGGCTCCCGCCCGGACCCCTTCCCGAGCATGTCGCGGCCTTCGTCGAGGAGGGGCCGAGGCCGGTGTTCGTCGGGTTCGGCAGCATGAGGCCGCCCAAGGGGCTCGCCCCGCTGGTGCTGCGGGCGCTCAGGCTGGCAGGCGTCAGGGCGGTGGTCCAGGGTCTGGGCGTGGCGCGTTCGGCCACGGTCCTGCCGGTCGACGAGGTGGATCACGCCGCGCTCTTCCCGCGCATGGCCGCGGTCGTCCACCACGGCGGGGCGGGCACGACGGCGGCGAGCCTCACGGCGGGCGTGCCCACGGTCGTCTGCCCGTTCTTCGCCGACCAGCACTTCTGGGGGGCGCGCGTCGCCGCGCTGCGGGCGGGTCCCGCGCCGCTGCCGGTCCGGCGCCTCACGGCAGAGGCGCTGGCGGCCAGGGTGCTGCGTGCCGTACCGAATCCTCGACTGGCCGCTCGACTGCGTGTGGAAGACGGGGTGCGGCAAGCGGTAGATCTCTTAGAAGTGTCCAGATAGTGTGCTACTTGCCCACCTTTGATCACCCCCGAAGTAGGCGACATGCGTTTCCGGAAGATCTTCGTCATCGGCCTGGCGCTCTCGCTGCTGGGCATCGGCGTCCCCGCCTGGTCGGACAACGACCCCAGGAGCTGCAACGACCTGATGTCGAGCGACACCCCCGCGTACGTCGTCTGCAGGTGGATGGCGACGCCGGAGGAGGCCGCCGACATCGCCCGGTTCTGGCTGGACAACGACGGCGAGAACATGAGGAACGCCGGGCCGATCGACACCCCGATCATCGACTGCACCGAGGAGGGCAACACCTGCGTCGAGCCGCCGGGCGACAGCACCTCCGGTGACGTGGGCGACCCCGACCCCGCCGGCGAGAACGACGGCGGCGGAACGCCCGAGTGCCAGGGCGGTGCCAAGGACTGCTACGTCGATCCCGCCGAGCTGTCGGCGGCCGAGGTGAAGACCGCCGCCGAGACCGCCGAGGGGCAGGCGGTCAAGACCGCCGCCGAGGCGGGGCTGCGGGTCTGGATCGACACCGACCTGGCCGACGACTGGAAGGCCGGCAAGCTCGCCGAGGCCGTGAAGCGGGTCGGTGCGCTGGCGATGCAGCAGGGCGCCGTGGGCATCAGGTTCTCCTCGCAGCTCGGCTACAACCAGACGTTCGCCGCGGCCGACGAGATCGACAGGTTCGTCACCGAGGCC
The DNA here is from genome assembly GCF_053605785.1 of Nonomuraea sp. NPDC003754. Taxonomy (NCBI): domain Bacteria; kingdom Bacillati; phylum Actinomycetota; class Actinomycetes; order Streptosporangiales; family Streptosporangiaceae; genus Nonomuraea; species Nonomuraea sp. NPDC003754. The sequence continues at coordinate 110,485 of NZ_JBSGJX010000019.1, forward strand.
GCTGCGGCGCTGCGTGACGCCGTGCCCGGCAGGAAGCTCGCCCTGCACACGGTCGTGCCGGTGCTGGGCTGCGGGGCCAACGAGGAGTGCAAGACGGAGCTGGGCAAGAAGTACCCGCTGCTCGACCCCGACCGCGTCGGCGCCTGGCTGTCCAAGGGCCTGGTCGACCAGCTCTCCCTCGACAACGGCCACCTGGCCACCGAGTACGCCACCTGGAAGATCGACGGCCCCACCGCTCAGCGCAACCAGTGGATCCAGGTCAGGGCCCGCGCCTGGGACGCCTACGGCACGATCGGCGCCGAGGACGCGGTCTTCACCGCTCCCGGCTCCTCGAAGCTGACCGCCGAGCAGGCGCTCAAGACGATCACCGAGCGGGTGGCGACGCCACTGCAGTCCGACGCGGCCGAGACGGTGACGCTCTGGACGCGCTGGCAGGACCCGAAGGGCGCGGTGAACCGGGTGCTCGGCGACAAGCTCGCGGCCAACCCGACCTGGGAGCAGCTTCGCAGGCTGAGCGAGGTCAAGCCGCGCCTGGCCACCCTGTACAACCCGGCGACGCCCGAGGTGGACGTGGCGACGGACCTGAAGAAGTACGCCGAGGTGTTCGGCCAGGTCTACCTGGCCGTCGGATAAATCATGGAGTCGACTCCAAGTTTGGAGTAGACTCCATCGGCGTGAGCCTGCGCGAACGCAAGAAGCAAGAGACCAAGCGCCACATCTCCGAAGTGGCGCTGCGGCTCTTCGTCGAGCGCGGGTTCGACCATGTCACCGTCACCGAGGTGGCCAGGGCCGCCGACGTGGCGGCCAACACGGTCTACAACTACTTCAAGGTCAAAGAGGACCTGGTCATCCCGCCCGCCTCGCGGGACCGGCTCGCCGCGATCGTGCGCGGGCGGGCGGCGGGGCAGTCGGCCGCCGGCGCCGTGCTGGCCACGCTGCGCGACGAGCTGCGCCGCCGTGACGGGAGCATCGGGCTGACCGAGGGCTTCGGCCGCTTCCTGGAGATGGCGCGAGCCGCCCCGACCCTCACCGCGAGGCTGGTCGAGCTGGCCGAGCAGATGGTCGCCGAGCTCGCCGCCGCCCTGGCGGAGGAGACCGGCGCCGCACCCGGCGATCCGACGCCGGCGCTCGTGGCCGAGCAGCTCGGCTGGGTGCACGAGCACGTCCTGCGCGAGATCGGCAGGCGGACGGCCGACGGGCAGCCCCCCGCGGCCATCGCCGACGCGCTGCTGGAACGGCTCGACACCATCGAGAGCCTGCTCGGCGACCGGGTCCTCACCTACGCGACGAGGGACACGACATGGACACCTACCGAGTGATCATCCGCGCCAGGTTCGACGGCCTCACCGACGCCCAGCGGGAGACGCTGCGCGAGCAGGCCGACGCCTGCGAGATCGGCTTCCGCGAGGGCGGCTCGCTCGCCTACGACCGGTCCATCAGCTGGTTCACCTTCCGTTTCCAGACCGAGGCCGAGGACGACACCGAGGCCCAGCTCGCCGCGCTCGACGCTCTCGCCTACCCCTTCAAGAAGGAGACCATCGGCGTCACGAACATGACGGAGATCAGTAGCCGCGCCCTGCGGCGCCGTGGCTGAGCAGGTCGAAGGCGAGATCGGCGGCCGCGGCCGCCTCGGGGAAGACCTCATCGGCCGTACGGCCGGCCGACACGGCCGCCACGTTGTCGTGCGCGAGCACCTGGGTGACGGCGATCACCTGGACGGCCACCAGGCGCGGCGCGGGCCCGCCCAGCGCGCCGGCCAGCAGGGCGGCGTCGGCGGTGCCGTACTCGACCAGGCGGGCGGCCACGCTCGGCGTGCCGTACACCAGGCGGTAGAAGGCCAGCACCTCGGGCAGGTCGCACAGCCCCGTGACGGGGTCGCGCGCCTCCAGGCCCTGGCGGAAGTGCCGGCGCAGGGCCCGCAGCGGCGACTCCCGCGGGTCGCGGGCGGCCACCACCCTCGCCTGCTCGCCCTGGTGGTCGGCGATGCGGTGCAGGACCAGGTCCTCCTTGACGGGGAAGTACCTGAACAGCGTCGGCTTCGACACCTCCGCCGCCGCCGCGATGTCCGCGACCGCCACCTGGTCGAAACCCTCGGCCAGGAACATCGCGATCGCGGTGTCGGACAGCAGTTGCCGCGTTCGCTCCTTCTTGCGGTCACGCAGGTTCATGGATCAAGTGTCACCGCTGCAGCGTCCAGTTCATGACACCGAGAGGAAGCGGGCCCGGCTGGACGGCGTCGGGCGGCGTGATCGGCGGCAGCGGGTCGTCGTACTCCCACTCGCGCTCGTCCCGCATCGTCGCCGCCGAGGGATCCCCGCCGCCCCTCAGGCCGAGGGCGCGCAGGGCCATCGGGAAGGAGTTCTTGAACTCCCTGTTCCAGTACGGCCAGGTGTGGGTGCCGTTGCCGTACATGTTCATGGTGTGCTTGATGCCGAGCCGATCCAGCCGCTTGCTCAGCGCCTTCGCGGTGTAGGCGGAGATGGGCTCGCCCAGATGGGCGGGATGCCACGGCGAGCCGGGCGGGTCCAGCGGGCCCAGGAAGCTGTTGGTGCCGCTGGACATGTAGATCGCGGTGCCCCTGAGGTTCGGCGCGAGCACCAGGGGGTCGTTGGCGGCCCAGACGTCCTTGTTCCCGGCCGGGTCGCCCCACAGCGCGTTCGGGTCGTGACCCTCGCTGAGCTGGGCGTTCTGGATGATCTGCGGGATGCCGGGCAGCTGGGTGGCCATGATGCCGCTGAAGGCGCCGACGAACCCGAACATGCCGGGGTTCTGCGCCGCGTACTTCACCGCCCCGTAGGCGCCCATCGACAGCCCCGCGATCGCCCTGCGGGTGCCGGCGCGGTAGCCGATCTCCAGCAGCCGCCGCACCTCCTGGGTGTGGAAGGTCGCCCAGGCGGGGCTGCCGCCACGGCCGCCGTTGAACCAGTCGGAGTAGTTGCCGGCGCGGCCCGCCTCGGGCATCACGATGATCGCGTCGACGTTCTCGGTGAAGGAGGCGACGTCGGTCATCCTGGTCCACGCGGTGTAGTTGTCGGCGCCGCCGTGCAGGAGGTAGAGGACGGGCCAGGTGCGCTTGGCGGACTTCGACCAGCCCCTGGGGAGGAGCAGGCGGACGGGCATCATCCGGCCGATCGACGGCGAGGAGATGAGGATGTCCAGCATCCGCGGGCCGAGCCGGCGTTCCCTCACCACCCTCGCCGGACCTTTCAGCGCCTTCTGCCAGGGGGCGTAGCGGGGGTCTCCGGCGTCGCCCGGCGGAGCCTGCTGTCGCGCCGGCTCCTGCGTGCGTCGCGGCTGCGGGGCCTTGGACGGCGGCCTGCCGTTCGGGTCGCCGGGGAAGGGGTCGCCGGCGGTGCCGTCCTGCGGGGGCACCTCTCCCGGCTGCTCGGCCTGGCCGCTGCCGGGTGGCCGGCCGCCCGGCTCCTCGGGCTCGCTCCGCCCGTCGGCCGTGGCCGGTCTCGCCGGCTCGCCGCGGCGGTCGGCGGCCGGCCGCTCCTGCCCGGTCTGCCCGTCCGGGACCAGCGACCAGTCGGGATCGGCCAGCGCGGGACCGGCCGACGAGCCCATGACCAGCACCGACGCCAGCGCCACGGCCAGCAAGCCCCTGGATCGCATGATGCCCATCACCGTCCTCAGCCCTCATCGGCCCTCATCGGCCCTCATCGGCCCTCCTCAGCGTGGAGGCGAGGCTAGGCGGTGCCCGCGGGCGGCAGCTATCACCGCAGGCAACGAAAAGGCGCTACGGCTTGCGCTCCGCGGACAATTATCACCCGCGTGACAAAAACGAACTGGAGGAATGTTCCGCTACGGCCTGCTCCTGGATGGTTCGTCTCGGTAAGTTGACCGATCACCCCCGGCAGCATGGGAGCGCCCGTGGACGAACTCGGTGAAGGCGACATCCGACGCTTCCTGACGGAGCGGATCTCCTCCCGGTGTGCCCTGACCGAGGTGGACCCCGACCGGCCGCTGGAGGAGTTCGGGCTGTCGTCGCGGGACGCGACGGGGATCGCGGGGGAACTGGCCGAGCTCGTCGGGCGCGAGCTGGCGCCGACCCTGGTGTGGGAACACCCGACGATCAACCGGCTCGCCGCGGCGCTGGCCACGGGCGCGCTCGCCGATCCGGCCGCGGGACGCTCACCGGCCCACCCCCTCCGCCCCACCGGCGGACGCGCGCCCGAGGCGGTACCCGGCCCGGACGAGCGCCTGTCCGGCGGGCCCGAGCCGATCGCCGTGGTGGGGGTGGGGTGCCGCCTGCCGGGCGCCGACGGGCCCGAGGCGTTCTGGGACCTTCTCCTCCAGGGCCGCGACGCCGTACGGACGGTCCCCGAAGGGCGCTGGGAACGGTTCGACGACGGTACGGCCCGCACCGCCGCCGCCCTCGACCGCACCACCAGGCACGGCGGCTTCCTCGACGGCATCGAGGGGTTCGACGCCGAGTTCTTCGGCATCCCGCCGGGCGAGGCCGCCACGATGGACCCCCAGCAGCGGCTGCTGCTGGAGACGGCGTGGGAGGCGCTGGAACACGGCGGCATCGCGCCGCGCTCGTTGCGCGGCAGCCGTACCGCGGCGTTCGTCGGCATCTCGGGCAACGAGTACGCCCACCTCACCACCGCCGACCCCGCCGCCGTGGACGCGTGGACGGCCACCGGCGCCGCCTTCAGCATCGCGGCCAACCGGCTGTCGTACCTGCTCGACCTGCGCGGGCCGTCCATGGCGGTCGACACCGCCTGCTCGTCCTCGCTCGTGGCCGTCCACCTGGCCGTGACCAGCCTGCGCGCGGGGGAGAGCGACCTGGCCCTGGCCGCAGGCGTGAACCTGCTGCTCTCCCCGGTCGTCACCATGGCCTTCGACCGGGCCGGCGGCACGGCGCCGGACGGCAGGTGCAAGGCGTTCGACGCGTCGGCCGACGGGATGGTGCGGGCCGAGGGCTGCGGCGTCGTCGTGCTCAAACGCCTGTCCGACGCTCTCCGCGACGACGACAGGGTCCTCGCGGTGGTCACCGCGTCGGCCGTGAACCAGGACGGCCGCTCCAACGGCCTGGTCGCCCCGAACCCCGACGCCCAGCAGGACCTCCTCCGCACCGTCTACGCGGGGCTCGACAGGGGGCCCGACTACATCGAGGCGCACGGCACCGGCACCTTCCTCGGCGACCCCATCGAGGCCGGCGCCATCGCCGCCGCCGTCCCCGGGCCGGTCCTGCTCGGCTCGGTGAAGACCAACCTCGGCCACCTGGAGGCGGCGGCGGGGGTGACCGGCTTCATCAAGACGGTGCTGGCGCTGCACCACGGGCTCATCCCGCCCAGCCTGCACTTCCGCACGCCGAACCCGCACGTGCCCTGGGACACGCTGTCGGTCGTCACCGAGCCGACGGCCTGGCCGCGCGCCGACGCGCGGGCGGGGGTGTCGTCGTTCGGCTTCGGCGGCACGAACGCCCACGTGGTCCTGGACGCCTTCCTCCCGGTCCACTCACCGGTGCCGGCCCCGCCGAAGGACGGGACGGCTGCGGCGCGGGTGTTCGTCCTGAGCGACGTCACCGCCGACCGGGTCCGGGCGCAGGCCGCCGATCTCGCCGCCTGGCTCACCGCCCGTCCGGAGCCGTCCGGCTCCTGGCTGCGGGACGTCGCCCACACGCTGGCCCGCCGGGCGGGCCGGGGCCGGGTGGGCGCCGCCGCCGTGGCCAGGACCGCCGGCGAGCTGGCCGCCGCGCTCGCGACCGTCGAGCCCGTGCCCACCGGGGGGCGGGGGCCGGTGTGGGTCTTCAGCGGGTACGGCGCGCAGTGGCCGGGCATGGGACGCGACCTCTACGCCGCCGAGCCCGCCTTCCGGGACGCCGTCGACGAGCTGGCGCCGCTCCTGCGCGCCGAGGCGGGCATCGACCTGCACACCTGGGAGGCGGACGGCGTCGCCCACCTGCAGCCCATGATCTTCGCCGTGCAGATCGCGCTCAGCCGGCTGTGGACGGCGTACGGGGTGCGGCCCGCGGCCGTCATCGGACACTCCATGGGCGAGGTCGCGGCGGCCGTCGTCGCGGGCGGGCTGGGGCTCCACGACGGGGTCCGGGTGATCTGCCGGCGGGCGGGGTTGCTGGGCTCTCTGGGCGGGGGCGGCGCGATGGCCGTGCTGGAGGCCGCCGCCGAGGAGGTGCCGTCCGACCTGCACGTCGCCGTCTACTCCTCGCCGACGCAGACCGTGGTCACGGGCGACCAGCAGGCGGTGGCGCGGTTCGCGGCGCGGGTGGAGGCGGACGGGCGCTACGCGAGAGTGCTGACGTCGGAAGGGGCGGGGCATTCGCCGCAGGTCAAACCGTTGCAGCCGCGGCTGAGGGCGGAGCTGGCGGCGATCGTGCCGGGGAAGCCGGAGGTGCCGTTCTACTCGACGGTGCTGGACGACCCGCGGGAGACGCCGACGTTCGAGCCCGCCTACTGGGCGGCGGGCATCAGGCGGCCGGTCCGGCTGGCGCAGGCGGTCGGCGCCGCGGCGGAGGACGGGCACACCGTGTTCACCGAGATCGGGCCGCATCCGGTGCTGGCCGCCGCGCTCCGGGACAGCCTTCCTGGCGCGCTGGTGACCCATTCGCTCGCCCGGCCGCGCTCCGCCGCCGCGGGCGTGCGGGACGGGGCGGCGCGGGGGTTCGAGGAGCAGGTGGCCAGGGTGGCGGCCGCCGTACCGCCGGATGTGGACGGGCGGGTGGTGGACGTGCCGCGCCCGCGCTGGCGGCGGGAGCGGCACTGGGCGCCGGAACGCCCGCGGGCCGCCGGCGGGCATCCGGTGCTGGGCGCGCACGTGGAGACGCCCGCCGGGCACGGCTGGTCCACCGAGCTGGACGACCTGTCCGAGCCGCCCTGGCAGCTGGATCCCGCGACCTGGCACCGCGACGGGCACGCGGTGCTGCCGGTGGAGGCGGTGGCCCGGCTGGCGCTGGCGGCGACGGGCGGCACGGCCGTGGAGAACGTCGCGTTGTACGGGCTGCTGCCGTTGCCGGCGCGGATCACCGTCACGCGGGCAGGGGGGCGCGTCGAGGTGCACGCCAAGGACGCGGCCGGGGTGTGGAAGCTGTACGGCTCGGCGGGCGCGGGCCCGTCGGCCGATGCGAAGGAAAGAATCGGGCGGTTCTGTGTAGACGGGACAATTGAGGGAATCGAGACGGCTGAGATCCCGGAGACCGGCGTGCCGGTACGGCTGGCCGACAAGCTCGTCGAACGGATCTGGGCCCCGGCCCCGCTGGCGGACGACCAGGCGGCGCCGGCTCGCGCATGGCTCATCCTGGCCGATGAGGGGGATCCGCGAGCCGCCCGCCTGGCCTCGTTCCTGCCCGCGGGGCCAGACGGCGACCCGCTCGTGCTGGTGGGGGCGGACGCCGACCCGCCGGGCGTGCTGCTGCGGCTGGCGCGGCTGGCCGGGGACGGCAGGCGGCTCAGGATCGTCACCGAGCGGGCGCAGGCCGTCCTGGAGGGGGAACGCGGCGACCCGGCGGCCGCCTCCCTGCGCGGCGTGGTCAGGGTGCTGGCGCTGGAGCATCCCGAGCTGAGGGCGACGCTGATCGACGTCGACGACCTCTCCGTGCTGGCGCGCGAGCTCACGCACGACGGCGACGACGACGAGGTGGCCTGGCGCGACGGCGTCCGCTACGCCGCCCGCCTGCGCCGCGCCGAGCTCGTCGCCGACCGTCCAGGACGTCCCCCGGTGGTGCGGGAGGGCGGCGGCTACCTGATCAGCGGCGGGTACGGCGCGCTCGGCCTGCTCGTGGCGCGCTGGCTGGTGGACAGGGGCGCGGCCAGGGTCGTGCTGAACGGCCGGGCCGGACCGTCCGCCGAGGCCGCCGCCCGGCTCGCCGCGCTGCCCGCGGTCGAGGTGGTCACGGGCGACCTCGCCGCGGAGGGCACGGCGGAACGGCTGGTGGCGGCCGTGACGGAAGGGGGAGTCCCGCTGCGCGGGGTCGTCCACGCGGCGGGCGTGCTGGACGACCGGCTGGTCACCGCACTGACCGCGGCGTCGGTCGAACGGGTGTGGGCGGCCAAGGCGACCGGCGGGTGGCGGCTGCACCAGGCGACGCGCGACCGTGCCCTCGACTGGTGGGTGGCCTTCTCCTCGGCGGCGGCCCTGCTCGGCTCGCCGGGGCAGGCCGCGTACGGCATGGCGAACGCCTACCTGGACGCGCTGTGCGACCTGCGCAGGGCGGAGGGGCTGCCGGCCGTGTCGATCAGCTGGGGGACGTGGGCCGGGGCCGACCCGTTGCCGGCCGTCACGCCGCTCACCCCCGAGGAGGGGATCGAGGCGCTGGAGGCGCTGCTGCGGCGGGAACTGTCGGCGGGGGTGGTCAGGCTCGATCCGGCGGCGGCGATGGCGGTGTTCCCCCGGGTGGGACGCATGCCGTACTTCTCGATGGTGGTCGAGGGAGTGGCGGAGCGGCGGCGTGACCTGGGCGAGCTGGCGCCGGGCGAGGCGATGCGGGTGATCCACGCGCGGGTGCGGGAGCGGGTGGCGGGCGTGCTGGGGTTCGACGCCGGCCGGTCGGGCGACCGGGGCGGGTGGCCGGGGGAGCACGCGGTGCTGACGGACCTGGGGCTGGACTCGCTGGCGGCGACGCGGCTGCGCGGGACGTTCGAGCACGACTTCGGGGTGGCGGTGCCGGCCGGGCTGCTGCTCAGGGGCGCCACGCTGGGCGAGGTGGCGCGGGCGGTCGCGGCCGAGCTGGGCATCGAGGCGGGCCCCGAGCCGGGCGGCGCGCTGGGCCTCGAGCCGGGCGCCGCGCTGGGCCCGGTGCAGGGCGGCGCGCTCGGCCCCGAGCCGGGCGGACGGGAAGGCCGGGCGACCGCCGTGGAGACGGCGCCGAGGGACGCGGCCGAGCGGCTGGTCGTGAGGGTGGCCGAGCAGGTCCTGGGGCGCGCGCCGCGCCTCGACGAGGTCCTCCCCGCCGAGGTGGCGACCACCGTGGCAAGCGAGGCGGGCTTCCGGGCGGGCGGGGCGACGGATGCCGGGGCGGGTCTCCGGGCGGGCGGCGCGGCGCCCGCCGAGCTGGGTCTCCGGGCGGTTGGGGTGATGCCCGCCGAGCCGGGTCTCCGGGCGGTTGGCGCGGCGCCCGCCGAGCTGGGTCTCCGGGCGGATGGGATGACCGTCGCCGAGTTGGCCGACGCGGTGCGCGCGGCGGACGAGCGGGAGGCCGGGCAGGGCGTCGTCCGGCCGCTCACCCGGCCGGGCCGCGCCACCGGCCGGGCGGCGCCGCTGTTCCTGGCGCACCCGGCGGGCGGCACGACGGGCGTCTACCGGCGGCTCGCCTCCCTCCTCGACACCCCCGTGCTCGGCCTGGAACGGCTGGACGGCACGGCCGGCATCCCCGAGCGCGCCGCCGCCTACGCCGAGGCCATCACCCGCACCTGCCCCGGCCCCTACCGCCTCGGCGGCTGGTCGTTCGGCGGGATCGTGGCCTTCGAGATCGCCAGGCAACTAGGTGACGACGCCGTCGAGCTGGTCGCGATGATCGACTCGGGGCTTCCCGACCGGCTCGATCCCGCCACGCTCACCCAGGTGCGCGCCCGGCGGTACGCCGACTTCGCGCGGTACCTCCGGGACACCTACGGCGCCGCGGTCGCCCTCTCCTACGACGACCTGAAGGACCTCGACGAGCCCGGCCAGCTCGCGCTCACCGAGGCGCGGGTCGAGGAGTCGGGGGTCCTGGCCGCCCTGAGCCCCGCCATCCTGCGCCACCAGCGCACCTCCCACGAGGACACCCTGGCCATCGAGCGCTACCGCTGCGGGCCGTACCGGGGGAGGGTCGTCCTCTACCGCTCCACCGAGCCGACCCCGTGGGCCGTCGAGGACGCCCGCTACGCGCACCGGGACGACCCCGCCAGGGGGTTCGCCCCCTACGCCGAGGATCTGGAGATCGTCCCCGTCCCCGGCTCGCACCATCTCAACCTGCTCGACCCCCCGTACGTAGAGATCGTCGCCGCACACCTGAGAGGTCTTCCATGACGCTGGTACAGGCAGTGATCGAGGGCGCGGATCCCGAAGAGCTCGAGCACGCGCGGGTCCCCTCGACCTACAAGGCCACCTACATCCGCAAGGACGAGGTCGGCATGTTCGGCAGGACGCCGCACGGGGCGAAGGGGGTGGACAAGGACGTGCGCAGGTCGATGCACGTGGGCGAGGTTCCGATGCCGCCGCTGGCCCCCGACGAGGTGCTGGTCGCGGTCATGGCCAGCGCGATCAACTTCAACACCGTCTGGTCGGCGATGTTCGAGCCGATCCCGACCTTCGCCTTCCTCGAGCGGTTCGGCAGGACCGATCCACGGCACGACCTGGACACGCACGTGCTCGGGTCCGACGCGGCAGGGGTGGTCGTCAGGACGGGCACGGCCGTACGGCGCTGGCGCATCGGTGACCGGGTGGTGACCAGCCCGGCGTACGTGGACGGCGAGGACCCGATCACCCACCACGACGGGATGCTGGGCGGCGACCTGCGGGCGTGGGGGTTCGAGACGAACTTCGGCGGCCTGGCGGAGTTCGCCGTGGTGAAGGCGACCCAGTTACTGCCCAAGCCGCCCCACCTGAGCTGGGAGGAGGCCGCGTGCAACATGCTGTGCGCGTCCACCGCCTACCGCATGCTGGTGGGCGAGCACGGCTCGCGGATGAAGCAGGGCGACGTGGTGCTGCTGTGGGGCGCGACGGGCGGCCTCGGCGCGTACGGCGTGCAGCTCGTCAGGAACGGCGGCGGCATCCCGGTCGGGGTGGTCAGCTCGCCGGAGAAGGCCGAGCTGCTGCACCGGATGGGCTGCGAGCACGTCGTGGACCGCACCCAGTTCGAGCACCTCGACGACGAGAAGGCGTGGCGCAGGCTCGGGGCGGAGGTGCGCAGGCAGGTCGGCGAGGACCCGGCGATCGTCTTCGAGCACACGGGCAGGGAGACCTTCGGCGCGTCCGTCTACGTCGCGAGGAAGGGCGGCTCGGTGGTCACCTGCGGCTCCTCCAGCGGGTTCGAGCACGCCTACGACAACAGGCACCTGTGGATGAAGCTCAAGCGGATCATCGGCTCGCACGGCGCGAACTACCAGGAATGCGCCGAGATCAACCGGCTGATCTCGCTCGGGATGATCCATCCGACGCTCTCCCGGGTCTACCCGCTGGAGCGGGCGGGCGACGCGGCGCGGGCCGTCCAGACCAACGAGCACGTGGGCAAGGTGGGCGTGCTGTGCCTGGCGCCGGAGGAGGACCTGGGCGTCGAGGACCACGCGCTGCGCGAGCGGGTCGGCGAGGACAGCCTCAGGCTGTTCCGGTCCTGGCCTGCCTCGCCCTGAGGACGATCTCCAGCTCGAAGCGGACGTCGGGGTCGCCGAGCTGGTCGCCGTAGAGCTCTTCGAGCTGCCGCAGCCGGTAGCGGACGGTCTGCGGGTGGACGTGCAGCCTGGCGGCCACCTCGCCGGCGCCTCTGCCGTAGCGCAGCCAGGCCAGCAGTGTCTCGGCCAGCCGGTCCTGCTGCGACTTGCGCAGGTGCGCGAGCGGGGCCAGCCGGGTCTGCGCCAGCGCGCCGACCAGGTCCTCGTCCTTGAAGACGATGAGGGTCGACATGTGGTCGGCGCAGCGCAGCGGGCCCCTGGCGCGCGGCAGCACCCCGCGGCGGGCCAGGTCGAGCGCCTCGGTGGCCCAGCGCAGCGAGACGGCCGCCCGTTCCAGCGGGACGGCGGGGCCGACCGCCGCCCGCCATCCGCGCAGGCTCTTCTCCAGCATCTGCGGCCGGCCGGGACCGTTGGGGTCGGGGACGAGCAGGCACGGCTGGGGACGGTCGAGGCCGACGAGGACGTCCGGAGGCAGGGACGGGGTGCCGTTCTGGTCGTCGAGCGCGACGCCCGCCACGGTCCTCGGCAGCCGCCAGCCGGCGGCCTTCGCCAGGTCGGCGATCGCCTCGGCGGCGGCGGGCGGCTGGGAGAGCAGCAGGTCGAGCAGGCGGTGGCGGCGCCGCTCCATCTCGCCTGCCGCGTGGGCCCTGGCCTCGTCGAAGCCCTCGGCGGCGGCGTCGGCGAGCTGGTCGAGATAGACGAAGATCGCCTCGCCGAGGTCGTAGAGGGACTGAGGCGTCAGGCCGAGCGGCTCGGCCAGCTCGGTCAGCCGCCGCCAGCCGACCCTGGCGCCCAGGCGCATGGCGGTCTGCAGCGGTTCGAGGTTGCGGCCCTCGGCGGCCTCTCCCCTGCCGATCATGCGGAACGGTTCGGGATCCCAGGGGGCGTCGGGGTTCTCGATGCGGTCGAGGAAGCGGCCGATGGCCTCCTCGACCGCCCTCCGCACGACCTTGATGTAGATCTCGTCCGACGGCCGCGCGTACTCGGGGATGCGGGCCTGGATCTCCTCGATCACCTCGTCGGAGAGCCTGCCGATGCCGGGTCGCAACCCGTGGACGATGCCGGGGGGAGCGGACTCCCAGAGGCGGCGTCCGTCGCTCCAGTCACCCTTCATGCCCTTAACCCCTCCCGTCGCCACTTGTTACTTAACTGACAGAGGAGCTGGGAAGCAAGTGCTTGTTTTTATAACTATTGGATGAAGCGGCCGAACTCCTCCAGCGAGATGAGGCCGTCACCGTCGCGGTCCAGCCTGGCGACACCGGCCTGCGCGGCCTCGATCGTGATCGGCTGGCCGAGCACCTCCATCAGGCGGACCAGTTCCGCGGCGGAGATCAGCCCGTCATTGTTGGCGTCGACGAGGTCGAATGTGATCGCGTAGTCACTCATGGGCGAGAGGTTAGCCTCATTTGTCGCCGATCGCCCCTCACTCGACCAAGACGTGAAGGTCCGTGGTCCCCGAGCCCTGACCCCTGCTGACCCGCCCGTCGGGATGCACGATCTCGTACGGGACCGGCGAGTCCACCGTGATCGTGTCATCCCGTACCTCGACCGCGATCAGCCCGTGCGGCGACGGTACGGCACCGCGCGCCCAGCGCAGGTGACCCAGCCGGGGCGCGATCCTGACCCTCTCGTAGCCGGGCTCGGCGGGCGTGATCCCCAGGGTGTGGACGAGCAGGTCCCTGCTGGGCGTGGCCGACCAGCCGTGACAGTACGACCCGCCGTCCCAGCACTCGCGGAAGGTGCCCTGCCCCAGCGCGGCCCAGTCCTTGCACAGCCCGGCGACGTGGTCGGCGGCGCCCAGCAGGGCGCCGCCCGGTCCAGCAGGAACTCCCTGATCAGCGGCAGCCGCCCGGCGGGCACGATCCCGGCGCAGACGGCCGCGGCGGCGGTGTGCTCGCTCGCCGCGCCGCTCACCAGGTTGTCGGCGTACCGCCTGCCGTCCCAGAAGATCTCGAAACCGGCGAAGCCCGTCGCCGCCCCTGAACGGCAGGAACCACCTGAGCACCCCCTCCGCGACGCCCATCAGGCCCGCGACCCCGCGTTGACCGGCCTCGATCCCGCCGACGACGGCGACGTGCAGCGCGTCGGCGCCGCCCTGGCCGCCAGACGAGCCCAGGGCTGAAGGAGAATGAGCCCATGCCGTCGATCCGGGTGCTGCTCGTGGAGGACCACGACATGGTCGCCGAGGCGCTCGGCATGGCGCTCGACCGGGCCGACGGCATCGAGGTGGTGGGCAGGGCGGTCTCGATCGCGGAGGCGGGCACCGAGACCGGACGCCTGCGGCCCGACGTGGTGCTCCTCGATCGGCGGCTGCCCGACGGCGACGGGATCGAGGCGATCGGCAGCCTCGCGTCGGCCGCCGACGGGGTGCGCGTGCTGGTGGTCGCCGGCGAGGTGAGCGCCGCCATGGCCACCAGGGCCGTGGCGGCCGGTGGCGCCGGCCTGATCGCCAAGTCGTCGGGGCTGAAGGAGCTGGAGGCGGCCGTCCGCGAGGTGGCCGCCGGCGGCATGGTCTTCACGCCCGACCTGCTGGCCGACGTGCTCGACCGGCTGACGGGAAGGGCGGCGCACCCGGGCGGCGGGCTGACCGCGCGGGAGCGCCAGACGCTGGCGCTCCTGGGCGAGGGGGCCAGCACCGTCGAGATCAGCCGCCGGCTCGGCGTGGCCCGCAACACCGCGCGAAACCATGTCCAGCGGGTGCTGGAGAAGCTGGGCGCGCGCTCCAAGCTGGAAGCCGTCGTCATCGCACGCAGGGACGGCCTGCTTGACTGATGCATCTGCACTACTGGCCGCTGGGGAAATTGCGTCTCGTGAGGCCACGCCCTGGTGGGGAAAGTGAGGGGCATGGCATACGAGATCGAGGAGCGGCTGGAAGCCGAGCTGTCCGGCATCACGGCCGCCCGCGAGATCGCCGGACGGTTCGTGGTCGAGACCGCCTACCGTGGTGCGCGCGAGGACGTGCTGCTCGTCGTCTCGGAGCTGGTGACCAACGCGCTGCTGCACGGCGACGGGCCGCCGCTGCTGCGCCTGGCGGGAGACGAGTCGCGGATCCGCATCGAGGTGGGTGATGCCGCCGCCGAACTGCCCGCGCCCCGCGAGCCTGGACCGCGTGACGGCTGGGGCCTGCACGTGGTCGAGCAGGTGTCGGCCCGGTGGGGTGCCGCCCCGCTGGACGGCGGCAAGGTGGTCTGGTGCGAGCTGGTGGCCGCGACGGACTCCGACGGCGCCAGGGCGGGCGCGGCCGTCGGCTGACATGCGTGCCGTACCGCTCGCGGGGGTGGGCGTGGCATGCTGCGGTATGGCCGACGCCGACACAGACCTCCACCTGATGGTGCAGAGCATCGTCGACTACGCGATCTTCATGCTGGATCCCCGGGGTCACATCATCAGCTGGAACGCGGGCGCCGAGCGGGTCAAGGGCTACACGGCCAAGGAGATCATCGGCCGCCATTTCTCGGTCTTCTACCCGCCCGAGGACGTCGCCGCGAAAAAGCCGGAGCGCGAGCTGGAGACCGCGATCGCGGAGGGACGGCTGGAGGACGAGGGGTGGCGGGTCCGCAAGGACGGCACGAGGTTCTGGGCGAACGTCATCATCACCGCGCTGTTCGACGAGTCCGGACGGCTGCGCGGCTTCGGCAAGGTCACCCGCGACATGACCGAGCGCCGTACCGCAGAGCGCGCCTTCGACGAGCGCGGACGCCTGCTCGCCCACCTGGTCCAGGCGCAGGAGCGCGAGCGGCGGCGCATCGCCTGGGACGTCCACGACGACACCATCCAGTCGATGGTCGCCGTCGGGATGCGGCTGCAGCTCCTGGCCGACCGGGTGCCGCCGGAGCACGCCGACGCCGTCGAACGGCTCGGCGAGGCCGTCAGCGCGGCCGTCCAGCGGCTGCGCGGCCTCACCTTCAGGCTGCGGCCGCCAGGACTGGACGACGACCTGATCGACGCCGTCCAGGGCTATCTCGACGAGACGGTGGCGGGCACCGGCCTCACCGTCAGCGTCAGCCACGACCTCGTCCGCGAGCCGCCGCCCGAAACGCGCATCACGATCTTCCGGATCCTGCAGGAGGCGCTCACCAACGTCCACAAGCACGCGCGGGCGAAGAGCGTGAAGGTGTCGCTGGTCTCCGCCGACCACGGCGTGCTCGTCAGGGTGACCGACGACGGCGTCGGCCTCGCCAAGCCCGTGGAGACGCTGTCCGGGCGCGACCACTTCGGGCTGCTGGAGATGCGCGAACGCGCGGAGGCGGCCGGAGGCTGGTGGGCCATCAGGAGCGAGCCGGGCGGGGGAACGACGGTGGAGTTCTGGGTGCCGGCGCTGCCGTACGGAGGGAGCGAGTGATCCGCCCACCGGTAGGCCCTCGCCTGGTGGGGCCGCCGGTGCCGGGCGACGGCGCCTCCCGGTAGGGGCCCCGGCCCCGCCATCACCCTGCGTGCCGTGCGGGTGGGAGCGGGGCCGGGGCGTCAGGGAGCCGTCCGGCCGGTGGTCAGAGGACCGCGCCGGAGCCCTCGCGGGGCCGGGAGGTACGGCGGGCGGGCGGCGACGGCGGTGGCTGCTTGCTGTACCGCTCGAACTCGATCGCCAACGGCCCGGCCACCAGCGACGACGACAGCGTCCCCACCACGATCCCGATCAGCAGCGCGATCGCGAAGTCCCGCAGCGAGTCACCCCCGAACACCGCCAGCGCCGCCAGGATGAACAGCGCCCCCAGCCCGGTGTTCACGGTGCGCGGCACGGTCTGCAGGATCGCCTCGTTGACCACCTGGGGGAACGGCCTGGTCCGCTGCCGCGCCCACAGCTCGCGCACCCGGTCGAAGACCACCACCTTGTCGTTCACCGAGTACCCGACGATCGTCAGCATCGCCGCCAGGAACACCCCGTCGATCGGCTTGCCGAGCCAGGCGAACGTGCCCACGACCGCCGCCGTGTCGACGAGCAGCGCCAGCACGGCCGCCGCGCCGAACGTCCACCGGAACCGCACCGCCAGGTAGGCCAGCTGGGCCGCCAGCGCCACGCCCAGCGCGATCAGCGCGTTGCGCCGCAGCTCGGCGCCGAGGGAGGGCCCGATGAGCTCGTCGCGCACCTTGGTGACCCGGTCGCCGAGCGCCCGCTGGATGCGTTCGACGTCGTCGCCGGTGATCTGCCCGGTCCGCACCGAGATCCCCTGGTCCGAGCTCTGCACGACGGCCGAGGGGTGTCCGGCGCCCGCGACGGCCGCCCTGGCCGTGTCCGTGGTCATCGGCGTGGACGTGGTGAACTCGACGAGCCGCCCTCCGGTGAACTCGACCCCGAAGTTCAGCCCGCGCGAGACGAGCCCCGCGACCGCGACCAGCACCAGGACGGCCGCGCCCACCAGCCACCGGCGGGCGTGCCGCATCACGAAGGGGCTGCGGGCGGTCAGCCAGGCGCGCACCCTGCCGATCGAGGCGAGACCCGAGGCTCGCGGCGGCGTCCTGCCGATGATCCACTGGGTGAGCGCCCTGGTGATGATCATGGCTGAGATCAGCGAGGCGACCACACCGATCGACAGCGTCACGCCGAACCCCTTGACCGGGCCCGAGGCCAGCCAGAACAGCAGCCCGGCGGCCAGCAGCGTGGTCACGTTGGAGTCGGCGATGGCGCTCCAGGCCTTCGAGAACCCCTGGTCGAGCGCGGACTTGAGGCCCGCTCGGCCGTACTCCTCCCTGGCTCTCTCGAAGACCAGCACGTTGGCGTCGACGGCCATGCCGATCGCCAGCACGAATCCGGCCAGGCC
Source organism: Nonomuraea sp. NPDC003754 (assembly GCF_053605785.1). Lineage (NCBI taxonomy): Bacteria > Bacillati > Actinomycetota > Actinomycetes > Streptosporangiales > Streptosporangiaceae > Nonomuraea > Nonomuraea sp. NPDC003754. Next base: position 127,574 of record NZ_JBSGJX010000019.1, read on the forward strand.
CGGCAGGGTGAGCGTGGCGCCGAGGGCGACCAGGGCGGCGTAGGAGATGAGGCCGTAGCTCACCAGCGCGATCGCCGCCAGCAGCCCGACGACCCGGTAGACCAGGATGATGAAGGCGCCGGTCAGGATCACGCCGACCACGGCGGCCTGCGCGCTGGCGGCGATGGCGTCGGCGCCGAGGGTGGGGCCGACCGTCCGCTGCTCGACGATCTCCAGCGGCACGGGCAGCGAACCGCCCTTGATCAGCACGGCGAGGTTCTTCGCCTCCTCGGGGGTGAAGGAGCCGGTGATCTCGGTGGAACCCCCGGGGATGCCGGTACGGCACGGCGTCCCCTCGTTCACCTGCGGCGAGGAGATGACCTTGTCGTCGAGCACGATGGCGACCCTGCGCTTGGGGTCGCCGACGGGCTCGCAGGCGGCCGCGCCGGTCAGCTTCTGCCACGGCGCGCTCTCGCGGAAGTCGACGGTGACGAACCAGGCGCCGCCGCGCTGCGGGTCGGTGCCCGCCCCCGCGTCGGTGACGCCGTCGCCGCTGATCGCGGCCGGCCCGAGACGGAGCGGCCGGCCGTCCTCGTCGCGGGTCTGGCCGTCGTCGCCGAGGACGGGGTGGAAGGACAGCTGCGCGGTCCTGCCGATCACCTCGGCGGCCTTGCGCGGGTCGAGCACGCCCGGCAGTTCGACGATGATGCGCTTCTCGCCCGAGCGGACGAGGGTCGGGTCGACCACGCCCAGCGCGTCCGTCCTGCGCTGGAGCACGTCCAGCGCCCGGTCGGTGGCCTCGGCGTCGGCCTTGGCGGTGGGCGAGTCTCTGGTCTCGAAGACGAGCTGGGTGCCGCCGCGCAGGTCGAGACCGAGGCGCGGCGGCATGGTCAGGGCTAGGAACAACGAAGTCGCGATGACGGCAAGCGCCGCCACCGCACGCCACAACGGCGCACGGGACATGGGGCCTCCACAAGGCTCTTGATGGGGTCAGGAGAGCGGTGTGGAGGTGGGCGGCGCGCGGGCCGGCGCGCTCGCGTGGTGCTCGCCGCCGAGCGCCCTCGGGCGGGCGCCGGCGACAGCGGTCAGCGCGGCGCGCCGGCCGTACGGAACGGCGGCGGTGAGGACGGCGAGGCCGCCACCCGTGGCGTGCACGCCCTTGCTCGCGTGGGCGTGCGGCCTGGTGGGGTCGGGCAGGACCTGCTGGTGATCGGCCGCTCCGGCGATCTGCGCGTGGACGGCGGCCACGACGGGGGCAGGCGGGGGCGTCCCGCCGGCCAGGAACAGTGTGGACAGCAGGAGCAGCAGCGCAGCAGGCAACCTGGTCCGCACGCGTTCACCATACGCCTGATCGGGTAGCGGAGGCGGATGCGCCTGACCTATACCAGCGATCTCTGGTGGAAGAACGCGGTGATCTACTGTCTCGACGTCGAGACCTACAAGGACGGCAACGGCGACGGGGTCGGCGACTTCCGCGGCCTCACCCAGCAGATCGACTATCTGCACAGCCTGGGCATCACCTGCCTGTGGCTCATGCCCTTCTTCCCCACCCCCAACAGGGACGACGGCTACGACATCACCGACTTCTACAGCGTCGACCCCCGGCTCGGCACGCTCGGCGACTTCGTGGAGTTCATGCGCACCGCGACCGACAGGGGGATCAGGGTGATCGCCGACCTGGTGGTCAACCACACCTCCGACCAGCACCCGTGGTTCAAGGACTCGCGATCGAGCAAGCAGTCGCGGTTGCGCGACTGGTACGTCTGGAGCGACACGCCCGAACCCGACGACCCCAGCCAGATCGTCTTCCCCGACAAGGAGGACTCGATCTGGCAGTTCGACGAGCGGACCGGGCAGCACTACCTGCACAGCTTCTACCGCCACCAGCCCGATCTCAACGTCGCCAACCCGGAGGTGCGCGACGAGATCGCCCGCATCCTCGGCTTCTGGATGGAGCTGGGCCTGTCGGGGTTCAGGGTGGACGCGGTGCCGTTCCTCATCGAGAACGTGGGCGACAAGCTGCCCGACCCGCACGCCTTCCTGGCCGACCTGCGCGCCTTCATGTGCCGGCGCGAGGGCGGATCGATCCTGCTGGGCGAGGTCAACATGCCCTACAAGGACCTCGTCGGCTACTTCGGCGACGGCAACGGCGACCAGCTCACGATGTGCTTCGACTTCATCCTCATGCAGCGGATCTGGCTGGCGCTGGCCAGGGACGAGGCCGAGCCGATCTACCAGGCGCTGCGCGAGCGCATCATGCCGCCCAAGGACTGCCAGTGGGCGACCTTCCTCCGCAACCACGACGAGCTGACCCTGGACAAGCTCAGCGAGGAGGAACGGCAGGAGGTGTTCGAGGCCTTCGGCCCCGACAAGAGCATGCAGATCTACGGCAGGGGCCTGCGCCGCCGGCTGCCCTCGATGCTCGGCGGTGACCTGCGCCGGATCAAGATGGCCTACAGCCTGCTGTTCTCCATGCCTGGCACCCCGGTGATCTTCTACGGCGAGGAGATCGGCATGGGTGACAACCTCGACGAAGAGGGCAGGATGGCGGTCAGGACCCCGATGCAGTGGTCACGCGGCGGCGGTTTCAGCGAGGCCGAGCCCGTGCGGGGGATCCCCGGCGGCAGCTTCGCCCCCGAGCGGGTCAACGTCGCCGACCAGAAACGGGACCCCGACTCGCTGCTGCGCTGGTTCCAGCTGCTGATCGAGCGCTACCGGGAGTGCCCGGAGCTCGCATGGGGCGAGAACACGGTGCTGGAGACCGGCAACCCGGGCATCTTCGCGCACCGCTGCGACGCCGCGGGCGCGACCGTGGTGGCCGTCCACAACCTGGGCGACACCGCGACGGAGGTCGAACTGCTGCTGAAGGACCGGGGCGACTGCGTGCTCACCGACCTGCTCTCCGACGAAAGCATGGACGTCGAGGACGGCAGGGTGACGCTGCCGATGGCGCCGCACGGCTGCCGCTGGCTGCGCGCCGCCCCGCGCGAGGACATGCCGCCGGAGGACGCCTCGATCATCGCTCGGTGACCGGGTAGGCCGGCATCGCCAGCCGTGCCACCCGCTCCAGTTCCTCGCGCGTGGCGCCGTCGCGGGCCCGGGCCGACATGCCCTGGATGACGGAGGCGTAGAAGGTGGCGAGGGCGGGTGGGTGGGGCCGGGTCAGAGGTAGGAGGGTCCCGTGACGCGGTGGCGGAAGGTCCACCACACCCACGCCTGCGCCAGGACCAGCAGCGGCATCAGGACCAGCATCACCGGCACCAGCAGCGCCAGCGTGGCCCCGTCGGCCGCCGACGCCGCCAGGTCGAGGTCCGCCCCCGCCAGCACCACGATGCCGGTCAGCGCGGCCGCCGTCAGCGCGTAGGTGGGCCTCTCGCCGGACCCTCCGGTCAGCCGTACGGCACGCTCCCGCAACCGGCCCGTCAGCCGCAGCCCCGCGAACGCCAGCCCGTGCATGGCGAACAGCACCGCGACCACGAGCGCCGCCGCGACCGGCACCGGCAGGATCCGCGTGAAGATCACCCCCCAGGCCAGCGCCAGCCCCCACGAGCCGGCCACGATCGCCCCGTCACAGCCGGCCTGCCACCACGCCGCCGGCACCCGGCCGCGCAGCCACAGCCCCATGTCGCGCACGATCCAGCTGACGAGCAACGCCACGAGGGCCAGGTAGTTGCCGCCCAGCAGCTCACCCTCCAGCTCGGGGAACAGCCCGGCGAGCACGCCGGCCAGCGCCACCAGCCACACCTCGTTGCCGAGGAAGAAGGGGGCGATCGCGGCGATGACGGTCCTGCGCTCGGTGGCGGTCTTCCCGAGGTACGGCAGCAGCATGCCCACCCCGATGTCCGCGCTGGCCAGCAGGAAGTAGCCGAGCGCGAAGAAGGCCAGGACGAAGATCTCCATGGTGGCGTCCTCAGAAGGTCAGGGCGGGAACGGGGGTCTCGATCGGGCGTTCGGCGCCCAGGGCGACGGCGTCGGGGCCGCGCCTGGCGGTCCTGGCCAGCAGCCAGTAGTTGACCAGGATCAGCACCCCGAACACCGCGCTGAAGGCGATCAGGGAGACGCGCACCTCCGTGGCGCTGAGCGGGGACATCGCGTCGGCCGTGGTCAGCAGGCCGTACACCGCCCATGGCTGGCGGCCCACCTCCCGGAAGACCCATCCCGCCAGCATCGTGACGAACGGGACGGGGATCATCGCGGTCAGCAGCCAGTGCCAGATCCGCAACCCGCGGACGGCGGGCCGGAACAGCATCAGCAGGAAGCCGGCCGCCGAGAAGAAGAGCATGACGGCGAACAGCAGCATCATCGTGATGCCCGCGGCCTGCACCAGGCCGACGGGCGGCAGGTGGTCGCCGGGGCCGAAGCGGGCCACCATGTCGGCCTGGATTCGGGCGAGGTCGTCGGCGCCGCCGGACCAGGCCGCCGCCTTGCCCGGCTGGAGGGTCTGGAAGCCCATGCCGCCGAAGGTCGCGGTGACCAGCGTGGCGGGCAGGGCCAGGCCGGCGCCGATCCGGAGCGACTTGCGGAAGAAGTCCTGCTCGGTGGTGCGCCTGCGCAGATGGTAGGCGCTCACCCCGGCCATGAAGAACCCGGCGACGACCATCGCGCCGCTCAGGACGTGCCCGAAGGCGACGAGCGAGGCGGGGTTGGCGGTCAGCGCGCCGAAGTCGGTGAGGCGCAGCACGCCGTCCACGACCTGGTGGCCGACGGGGTTTTGCAGGAAGCCGTTGGCGATCAGGATCCAGAAGGCGCTGGCGTAGGCGGTCAGCGTCACGATCCAGATCAGCGCCAGGTGCGCCCACTTGTTGAGCCGGTTCCAGCCGAAGATCCACAGGCCGAGGAAGGTGGACTCGACGAAGAAGGCGACCAGCGTCTCGATCGCCAGGGCCGCGCCGAAGACGTTGCCCGCGAAGTGCGTCAGCCCGCTCCACGACATCCCGAACTGGAACTCCATCACCAGCCCCGTCACGATGCCCATGGCGTAGTTGATGATGTAGAGCTGGCCCCAGAACCGCACCATGCGCTGGTGCAGCGGGCTGCCGGTCAGCGTCGCCACCGTCTGCAGCACCGCGACCAGCGTCGCGAGTCCGAGCGTCAACGCGACGAAGAGGAAGTGCGCCCCCGCGGTCAGCGCGAACTGCAAGCGGGCCAGGTCCACCGTTTCCATGCCCCGACCCTCCCGGTACGGCATGCGCCGCCGCATCGGCCCACGGTTGCGTGGCGGGTACTCCTCAGGGCGTAAGCCATCCGGGCGTGACGAGACCGGCCTCGTAGGACAGGACGACCAGCTGGGCCCTGTCGCGCACGTTCAGCTTGGTCATGATGCGGCTGACGTGGGTCTTCGCGGTCGCGGGGCTGAGCACGAGCCGCGTGGCGATCTCGTCGTTCGACAGGCCGTGCGCGACCAGTTCGAGCACCTCGCGCTCGCGGTCGGTCAGCGAGTTGAGCTCCGGGCCGGGGGCGGGGCGCTTGACCCGGCCGGCGAACTCGGCGATGAGCCTGCGGGTGATCGAGGGGGCGATGAGCGCGTCTCCTCGGGCCACCACCCTGACGGCGTGGATGAGCTCGGCGGGCTCGGTGTCCTTGACCAGGAAGCCGCTGGCGCCCGCCTTGAGCGCGCCGTACACGTAGTCGTCGAGGTCGAAGGTGGTGAGGATGATCACCTTCGTGCCGGCCATGCGGGGGTCGGTGACGATCTGGCGCCCGGCCTCCAGTCCGTCGAGCTCGGGCATCCTGATGTCCATGAGCACCACGTCGGGGCGCAGCTCGCGGGTCCTGGCCACGGCCTCGACGCCGTTGGCGGCCTCGGCGACCACCTCGATGTCGTCCTCGTCGGACAGGATGGACCGGAACCCGGCCCGCACCAGCGTCTGGTCGTCGGCCAGCAGGACGCGGATCACAGCGGCAGCTCGGCGACGACGCGGTAGCCGCCCTCGGGGCGCGGCCCCGCCTCCAGCGTGCCGCCCAGCGCGGCCGCCCGCTCCTTCATGCCCTGCACGCCGTACCCGCTTCCTCCCGTGAAGACGGCGGAGGGCCCGTCGTCTTCCACTGTTATCGCTATCTTTCCGGATTCTTCGGTGATGGTGAGCCGGGCGCTTCCGGCCGCCGAATGGCGGGAGACGTTCGTCAGCGCCTCGGAGACGATCCGCGCGGCGGCGAGGTCCACCTCGACGGGAAGGTCGCCGTGCGAGACCCGCCTGGTGACGTCGAGGCCGGTGCGCCGGACCAGCTCGTCGAGCTGCCGCAGCCCAGCCGTGGGAGCGGTCGGCGCCCCCTCGTCCACCTGCCGCAGGACGCCCAGGGTGGCGCGCAGCTCCCGCAGCGTCTCCTTGCTGGTCTCCTTGATCGCCCGAAGCGCCGCCTCGGCGTCCTCCGGCCGTTTCCTGATGCCGTGGAGCGCCGCCCCGGCCTGCACGTTGATCGACGAGATGTTGTGGCCGAGCACGTCGTGCAGCTCACGCGCGATGCGCAGCCGCTCCTCGGTCTCCCTGCGCTTGGCCTCCTCCTCCTTGCTGTGCTCGGCCTCGGCGGCCCGCCGTTCGGCCTCCTGGAGGTAGGCGCGCCGGTTGCGGGTCACGCCGCCGCTCGCCACCACGGCCACCATCCAGCCGGCGATCATGAGGAACAGGCTGTCGTCGACGTGCCGGACGCTGCCGGTCTCGCCCAGCCCCATGCCCAGCAGCGCCATGGCCGCGACCGTGGCCGCGGCCACCAGGTGCCCGAGGTCGGCGGCGGTGTAGAGGGCGAGCATGGGCGCCACCAGGACGGGCCCGTCCTGGGCGGAGAGGGGGTAGTAGACCGCGGTGGCGATCATCACGACGAGCAGGACGGCGACGGGATGGCGGTGCCTGAAGAACAGCGCGCCGGCCGCCACCAGCGGCAGGACGACGTCGAGCGCGGTGAGGGTGACGCCTGACTTCATCAGCGCGGTGATCGCGGACCCGAGCAGGATGACCGTCACCGCCGCGATCGTCACTCTCATGCGTCCATTCTGTCGCGCCGACCGGCGCCGGACGGCCTCCCGATCCACCGCCTGGGCCATACCCCGCCTTCATCGCAGAACGTAGCGAAATGCTTCCACCTGTCCCAGACCGAGTCGGGCCTGCGCGCGGCCGGCTTCTCCCTGGCCGCGGTGATCGCCAGGCCGCTCGGCGGCGCCCTGTCCGACAGGGTCGGCCCGGTACGCGTCCTGGCTACTTCCCGCCCCTGGTCATGGGGGCCGTCTACACCGTCACCGGCGCCTACGCTCACGGCCCTTGCCGCTCTCCTCTACACATTGAAGGCATTTCGGCCGGGTAAGGGATCGGAATGAGCACACAGGATGAGCGCCGCCGGCCCGAAGACGAGCTTCGCCGGCTCGACGAGGACATCGCGAAGCTGAAAGGGTCGACCGCCGAGATTCGCGCCCAGGTCAGGGACATGGGCGCGACGGATGCGATCGAGCGGGCGGCGATGCTGAGCATGGCCGACGAGCAGGACGTCCTGATCTCCGAGCTCGAGGTGAGACGGGAGCGGCTACGCGCCCGCCTCGGCTCCTCTTAGGGTGCGGCCGACCTCGTGAAGGTGGCGGAGCGCCTGGCCGTAGGAGCTGAACACGCCCGACTCGACGTACTCCACCCCGAGGTCCGCGCAGTACGCCCGCACGATCGGCCGGGCCCTGCGCAGGTTGGGCGTGGGCATGTTCGGGAACAGGTGGTGCTCGATCTGGTGGTTGAGCCCGCCGAACACCACGTCGGCCAGCCAGCCGCCGCGGACGTTGCGCGAGGTCAGCACCTGCTTGCGCAGGAAGTCCAGCTCGTCGGCGGCGGTGAGCACCGGCATGCCCTTGTGGTTGGGCGCGAACGTGCAGCCGAGATAGACACCGAAGACCGCCTGGTGCACCAGCGTGAACACCACGGCCATGCCGAACGGCAGCACGCTGAAGATCAGTCCGAAGTACCACACGAAGTGCAGCACCAGCAGCGTCCCCTCGAGGCCACGCCGCCGCATCGCCTTGGTGCGCAGCGCCTTGAAACTGGCCACGTGCAGGTGCCAGCTCTCCAGCGTGAGCAGCGGGAAGAACAGGAACGCCTGCCAGCGCGCCACGAACCTGGGCAGGCCGCGGGCGCGCTCCACCTGGTCGGTCGACCAGACGATCACCGCGGGTGAGACGTCGGGGTCATGGTCCTCGTGGTTGGGATTGGCGTGGTGGCGGGTGTGCTTGTCGGTCCACCAGCCGTAGCCCATGCCGATCAGCAGGTTGCCCACGAGGCGGCCGGCGAACTCGCTCGGCCGGCGGGTCCGGAACACCTGCCGGTGCGCCAGGTCGTGTGCGGCCAGCGCCACCTGCGCGAACGCCAAGGCCAGCGCGAAGGCCACGAGCAGCTGCCACCAGGAGTCGCCCACCAGGACGAACGCCACCCAGCCGCCGGCGAAGAAAAGGCCCACCAGGCTGAGGCGAAGCGTGTAGTAGAGAGGCCGCCTGTCCAGCAGGCCGGCTTCGTTGATCTTGCGTGCCAGTCGTGCGAAGTCGCTGCCGCGGGCTTCGACGGTGACGGGGACGTCGGTCACGGGGCTCCTCATGAGCGTCGGACAATGGCCCCACCCTTGCGTGCACTCCCGTACCAGGGCAATCGATCGTCAGTTCGGTGGTCTCGTGTCGGGGCCGCGTCGGCCAGACTGGAGAGATGATCTACGCCGGCACCCCGCTCACCGATGCTGTCCGCCGCGCCGTCACCTCCGCCTGGGGCATCCCCGCCGGCGACGGTGAGCGCCTGCACGGGGGCGAGGAGTCGGCCGCCTACCTGCTCGGCGAGCATGTGGTCCGGGTGGGCCCCGCCTCGCGCGCCACCGCCGACGCCGAATGGTGCCACGCCGTCGCCCGCCACGCCGCCGACCGGATGCCCGAGGCCGTGGCCCCGCTGCCCACCCCCACCGGGGACACCGTCATCAGGGTCGACGGCCGCCTCGTCTCGCTCTGGCCGTACGTCGAGGGGAGCTGGCCCGACTCCGACGAGCCCGAGCAGCGCGCCCAGGGCGCGCGGCTGCTGGCCCGCCTGCACACCGCCCTGGCCGACTGCCGTCCCGGCCCGCGCCCGTCACCCGCCTTCCAGGAGTCAGGCCTGTACGGCGAGCCGCCCCGCGACGCCGCCGGCCTCGACGACCCCGCGCTGGACCGGTGGCTGGCCGAGTTCCACCGCACGCACCCGGTCAGGCACCCGCTCCACGGCGACTACTACACCGGCAACACCCTGGCCAGGAACGGCGCCGTCGTCGCCGTCCTCGACTGGGACGAGACGTTCGTCGGCGCCCCCGAGGTCGAGCTGGCCGCCGCCGCGCTGGAGTGGGGCGACGACGAGCTGGGCGCAGGCAGGGAGTTCGTCGACGCCTACCTCGCCGCCGGCGGCACCGCGGCCCCGCTGACGGAGGAGGAGCTGGCCCAGCTGATCAGGCACAAGCTGCGCCGCGAGTACGCCTACTTCCACAAGGCCGTCGCCGCAGGGGTGGTCCACGACGAGGAGGACCTCGACTACCACCGCGAGCGCGTCGCCCTCTTCCACAGCCTGGCCCCCTGACGCGAGCCGTTCCCGGAGCGCTCCCCGCCCGCGCGGCGCGCTACCCGGTCTGGCCGGTCGGCCGGCGGCTCGCGCCCGCCGCGCGCGTGAGGCGGCGCCAGGACAGCGCGATCGTGACGATCACGACGAGCCCGGCGGCCGCCGCCCACCACCAGGCGGCCCGCCACGGCCGGGGAGGCTCGGCCGGCAGGCCGACACCCACCAGCGCGTCCTTGAGGAAGGCCGGGGCCCGGTGCCAGCCCGTCCGGACGACGTGCCGCTGCGCCGGGGTGTGGACGAGGGGGGCACCCACGGCGTACGGATACAGATCCTGGACGACTTCGGAGTCGTCCTCCGGCAGGTGCCAGGCGAGGCGGTAGCGCGGCCCCAGGTCGCCGGGCGGGGGAGCGGGACGGAACTCGCCCGGCAGCTCGGCGACCAGCGCGACGGTGACCGCCGAGCCCTCCCGGACCAGGTCCAGGCTCGCCGCCGTCCGCTCGTCGTCCGGGCTGATGCGGAGGGGGACGGAAAGCCCCGGGCCGGTGAGGACCCCGCTGTCCACACCTTTCGCCAGGGCGGGCGTCGCTGTCCCGAGAAAGGCGAGAAGAAAGGAGAAAAGAAAGGCGAGAAAGAATCCCGTGCGGGTCATGACTCCATTACACGCTGAAACCGCGGCGAATGTCATTGATAGTTGCGCTACTTCTGGATTTCCGAAATTCCTTGACGGGGCGCGGCCGTGGATCCAACACTATGGAAGTTCTTGTGACTCACCACCTGGAAAAAGGGGGACGCGTGGTCGCGACTCTTTCCGAAATCGTGCGGTTAGCTCCCGACGGGGCCCGCGTCACCATCACCCTTCCGCCCGAGGCCGACCAGCTGGCCTGGCACGCGCACACCCGGTTCGCCGGGCCCCCGCTGGTCCAGAGCTTCGACCTGGCCCCCGCCGGCCAGCGGCAGGTGATCCCGAGGAAGATCTTCCCCGGCGGCAAGGTCGAGACGTTCCGCCGCTCGGGCTTCGACCTGGTGCTGTACGAGGCGGCCGACCGTACCAACAGCTGCCTGGTGTGGGCGGGGCCGCACAACGAGGCGACCACCTGGTTCGGCGGCCCCGCCCCCCGCCGCGCCGTCCTGAACCGCCTGGTGGCGAACCTGACCTTCGCCGACTCGCCGGAGGGCGCGCGGCTGGTGCCGGCCGACGCGGTGGCGAACCTCCAGCAGTCCACCACCGTGCTCATCGGCAACAGCGAGCGGATGGTCATGATGGTCAAGGACGCCCGGGGCGCGCGGGAGGAACTGCCCACCTGGAGGGGCGCGACGCAGGGCGACGCGGAGGTGTGGAAGGAGCCGCTGGGCCTCGACCCCGAGCAGGCCGACGCGGTGCGCGGCACGCCGTTCGAGTGGCGCTACATCATCGCCAACGCCACCTCCATCACCGAACTCGTCTTCCACCGGCGGGCGGCCGAGGCCGCGCAGCTCAGAAGCACCGAGGAGCACGACAAGGCCGCCGCCGTCCTGGCGGGCGTGAAGGCCGTGTGGGGCGGATGAGCCTCGCCACGGCTCTCGCCCTGCTGTCCCTGCTCCTGTCGGTCTTCGCGATCCTCGCGGTCGGCGCCGTCTACGCCCGGCTGCGGATGATGGAGCAGACCGTGCTGAAACCGGGGCGCGACCGGCTCGACGACGAGGTGCGCGAGGCGCCGCCCGCGCTCAGGCCCGGCCGTGACCAGGACGGCACGCTCGTCCTCATGCTCGACGCCTCCTGCTCCATCTGCCGGCAGGTCTGGGCCGCCGCGGCGGCCGTGTCGCGGTCCAGGACACGCGTCGTCGCGGTGTTCTCCCACGCGGACTCGGCCCAGGGTTTCGACGGACCCGTCGAGAAGGTGGCCGATCCCGACCTGTGGACCGCCCTCCACGAGGGATACACCCCGTGCGTGCTCGCGGTCGACGCCACGGGACGGATCACGGACCGGCGGTTCGTCTACGCCGACACCGACCTGCCCACCCTGTTCCACGACCTCATCCCCTCCCTCTCGACCTCCGGGAGCAGCCATGCGTCTTGACCTCATCCCTTCGGCCGAGACCGCGCCCGAAGGCGCGGCCCCGAGCCTCGTCCGCAGCCTCATCCCCGACGCCCCGGTCGCCCGCCGGACCGTGCTGCGCGGCCTGGTGGTCGGCGCGATCTCCGCCACGCTGGTGCCGTTCGAGTGGGTCCTGTCCAAGCGGGCCGCCCACGCCGCCGGGCCCACCTCGGAGTGGACCGCCGCCAACTGCAGTGACGGCTACCCCTACGGGTACGGCGAGGGCGCCAACAACTGGTGGGTGGACAACAAGAAGGTCTGTTTCGGCGGCTGGCGGATGGGCAGCTACCCCTGCTCGTCCGGGTCGAGGGGATACCACTTCGAAGGCTGGCGCGGCTACTACGACGAGGGCTACACCTCCACGCGCGTCACCACCTGCAGCAGGCGCAACGCCTGGCGGTGGACCTCCAGCGGCACCACCTACCGCTGCTCCGACGCCAGCACCTTCGTCCGCTGGAACGACGGCGACAGCTACACCGGCCTGACGATCGCCATGTGCTTCCTGTGATCGCACTTCGCAGGCTGGGCCTTCACCCCGTCGTCCTCGCGGCGCCGATCGTGCTCGGCGCCGCGGTGCCGTGGGCGGTGAAGGCCCCGGCCTTCCTCCTGTTCCTCTGGGCGGGCCTCAACGCCGGGTACGCCAACTCCGGCAGCACTTGAAGCCACAACTCGGCATTCCTGCTGAGCGCGTCGGTCTGGCGCGGTTCTGGTGCGTTGGCCTACTTCGGTGTCGGCCTGCTGCTCGGGGCGTCGAGCGTCGCCCTCGTCGCCGGGGCGATCGGTGGCGTGCTCCAGGCGCTTCTTCCGCCGTACGTCCGGCTCGCGGGCCTGGCCCTCCTGGCGGTGGTGGTTTTCCTGCGGGAGGCGGGCCTGATCACGCTGACGGTCCCGGAGAACCGGCGGCTCGTGCCCGAGCACGTGCTCGGCCGCGGCCGGGTGCTGGGCGGCATCCAGTTCGGGTTCGAGATGGGGACGGGCATGCGCACGTACTCCCCGTCGGCCCTGCCCCACCTGGTGCTCGTGTCGCTGCTGCTCGCCGTGCCGTTCTCCGGCGCGATGGCCGCGGCGGTGGGCTTCGCCGCGGCGCGCTGGATCATGGCGGCGGCCAGCATCACCCACGGTGACGACGGGGAGTGGACGGAGCTCTGGCTCGGCAACCAGCGGCTGCTGGCCGTCGCGACCGCGGTCGGGACCATCGCTTCCCTGCTGCTCGGCCTCTGGGCGGCCGGATGGTGAAGGCACTCGTCGTCGTCCACGACAGCGGGTGCGGCGGGTGTTCGGCCATCGCGTCGGCGCTGTCCGGCGTGCTGGCCCCGCCCGTGCTCGTCCGTTCCTGCCGCGACCCGCACCTGGTACGGGAGTTCCCCGTGCTGCGCGGGGAGGTCCCGTGCGCCCGCCCGCTGGCGATCGCCCTGACGCAGGACGGCCGGGCCGAGCTGCTGAGCGGGTTGCGGCTGATGTGGCGGGGAGCGCTGCTGGTCGCCCCCGGCCGCCGCCGCGCCGCTTTCCGGCTGGCCGTCACCATCCTGAGAACCCGGCGCCGATCCACGACCGGATGACCGCCCCTCGCGCCATTCTTTCGCATGGCTTTCCGGCCGTTCCTTTCGCCATTCTTTCTTTTCTCGCGGCGCCAGAGGGAGAAACCGCCGGGCATTCAGGCCGGGTTCTCCGCGTGGGTCAGCGTCTCCCGACCGAGGAAATGGTTCACGCGGCCGGACGGCCCTGCGCGACATGCGGAGGCCTTCTCAACTTTTCGAGGGAGCCGGGTTCGCGCGGCGGGCGGGGAAGCCGTGGGTGCGCGCGGCGATCACGACGGCCAGCACCGGCGTCAGGAGCACCAGGACGGTCCACGGGAAGGAGGCGGCGCCCAGGAGGTTCAGCAGCACGCCGCCGGCCACGCCGCCGCCCGCCATGGCCGCGTTCCACAAGGTGACGAGCATCGCCTGGGCCGTGTCGGCCGCCTTGCCACCCGCCTGGCCGACGGCGGTCTGCAACAGGGTGGGGACGCCGCCCCAGCCGAGCCCCCACAGCGTCACCGCGACGTAGACCAGGGCGGGGCTGCCGGCCGGCACCGCCAGGGCAGCGGCCGCCACGGCGACCAGGACGGTGCCCGCGACGGTGAGCGCGCGCAGCCGCCGGTCGATGTGCGCGCCGACGATCCAGATGCTCACCAGGGAGGCGGCGCCGAACAGCAGCAGGACGAGGTCGACCGAGTCGCCCATGCCGAACCGGTCGAGGAAGGTGGCGATGTAGGTGTAGAGGATGGTGTGCGCCAGAACGAACACCAGCGTGACGACCAGGATGGGGGCCACGCCGGGGACGGTGAGGGTCCGCAGGATCGGCGGCCGGCCGGCACGCCGCTGTCCCGGCTGGTCGGGGACCGCCAGCAGGATCCACGCGACCAGGACGACGGCCACTCCGGTCATGACCGAGAACGTCACCTGCCAGCCGAGCACCCCGCCGAGGAAGGTCCCCGCGGGCACGCCCAGCGACAGCGCGAGCGGGATGCCCGCCATGACGACCGCGATCGCCTTGCCCTGCAGGTGGTCGGGGGCCAGCCGGCGGGCGTACCCGGCCAGCAGGGCCCACACCAGCCCCGCGGCCACCCCGGCGACGAACCTGGCCGCCATGGTCAACGGGAAGGACGCCGAGACCGCCGTCACCGTGTTGGCGACGGCGAACCCCGCCACCCCGGCCAGCAGCAACCGCCTGCGCGACCACCCCGCCGTGGCGGCGGAGAGCGGGATCGCCGCGACCGCCGTGCCGATCGCGTAGATCGTCACGGACTGCCCCATCGCTGACACGCTGACGCCGAGGTCGGCGCTCATCGCGGGAAGCACGCCGGCGGGCAGCGCCTCGGTCAGAACGGTGATGAAGGCGGCCGTGGTCAACGCCAGAAGCGCGGCGAGCGGGAGTTTCCGGTCATCGGTGGCGGCGCGGGGACCGACAATGGTGTCGTGATCTCTCATGGCTCGTATGCTCAAACCATCACATAGATGTGAAGGTCAATGTGACGAGGTGTGAGGTGGAGCACATGCGCATCGGAGAGCTGTCCGAGCGGACCGGCACGCACCGCCGGCTGTTGCGCTACTACGAGGAGCAGGGGCTGATCGCCCCCGACCGCTGCGCGAACGGCTACCGCACCTACGACGAGCGTCTCGTCGACCGGGTCCTGCAGATCAGAGGGCTGCTCGACGCGGGCCTGCCGACCAGGATCATCAAACAGATCCTGCCCTGCCTCGACAAGCCCAGAATCATCCACTTCACCGACGCGACACCGGAGATGCTCTCCACTCTGGAACAGGAGCGCGATCGCATGACCCGGCGCATCTCCTGCCTGACCCGCAACAGGGACGCGATCGCCGACTACCTCGACGCCGTCCGCGCCGACGCCGCACCCGGCCCGGCGCCCGAGCCCCCCGCGACCCCCTGACACGCCTTGGCGGGCCGCGCACGGCCCACGCCCTCAGAAGGTGATCTCGTCGACCCGCGCGATCCTGGCGCCCGAGGCGGCCAGCTCCCTCTCCACCTCGGCGGCGATCTCGCCGGCCGGCCGGTCGGCGTCGTAGGTGGCGTGGGCATCACTGACCAGCGTCACCTCGTGGCCGAGGGCCAGCGCCGTGAGCGAGGTCTCGCGGACGCAGTACTCGCTCTGCATGCCCGCCACCACCACGTGGCCGGCCGGCGGCAGCAGGTCGATCAGGTCGGTGTTGGCGAAGGAGTCGGGGACCTCCTTGTCGATGACGGGCTCACCCTCGAGCGGCCGGTGGACCAGCTCCCACCCCGGCGAACCCGGCACGTCGGGATCGCGGGGCCCGCCGTTGTTGCGGACCCAGACCACCGGCTCGCCGGCGGCGCGCGCCCGGTCGAGCAGGGCGCCGATCGCCGTTGACACGCTCTCCCAGGCCGGGACGGGGGTGGGGGGCTCCAGCATGTTCCGCTGGACGTCGATGAGCAGAAGCACCCGAACACCGTATCGAATCACTGCGCGCGGCGCCATGACAGCCGCCGCCAGTCCATGACAGCGATATGACAGCGGCGCCGTGCAGGGTGAGCGGCATGACACACGTTCTCATCGTCGGCTCCGGGCCGACCGGACTGACCCTCGCCATCGAGCTGGCCCGCCGCGGCGTCGACCTGCGCATCGTGGAGAAGTCTCCCGTGCACCCCGAGGGTGTGCGGGGCAAGGGGCTGCAGCCGCGCACGCTCGAGATCTTCCACGACATGGGGGTCATCGACGAGATCCTGGCGACGGGCGCGGTCTATCCTCCGCTGCGCGCCTACAAGGACGGGCAGACGGTGTGGGAGGGCCGCATGCACGAGCCGGAGGAGCCCAGCGCGAGCGTGCCGTACCCGATGGTGATCATGCAGCCGCAGTGGCGCACCGAGCGGATCCTCAGGGAGCGGCTGGCGCGGCTCGGCCACGAGGTGGAACTGGGCGTGGAGGTCACGGCGTTCGAGCAGGACGCCGAGGGGGTGACGGCCACGCTCGCCGACGGCGAGCGGATCAGGTGCGCCTACCTGGTGGGCGCGGACGGCGGGCGCAGCACCGTGCGCAAGGCGCTGGGCGTCGGGTTCGTGGGGGAGACGTTCGAGAGCGAGCGGATGCTGCTGGCCGACGTGAAGGTCCCCGACGTCGACAGGGGGCACTGGCACCTGTGGGGCGACATGGCGAGCCGCAAGCTCGACGTGAGCCTGTGCCCGCTGCCGGGAACGGACCTGTTCCAGCTCACCGCCCCCTACACCGGGGAGGACGACGTGACGCGGATCCTGGACGAGCACGCGGGCGTGAAGCCGACGGAGGTGGTCTGGCGGTCGGAGTACCGGGTCAACATCAGGATGGCCGAGCGGTTCAGGGTGGGCAGGGTCTTCCTGGCCGGCGACGCGGCGCACGTCCACTCGCCCGCCGGCGGCCAGGGGCTGAACACCGGCGTGCAGGACGCCTACAACCTCGGCTGGAAGCTGGCCGTCGGCTCCGAGCCGCTGCTCGACAGCTACGAGCAGGAGCGGATGCCGGTCGCCGAGCACGTGCTCGGGCTGAGCACCCGCCTGCTGAGGGAGGGCGACCACACACGGGACGAGGAGACGCAGCAGCTGACCCTCGGCTACTGGTACGGCCCGCTGTCGGAGGGGCCACGCGGCGGTGAGCGGGTGCCGGGCGTGTACGGCGGCGGCCGGTTCACGCTGCTCGCCGACACCACCGAGCGGTACGGCGACGCGGCGCGGGTGCTGCCCCCGCTGCCGGGCCAGGAGGGCGTGCTGCTCGTCCGGCCCGACGGCTACGTCGGCTACGACGGCGACGAGGCGGGCGTGCGCGCCTACCTGTCACGGCTCGGCGTGGAGACCGCGTAGCGAGCGTGCGCCCACCGGCACGGCGTTGCGTGCGCTCACCGGCACGGCGTTGCGTGCGCCCACCGGTTCACGGCTCGGTGTCGAGACCGCGTAGCCGACGGGCCTCGGCCACCATGGCGGCCGCCTCGGGGGCGGGCCGCCACGCCGCCGCGCCCTCCAGCACGGTCGCCCGCACGGTCTTGTCGTCGCACCCCGCCGTCAGCTCCAGCGCCATGTCCGCGTGGTCGCGCGAGCCCGACGCCGTGGCCAGCTCCAGATGGATGAGCGCCACCAGCTGCGCGGGCGCTCCCTCGACGAGCGTCAGCGCCTCGCGCAACAGCTTCGCGGCCGTCACGGGATCGCCGCCGCGCCGCGCCAGCTCGCCCCGACCGTGCAGGACGCGGGCGCGGGCCACCGGGTCGGACTCGGCCGCCTCCCACGCCTGGTCGAGCGCCGCCCCGGCGGCGGCGAAGTCGCCGAGCCTGGCATGCAGCTGGGCCAGGCGCACCCTGAGCATCACGGGGCCGGGGATCGCCTCCAGGCCGCCGATGGCCGTGGCGTGCCGTACGGACTCCGTGGCGAAGGACAGCGCTCGGGCCGTCTCGCCACGGTTCTCCGCGGCGAGGGACAGCCAGGTGAGGGTCATGGCCTTGCCCCAGCGGTCGCCGGTCGCGCTGTAGCCGTCGAGGGCGGTCGCCAGCAGGGCGTCGGCCGCGCCGGGCGTGCCGTACTCGAACTCGACGATGCCCGCGATCAGCCGCACCGTCGACCTGATCCACGGGTCGGGGTGGTCGCCGAGCCTGGCCAGCGACCCTCGCACCCGCGCCATGACGTCGCCGGGCGCGGCGGCCGCGCCGGTCAGCCCCCACCAGGCCAGCGCCGCGGGATGGTCGGAGGCCAGCAGCGCCGGACCCGGCTCGCCGCCGATGACCGCCGCGCACAGCTCGGCCGCGAACCCGTCCCCCGCGGGCATCCTGGACGCCCACGCCCGGGCCTCCCGCCGCCGGCCCCGCATGATCCACAGCCAGGTCCTGGCCAGGAAGAGCCTGAGCGGATCGTCGGTACGGCCGAGGGCGGCGTCGAGGTTGGCCTGCTCGGCCTCGAACACCGCCAGCCCTTCGAGCTGGCGTTCCGTCCTGAGGGTGGCGTCGGCCCGCTCGGCCAGCGCGGTGTAGTAGCCGTCGTGGGCGGCCACGACCGACGGGTCGTCGAGCTTCTCCGCGGCGTAACGGCGCACGGTCTCCAGCACGGTGTAGCGCTCGCCCGTGAACGTCACCAGCGACTTGTCCACCAGCGACTCGATGCCGGGCCCGCACACCTCGCGCACCGCCTCGTAGGTGGCACCGCCGGAGAACACCGACATCCTGGCCAGCAGCCGCCGCTCGCCGGGCGACAGCAGCTCCCAGCTCCAGTCGATCACGGCGCGCAGCGTGCGGTGCCGGGGCTCGGCCGTACGGCTGCCGCGCAACGACAACCGGTCACCGAGCTGGGCGGCCAGCTGCGCGGGCGACAGGGTGCGCAGCCGCGCGGCGGCCAGCTCGATCGCCAGCGGGATGCCGTCGAGCTCGCGGCAGATGTCCGCCACACCGGACAGGTCGAGCCCCGACCTGGCGGCGGCCGCGCGGTCGCGGAACAGCTCGACGGCCGCCACCTCGTCCAGCGGCGGCACGGCGTGCAGGTGCTCGCCGGTGATGTCCAGCGGCTCCCTGCTGGTGGCGATGACGCGCAGCCCCGGGATCTCGGCCAGCAGCCGCGCCGCCACGTCGGCCGCCTGGTCGATCACGTGCTCGCAGTTGTCCAGCACGATCACCGGGGAGGTGCCGCGCAGCGCCGCCACGGGATCGGCGGCCTTCACCGCGCTGGACAGCGCGGTCAGCACGTCCGACGCGGGCGCGAGCGGGATCAGCCACACACCGTCGGGAACCCTGAGAGTGGCGGCGGTCTCGATCGCCAGCCGCGTCTTGCCCGCGCCGCCCGGACCGGTCAGCGTGACCAGCCTGGCGACGCCGAGCAGCTCGCGCACCCTGGCCACGTCGGCGGCACGCCCGACGAAGCTGGTCAGCTGGGCGGGCAGCGTCGAGCCCGGATCCTCCCGCAGCGCCGCCTCGTAGGCGTCGAGCAGCTCGCGACCGGGGTCGGTGCCGAGCTCGTCGGCCAGCCGCCGCCTGATCCGCTCGAACACCTCCAGCGCCTCCGCCCGCCGCCCTGCCGACAGCAGCGCCCGCACCAGCAGCGCGTGGTACGGCTCCCGCAGCGGATGCGCGGCGACCAGCCCCTCGAGCTCGGCCGTCGCGTCGACACCCCGCGCCACGTCGGCCCCGATCCGCGTCGCGAGCGTCGCCAGGCGCAGCTCCTCGAGGTGGGCGGTGGGCGCGACGGCGAAGAGCAGGCCGGAGGCGTCCGCGAGAGCCGTACCGCGCCACAGAGACAGCGCCTCCTCGGCCGCGCCCTCGCGCGCCAGCCGCTCGAACCGCCACGCGTCGACGTCGTCGGCCCGCACGTCGAGCAGGTAGCCGGACGGATGCGTGACGATCAGGCCAGGAACCTCCCTGCGGGCGCGCGAGACGAGCGACTGGAGCGCGGCGGCCGGGTGCGCGGGCGGGTCGTCCTGCCACAGGTCGTCGACGAGGCGTTCGGCCGCCACCACCCTGCCGGGGTCGAGCGCCAGCCTGACCAGCAGCGCGCGCGGCAGGGCGCCGCGAACCGTCGCGCCTGGCACGTGGAGGGGGCCGAGTATCCCGATGCGCATGCCCACATCCAAGCGTGCCCCTTCCGGACACCGTCACCGACCCCGTCACCTGACCCGCTGCCCACCCGCACACCCTGCCGCCGGCCTCGTCACCTGACTGGTGTTCACCTCTGAACACCGCCACCGGACGGAGCGCGCCGATCGGCTACGCGTGCGGCCCCACGGTGATCGTGCCGATCGTCAGCCGAGGGGTGGCCTCCAGGATCTCGCCCACCCTGCCGACCTGCTCGTCCAGCTCCTTCAGCTGCGCGGCGCTCAGCTCGTCGAGCGGTTCCACGGTGACGTCCAGGCGCCTGCCGGACCGGCGCTGGTGCCACACCCCCGCCACGATCCCGTCGACCAGCAGCACCGGATAGTTGCCCGCCTGTCCGCCGCCCAGCGCGCGGTCCCACGCCCTGCCGGGGAACAGCTGCTCGCGCGGATGCGAGCCGACCACGAAGGCGTCGAAGTACGGCAGCAGCCGCACGCCTCTCGCCGGCTCGCCGGGCGCCTCGGTGTCGCCCGCGTTCACCCAGCCGCCTTCGACCTCGTCGAGCGCCGCCCGCTCGAACACCCTGGCCGCCCAGGTGACGGGCGCCGCCAGCCATCGGGCGAAGTGCTGGGGCGTGGCCGGGCCGTAGGAGTGGAGGTAGGCCCTGAGCAGCTCGGCCTGCGCGGTCCCAGGGTCGGCGGGCCGTACGTCCGGGCTGGTGTAGGTCACCTTGCGGCCCCGGTTGGGCCCGAACGCGAGCACGCCCCGGTGCGCCGCCAGGTGGGTCGCCTGGCGCCAGCGCGACCACTTCGTCTGGAAGGCGTCCATGACGCGGTCGCCCGCCCAGGGGCCCGCGATGTCGACGACCGCCTCGTCCAGCTCGTCGATCGTGAGTGCCCGGTCCTTGAGCGCGCTGCCGATCGCCTCGACGACCTTCTCGATCTGGTCGGGGGTGAGCAGGTCGACGCGTCCCGCGGGGATGGACGAGAGGGCGCCCGTCCACATGGCCAGGTCGGCGGTGGGGAGCAGGTGCACGGTGCCGCGCGGGCCGTACGTCTTGGTCAGGCTGTGCTCGGTCCACAGCGCCTCGCGGACGTCCACCCTGGTGGTGCCGGGCAGCCGGAGGCTGACCGACAGCTCGGCGGCGGACAGGATCTGCGCGTGCGCCCCGCACATCGCGGCGACGACGTCGGCGGGGCCGCCCTGCTGGGGGAAGTGGCGCGCGAGACGACGGGCGTTCCAGTTCATGGTCTCAGCGTAGGAGCCATTGCGGCACGATTCGTTCCGCTATTCATGCGGAGCGAATCGCTCCGCTAGAGTGGGTGCATGAGAGCGATCGTGATGGACGAGTTCGGCGGGCCCGAGGTGTTGCGGCCACGCACGGTTGACGACCCTGCCCCCGGCGAGGGCCAGGTGCTGGTGGAGGTGGCGTTCGCGAGCATCACCTTCGTCGAGACCCAGGTGAGGGCGGGAACCGGGCCCTTCGCGCCGCCCGCGCTGCCCCGCACGCCCGGCAACGGCGTCGGCGGCAGGATCGTCGCCGTCGGTCCAGGCGTCGACCAGGGGCTGGTCGGAACGACAGTGGTGACGACCACCGGCGGCGCGGGCGGTTACGCCTCGCTGGCCGTGGCCGCCGCCGCCGATGCCGTACCCGTGCCGGACGGCGTGCCGCTGCGCGACGCGGTGGCGTTGCTCGCCGACGGGCGTACCGCGGTGATGCTCCACGAGCAGGCGGAGATCAAGCCCGGCGAGCGCGTCCTGGTGCTGGCCGCCGGCGGCGGCGTCGGCGGCCTGCTCCTGCAACTGGCCAAGGCCGCCGGGGCCGTCGTGACCGGGGCCGCGCGCGGCAAGCGCGAACTCGTGGAGCGCTTCGGCTCCTACGTCGACTACTCGGCCGAAGGATGGGCCAGCTCCCTCGAAGTCGACGTGGTCTTCGACGGGGTCGGCGGCAACGTGGGCACCGAGGCGCTGACCGCCCTCCGCCCCGGCGGCCGAGCCAGCCTGTACGGCATGGCGAGCGGGTCGTGGTCGCGGACGGACGGCCTGCCGATCACCGTCATCGAGCGCGGCGGACCGCCCAGCCAGGACGAACTACGCCGGCTGGTCGCCAGAGCGCTGGAACTGGCCGCCGAGGGGCAACTGGTGCCGACGATCGGGCAGACCTACCCGCTGGAGGAGGCGGCCGCGGCACACCGCGCGATCGAGACCCGCCAGACCACGGGCAAGACCCTGCTGGTCATCTGACCCCGGCACACCCGACCCGCCGGGGTTCCTCTCGCCGGCCGCGCCGGGCGGCACGGTTTCCCTACGTGATCCCGCCCGGCTTCCCTACGTGATCCCGCCCGGCCGCCGGGGTTTCCCTCCCCGATCGCGCCGAACCGGTCACGCCGGGCGGTCGCCGGTCCCCTCCTCGGCCACGCCGGGCGGTCGCGGGTCCCCTCCTCGGCCATGCGGAGCGGTCGCGGTTCCCCCTATCTGATCGCGCCGAACGCGACCGCGGTGGTCGAGGCGATCACCGTGGTCAGCACGACCAGGAACAGCACCGAACGCATCGGATTGCGCCGCTGCGGCTTCGGTTCCTCCGGCTTGGCGTGGACGTGTTGCGGCACGGGCGGCTTCGAGGGTGCCGGCGTGGCCACCGGCGTCTTGACCGGTGGACGGGCGCGCACGGGCAGGACCGGTTCAGGACGGGGCGTGGGCCTGGGCGGCTTGCTTCTCGGCCGGGTGGGGGCGGGGGTCGGCTCGGGCGGCGGCTGCGGCTTCGGCTCGGGCTTCGGCTCGGGCTCGGGCTCCGGGGGCTGGGGGGTGGGGGAGGGCGGCGTGGGGGGCGCGGGGGGCGGCGGAGGGGGCTGGCAGGCGTCCGGCCCGACCTGGACCACCACGTTCGCCACGCTGATGCACACCGCGACGCCGACGCTCACCTCGACCGCGTTGTCACCGGGGCCCGGTGCCGTCACGCTCACCCACCCCTGCTCGTCCGCCTCTTCCTCGGGCGTGACGTGCTTCTGGTGCACCGCCACCGGGCGGGCGCCCGCCCGGCGCGTGAGGCGCGGACCGTAGCCGCTCCCTGCGGCGCCTCCGCGGGCCCCGATCGCCGGGTAGGCGGTGACCTTCTTCCGCGCCGCGACCGCCGGGCCGGAGACGGCGCTGTCGTGCGCCATGCGCGCCGGGTATGCGGTGACGTTCTTCGAGGCCGCGCCTGTCACGTCGGCGGTGGCATTCCTCTGGGCGGTGGTTGCCGGGCCGGTGGTGACGTTCTTCTGGGCGGTGGCTGCCAGCTCAGGGGTGACGTTCTTCGGGGTCGTGCCTGTCGCGTCGGTGGTGACGTCCCTTTGGGCGCTGGTCGCCGGGCCGGGGGTGATGTTCTTCGGGGTCGTGCCTGTCGCGTCGGGGGTGAGGTTCTTCCGCGCCGCCACCGCTGGTGTGGAGGCGGCGGTACCGCGGGTGCCGACCGCGGCGGGGGAGGTAGCGGTCTTGCGGGAAGCGGTCACGGGGTGGGAGGTGGCGATCTCTCGGGTTGCGGTCACGGGGTGGGACGTGGTGGTGCTCTTCCGCGGGTTGAGGAGGGCGGAGCCGGGGGTGGCGGGCGTGCGAGGGGAGACGGCGGTGGAGGTGGGAAGGGCGGAGCCGGTGGTGGCGGGCGTGCGAGGGGAGACGGCGGTGGAGATGGGAACGGCGGAGCCGGGGGCGGCGGACGTGCGAAGGGAGAGGGCGGCGGAGGTCGGGAGGGCGGGGTCGGGGGTGGCGGACGGCTGGGGCATGGTGGGCAGGGCGGGGCCCAGGCAGAGCGCGCCCGCCACCAGTGCCGCCGCCCTCACGCGCTCCCCGCGATCCGCTGGAACTCCTGCAGCGCGGCCTGCAACGCCTCAGGCCCCACCGCCAGCGCCCCCGCGAACGCGTGCGAGATGTCCCAGGTCAGGTAGATGCCGACGCCCAGCATCCCGGCCATCGCCATCAGCGGCACCAGGGTGAGTCCGCGCGGCCGCGCCCCCGCGAGGAACGGGAAGACGATCACCACGATCCCGGTCAGCACGGTCAGCCACAGCAGTCCCGAAGGCGGCGTGGTGCCCGCGTCGGCGGCCCTGCGGCTGCGCGACGCCGACAGCTCCTCGACCTTGTCGAGCACCTGCGCCTTGGCGTTCGCGTCGAGGTCGGCCGCGTCGATCCTGTTGCGCAGCGCGTCGAGGCGCGCTCCGCCCTCGGGCGACATCCTGCCCTCCGCCATCAGCGGCCATTCGTCGCGCACGACGAACCTGACGTAGTCGTTCAGGCTCTGCCGTATCCACATCTTGTCGGCCTCGGGCAGGTCGCCGGCGGCCCAGTAGGTCTCCACGGCCGCCTGGCCTTCGGCGAAGGTGTTCTGGCGGGCGGCGTCGGCCGTGGTCCACGGCACGATGATGGCGATCGCGAACACCAGGAGGAAGAGCGCCGACAGCATCGCGCCCGCGTGGCCGGTGGACGGGCCACCCGGGTCGCGGTCCTCGGTGCCAAGCTTCCTGAACAGGAAGGCGGTGAGCGCGACCACGGCGACGGCGGCCGCCACGGCGGCAATCAGGGCAAGCATGACCCAGACTCTAGTGACTACGGTGTGTCACGTCGCGAACACGCAAAGATTTTCTCCGCGGCGTGTCGAGAACGCCCGGCGGTGTCCGACCAAGGGGCATGAACTACCTACTGACGATCTCCATGAACCCGGAAGCCGCGGGCACGCTGTCCGACGAGCAGCGCGACATGCTCGTCGAGCTGACCGGTCAGGCGGGGCAGGAGGTGTGCCCGGCGTGAACACCATCCAGAAGACCATCGACGAACTGGTCGCCTCGGGTGCCGAGAGCGGGGTCCAGGTCGCCGTCTACCGGCACGGCGAGCTCGTCGTCGACGCCACGGCCGGCGGCCTCGCGCCGTCCGCTCTCGTCTACAGCGCCTCCACCGGCAAGGCCGTCACCGCCACCGTCGTCCACGTGCTCGTGGCGCGCGGAGTGCTGTCCTACGACACGCCGATCGCCGCGCTGTGGCCCGAGTTCGGCGCGCACGGCAAGGCGGCGGCCACCGTACGGCACGCGCTCACTCACACCGTCGGCGTGCCCGCCGTACCGGAGGGCACCACGGTCGAGGACCTGAGTGACTGGGACACGATGTGCCGCGGCATCGCCGGCTCGGTGCCGTGGTGGGAGCCCGGCACGAAGACCGGCTACCACGCTCACACGTTCGGCTGGATCCTCGGCGAGGTCGTCCGCAGGGCGACGGGCAGACCCGTCTCGCAGGTGCTCCGTGAGGAGATCACCGAGCCGCTCGGCATCGCCGACGAGCTGTTCCTCGGCGTCCCGGCCGCCGCGCTGGGCAGGGTGGCCCGCCTCGACGACGCGCCTGGCAACGCCGCGATCCTCGCCGCCATGGGCGACTTCCCCGGCACGCCCCGCGCCCTCATGCCCGGCGCGGACTACGCCAACAGGGCCGACGTGCTCACCGCCGACATCCCCGCGGGCGGCACCTTCTCCGCCCGCGCGATCGCCCGGATGTACGCCGCCCTGCTCGGCGAGGTGGACGGCGTGCGCCTGCTGTCGCCCGAGCACCTGCGCGAGGTGACCGCGCCCGCCTTCACCGGCACCGACCAGCTCATGGGCAACCCGGTCACGTGGGCGCTGGGCTACGCGGCGGGCCGTCCCGACGGCTCGCGCCCCGAGACCGCTTTCGGCATGGTCGGCATCAACGGGAGCGCGGCCTTCGGCGACACCGCGGCCGGGCTGGCGTTCGCGCTGACGAAGACCCGCTTCTCCCTCGCGGACGCGAGCACGGTCAACCAGATCCTGCCCCTCCTGCCGTGACCCGCCCGCCGCTCCACGCCCGGGCGCCAGGTCCCTGAAGCCCGGCCTCTGGGTCCTCGCGAGAGGAGGGAGTCCTGGGAAGCGGGCGTTGCAGCGAGTCAGCGGGAGGCGGATGCCGCGGTCTTCCCGTGGATCCGGGCACAGGGGACGGGTCGGTCGTTTCGGTAGCTCGGGGGTGGGAGTCGAGCCGCGGCTCCGGGGCGGGGGGTCGGGCCGCCCCGGGGTGATTCCGCGCGGCCTCAGGTCAGGTGCCGCAGGGTGTACGCCGGGTCGGCGTAGGCGCCGCCCTGGAGTGCCGGACCTTCCGTGTCGCCGAGCGTGCCGGCGTACGCCTCGGCGTCGTCCTGCGGCTGGTAGCCCTCGCTCAGCTCCCAGAAGCGCCGCGTGTTGGCCGAGACCGCGTAGAGCGTGCGGAAGCCCGCGTCCTTCCGCGTGAGCGCGTCGACGAAGAAGCCGGCGCAGTCCCCGGGGCTCAGCCAGGTCGACAGCTGGCGCGCGTCGGCGGGTTCGGGTTCGAGGCTGCCGATGCGCAGGCACACGACCTCCAGGCCGAACTTGTCGGCGTACAGCCTGCCGAGGGCTTCGACGGCCACCTTGCTCACGCCGTACAGGCCGTCGGGGCGGGGCGGCATGTCGGGGGAGACGGTCACGGCGGAGGGGTAGCACCCGGTCAGCCGGTTGCTGCTGGCGAGCACGACCCGGGGCACGCCCGCGCGCCTGGCCGCTTCGAGGACGTGGTGGGTGCCCAGCACGTTGCCTTCCAGCAGGTCGGGCAGCGGGGCCTCGTCGGGCACGCCCGCCAGGTGCACGATCGCGTCGGCGCCCGCGACGATGCCGGCCACCGTCTCGGGGCTGTCGAGGACGGCCTGCCGTACCTCCTCGCCGGGGGCCTCGGGGGTCAGCGGCCTGCGGTCGACGAGCACCAGCCGGGTGGCCGCCTCGCGCAGCGCACCGCGGATCGCGGTCCCCACCAGCCCGGCGGCTCCTGTCACTACCACGGTGTCCAAAGCCATGCGCCGGAGTCTGTCACGCTCATTGACAAGCAGGATTTTTACGTACAACATTGTTTTCGCAATGAGAGACGTCCTGTACCTGGAACAGATCGAGCAGGCCGAGGCCCTGCTCAAGCCGCAGCGCATCGAGGTGCTGCGGCAGCTGGCCGAGCCGCGCACCTGCACCGAGGTCGGCGCCCGGCTCTCCCAGACCCCGCAACGCGTCTACTACCACGTCAAACGGCTGGTGGAGGCCGGGCTGGTCGAGCAGGTGTCCGAGCGCAAGGTGCGCGGCATCAGCGAAGGCATCTATCAGGCCACCGCCCGCTCCTACTGGCTCTCACCCCGTCTCGTCGGGCGCATCGGCGGCCTGAGGAAGGCGCAGGACGAGCTGTCGCTCGGCTACCTCCTCGACCTGATGGAGGAGGTCCAAGCCGACATCGCGGCCCTGGATCGCACGGCCTCCGAGCTGCCGTCCATCGGCGTCTCGGGGGAGATCAGGGTGCCGCCCGAGCGGCGCCAGGAGTTCATGAACGACCTGCGCGACGCCCTGCAGGACCTCTTCACCCGATACGGCGGCGCCGAGGGCGACGCCTTCAAGCTGGCCGTGGCCTGCTACCCCAAGGGAGAGACACATGACTGAGCCGATGACCCTGCGCGTCCGCGTCGCCGCCCCGGCCAAGCAGGTGTGGCACGCGCTGACCGACCCCGCGTCGCTGCGCACGTGGCTGGCCGAGCACGCCGAGGCCGACCTGCCCCACCGCTTCGAGTTCTGGGGCCGCCACACCCCCGAGGGCGACGCGCCGCACCAGCGGGTGCTGCGCGCCGACGACCGCTCCCTGACCCTGGAGTGGACGCTCGACGGCGAGGCCACCACCACCGAGATCTCCCTCGAGGAGGAGGGCGACGACACGACGATCGTCACTCTCAGGCAGAGCCACTTCGACTTCCAGGACGTGATCACGGGAGCCAGCATCAGGGGCGCCCTGCAGACGTACTGGGCGCTGTCGCTGGCCAACCTCGTCGACCACGTGGAGGGCCGCGAGCTCACCCCCAAGATCGACTACACCTCGGCCGTCATGCGGGAGGAGGTCGTCATCGACGCGCCCATGTCCGACGTCTACCGCTCGCTGACCGACGGCGCGGAGGCGACCCGCTGGTTCGGCTACCCCATCGAGATCGAGCCGTTCGTCGGCGGCCGCTGGGCCATGGGCGGCTTCGACAACCCCGACCCCGCCAAGGTCGTCGACCTGGTCGAGGGCCGCGCGATGTCGGTCGACTGGGGATCGGCCGGCATCTCCAGCTGGGAGCTGGCGGAGTCGGACGGCAGGACCAGGCTCACGTTCGTCCAGTCGGGCTTCGACGCGGCCCGTCCGCCGCACGCGGCGTGGGGCGGCTGGCTGTCGGGTCTGGCGGAGCTGCGCCGCTACCACGAGCTGCCCGACTGGCGTCCGATCTGGCTCGAGGCCGCGTGACCCGAGCGTGCAGGCGGCGCAACGGCCGGGGCGCCCACCAGTTGGCCGCCCCGGCCAGCCGCATGAACGCGGGCACCATGACGGCCCTGATGACGGTGGCGTCCACGAGGATCGCCACCGCCATGCCGACCCCCAGCATCTGCACGAACACCACCCTGGCCGTCGCGTAGGCGGCGAACGACAGCGCGAGGATGGCCCCGGCGGCGGTGATGAGGGGCGCGCCGCGCTGCAGGCCATGGGCGACCGCGGTGACGGTGTCGCCGGTCCTGGCGTACTCCTCCCTGATCCGCTCGATCAGGAAGACCTCGTAGTCCATGGACAGCCCGTAGGCGATGCAGAACATCAGGATCGGGATGCTCGGGTCGATGCTTCCCGTCGGGGTGAACCCGAGCAGCCCCGACAGGTGGCCGTCCTGGTAGACCCAGACGAGCGCGCCGAACATCACCGCCATGCTCAGCAGGTTCAGCACGGTCGCCTTCAGCGGGATCAGCACGCTGCCCGTCATGAGGAACAGGATCACGAAGGTGACCGCGAACATCAGCCCGATCAGCGGCGGCAGCCGGTCCACCACCGAGGCGCGGTAGTCGGCGAGTTCGGCCGTGTAGCCGCCGACCAGCACCTCGAACGGCGCGGGCGCCGCGCGTACCCGCGAGACCAGCTCGATCGGATCGCCCTCCATCTGGGCGGCGGTGGGCACGACCGACAGCCAGGTCCCCTCTCCGCCGCGGAACCTGGCGGGGTCGCCGTCGCCGGCCCGCGCGCCCCTGACGTAGGAGCCGGCCGCGGAGTCGACCTGCGCGACGCCGTCGAGGCGCGACAGCGCGGCGGCGTACGCCGTGACGCCCGTGGCCTGGCCGGTGGACACCACCTGGAGCGCGTCGGTCTCCTCGGCGGGGAACTCGGCCCTGATGATCTCCTGCGTCTGCCGGGCGGGCGCGCTCGGCGGCAGGATCCGGTCGTCGGCCACGCCGAAGTCCAGCCCCAGGAACGGCGTGCCGAGCACGAGCAGCGCCAGCGTGGCGGCGCCGCCGTACCGGAGGGGCCTGCGCATCACCCGCGTCGCGACCGCGTGCCAGAAGCCCACGGCCCGCTCGTCCCGGTCGCGCCGCGGGATCACCCGCGGTCCCACGGCCGCCAGGACGGCCGGCAGCACCACCACGGCGCCCACGACGCCGCCGATCACCACGGCGATCCCCGCGTAGGCGAAGGAGCGCAGGAAGCCGAACGGCAGAGCCAGCAGCACCGCCAGCGAGGCGGCGACCGTCGTCCCGCTGAAGACCACCGTACGGCCCGCACGGGCGACGGCGGCCACGACGGCGTCGTGCGGGGCGCGGCCCTGCCGTACCTCCTCGCGGAAGCGGGCCATGACGAACAGCGAGTAGTCGATGCCCAGCGCCAGGCCCATGGCCAGCGTGATGTTCAGCGCGAACGTCGAGACGTCGGCGAAGAGCAGCACGACGCGCAGCAGCGCCAGCGTCGTCACCATCGCGAAGACGCCGACCATGATCGGCAGCACCGCCCCGAGCACCCTGCGGGAGTAGAGCCAGAGCAGCGCGAAGACCAGCGGAAAAATGATCATCTCGGCGCGCAGGAAGTCCTGCCTGGCCTGCGGGACCGTCTGCCTGAACACCTCCTCGCCGCCGCCCGCGCGCACCGAGACGACCGCGTCGCCCTTGGTGACCTCGGGCACCAGCGCGGGCAGGATCCGCGAGCGGACCACGTCCGCGTCGCCGGGGATGCGCGCCACGACCAGCGCCCGCGTGCCGTCCTCGCTGCGCAGTGTGGCGGGGTTGCCTCTGGTCCAGTAGGAGGCCGCCTCCGCCACCCCGTCGAAGGCGGCCACCCGTCTGGTCAGCTCCCGTCCCGCCGCCGCCACGGCCGGGTCGTCCACGGTGCCGGTCGCGGCCGTGACGAGCAGGATCAGGTCGACGCTGCCGGTGCCGAACCGCTCGGCCAGCTCGGCTCCCGCCCGGTCGGACTCCGATCCCGGCGCCTCGAACCTGGCGAGCGACAGCGCGTTCACCGTCCCCGCCCCCAGCGCGCCCATGACCAGCGTGGCCAGCAGGGACAGCAGCATGACGAGGCGGCGCCGGCGGACGAGGAATGCACCCACGACTCACTCCAAACACGACGAATTACTCGTGTTTGGATTAATACAAGTCTTCGCTCGTATTTGTCAACGCGCCTCCGGCGATGCCCTCCTACGCGCCGGCGCTGAAGCCGCTGAACAGCAGGACCGCGAGTCCCAGCGCGACCAGCACGTTCACCACGGTGGCCGCGGCGAACACGCCGACCGGACGCCATCCCGCCTCCCGCAGCGAGGCCACGCGGAACTCCAGCCCGATGCTCACGAAGGCGAGGATGAGGAACCACACCCGCAGGTCGTTGGCCACCCCGACGACCTCCTTGCCCGCGGCGGCGGGGACGGTGGCGAGGTACCAGGTGGCGATGACCGAGGCGGCCACGAACCCCAGCACGAACTTGGGGAAGCGGCGCCACAACTCGATGGCGCCGGGGCGCTCGGCGTCGGGCCGGCGTTCGACGCGGAAGGCGAACCACGCGGTCAGGGCCACGACCACCACGCCGATGAGGGCGTTCTGCGTGACCTTCACGATGGTGGCGACCGCCAGGGCGTCCTCGCCGACGAGGGCGCCCGCGGCCGTCACCGCCGCGGTGGTGTCGATGTTGCCGCCGATCCAGGCCCCCGCCACCGCGGGGCTCAGCCCGAGCGTCGTGGCCAGTCCGGGCAGGATGAAGATCGACGGCAGCGCGAAGGCGATCACCAGGCTCGCGCTGTAGGCCAGCTGCTCCCGCCTGGCCTGGACGGCTCCCGCCGCGGCGATGGCGGCGCTGACACCGCAGATCGACACGGCGGCCGACAGCAGGGCGCGCAGCTTGTCGTCCAGGCCCAGCCTGCCGCCCAGCCACCAGGTGAACAGGAACACCGTGCCGATGAGCGCGATCCCCTGGACGACGGCGGGCCCGGCGGCAGTGACGACCACCTTCAGGTTGATCGAGGCGCCGAGCAGGACGAGGCCCGTCTTGATGAAGAACTCGGTGCGGAAGCCGCCCGCCAGACGGTCCCTGAGCCCGGTGGCGGTCAGGACCACGTTGCCGAGCAGGCCGAGGGCGATGGCGTAGACGGGGTACTCGACGGCCTTGGCCAGGTCGGAGCCCGACCACCACACGGGGACGTTCCGCTCCAGGAACCTGGTCGCGGCGGCGAGGACCAGCACGGTCAGCACGCCCGCGGCGGGCCACACCCAGGTGGCGGTGGCCGGGGAGGGGAGGCGGGTGGTGCTCATCACGGGATCAGCCCTGCCGGGATCACTCCGGTGATGACCAGCAGGAGGAGGGCGAGGCCGACGATCGTGGCGGCCCAGTCCTCGTTGAGGGCGGCACGGCTGTCGCCGTCGGTCCGCGTCTCGTGCTCGCTCATGGGATGCGCCTTTCTGTGGGGGGTGTGCCGGGGAGGGCAGGCGCGCGCCGGGAAGGCGGGTGCCAGGGGAGGCGGGGTACGCCGGGGGGAAGGGGGCGGGGCGCCTCCCAACGCCCCGCCCGTGGAGGACCCTTCTCGTGAGGCGAGCGACGAGAGGCTCGCGGTGGATCACACCCTTGACACTCGGCGATATTCCCCATGAAGTCAATAGGGAATACATGAAACCTTGCTCACCAGCCAAGAGAAGGTGAAAGGCCATGCCGAACCCCGTGTCGGGGCCTGCCGTCGAGCACATGTCGATCAATGAGGACGCGCGCCGTATCGGGGCGCTGGTTCCCGCTCCCGACCGCGCGGTGGTCGTGGCGACGCCCCCCGTCGCAGGGGAGGGGCACTGGGCGGGCGCGCCCAGCGCGGCGGCCGGTGACGGGCTTCAGCGCCGTGCGCTTCACCGGCGGCCTCGTCCAGGCCTTCTACGACGGGCGGGCGAGCGCGGCGCAGAACCACGAGGAGCGGACGGGCATCGCCGAGGGCGGCGACCCGGCCGACCTGCGCCCCGTCGGCACCCCGCCGGTCGCCGCCTCCCCGCACGCGGGCGGCGGCCTGCGTTACCTCGACCTGGTCGACCTGCCGGACGGGCGCACCCGCGTGTACTACGAGTTCACCAGGCCCGACGGCTCCCACGAACTGCTCACCGAGCTGCGCTGAGCGGGCCCGCTCGACGGGGTCGCGCAGGCCCACGATGAGCCTGGCGTGCGGGACGGCGACGCGGCCCCACCTCGGGGCCGCCGACGACGAGGAAGTCCGGCAGGCTCACGACGGATCCTCCCTACGCCTGCGCCAGGGTGAGCACCCCCGCGCCCACCAGGGCGACGGCCCACACCTTGTCGACGTTGAACCAGGCCCTGCGCAGCACGGTCAGCCCGACCACCTCGAAGACGAGCAGCGCGACCGCTCCCGCGACGGCGAACATCGCCACCGTGTGGAGCGCGGCCACGCCCAGGCCCCCGGCGAGCGCGTGAGAGCCGTGTCCCGCGTGCTCCCCCTGGAGGCCGGTGAAGAGCGGGATCAGCATCAGCCCGGCGCCGTGGGCCGAGGACATCAGGAACGACCAGCCCGCCAGCTGGAGGAGCGACAGGCGCATCCCCACCCAGCGGAAGTGCCGCCTGGACAGCAGCAGCCACAGGCCGTAGCCGACGAGCACCACGCCACCCGCCACCGACAGCACCGTGCCGGTGACCAGCGAACCCGTGACCGCGACGACCAGGCCGACCAACGCCACCGCGGCCAGGTGGCCCGCCGCGATCGCGGGAAGCGCGGCCAGCAGCCGGCTCCTGCTGCGCTCCTGCAGGCCGCGGGCGACGGCGAACAGCCAGCCCATCGCGGGGTTCAGACCGTGGAAGGCGCCCAGCAGGAGCGCCGCCGTGACCGTCACGGATAGCAGTAGGAGTCGGAGGAGGCGTCGCCGCCCTGCAGTCTGACCTGGTGCGGGCGCAGGCCGCGGAAGTCGTCGCCGTGCGGGAAGAAGCGCTCGTCGAAGGTGAAGGACCCCGTGTCGATCTTCGCCAGCCAGGCGCCCACGCCCTCGGGGTAGAACTGGTCGTCCCACGCGCCGTACAGGGAGTTGGTCACGTAGAGGCGGCTGCCGTCCCTGCTGACCTCCACCATCTGCGGGCCGCCGCGCAGCGGCTCGCCGGGCGCGGCCGGGTGGGCGCGGTTGCCGACGATCCCGCCGATGCGCAGCGAGCCCAGCTCGACCGGCTTGAACGGATCGGCGACGTCGTACTGCTTGATCTCGCCCGTCCCCCAGCAGGAGACGTAGAGCCGCTGGTCGTCGACCGCCAGGTCGATGTCGGTGACCAGCGGCGGCACCGCCCCGAACGGCTTGAGCACGTCGGGCAGCAGGGCGGGGTCGGCCGGCTCGGCGGGGATGTCGATGACCTTGCGCACCTGCCAGCGGCCGTCCTCGTGGAACCACGTCCAGACCGAGGCCGACAGGTCCTCGACGCTGGTGACGACGCCGACGAAGCCGTAGGTCCTGGTCGGGTCGTGGGCGGGCCGCAGCTCCAGCGGCATCTGGTACTGGTCGCCGAGGTCGACCTCCTGGACGTGCCGGCGCCTGCGCAGGTCCCAGAAGTGCAGCCGGTGACCGTACTTCCGGCCGAGCAGCAGCTCGCCGACGACCCCGCCCTCGATCATCGACGGCGTGCCCCACTCCGAGGTGACCAGCACGTCGTGGTTGATGTGCCACCAGAAGTCGTAGGCGAGGTACTGCGGCCCCCTGTCGACCTCCCAGCGGCCGAGTACCTCGAAGGACTGGTGGTCGAGGATGGCGATCCCGCCGGGGCCCTCCTCGCCGTTCGCCCCGCCGAGCGCGGAGACGTAGAGGCCGTCGGGCCCGCAGTGCACGGTGTGCGGGCGGGAGTAGCCCGCCCGTGCGGCCAGTTCCTCCGGCTCGATGACCTTGACGATCTCGGGGCTGATCCGGTCCTTGGTGTCCAGGATGTAGATGCGTGAGGAACGCAGCCCCGGCACGACCAGGTAGCGCCGCTCCACGTGCGGGTGCGGCGCGTAGGGGCACAGCGCGCTGCTGCAGGCGTTCCACCCGAAGTGGTGCAGTTCGTCACCCGTGTACGGCAGGTCGGTCCAGCCCACCACGCGCCCGTAGCGCGAGGAGGAGGGGTCGGTGTCGAGCACGGCGATCGCGTCGGGCCGTTCGGCGCTGCGGTCGAAGGCGGCGACGTAGGCCAGGCGTTCGGCCGGCGCGGCGGCGGCGTCTCGGGGCGAGGGGTAGAAGGTGGGGTCGGGGGTCCAGAGTGCCATGGTCCCAGCATCTCCGATATCCCTACAAGGTCAATAGGTAATTATCCATGTAAAACCAGTAGGAAATATTTACTTTGCGCCCGCGAGCGCGTAGGTTCGCCGGTATGAGGCAGGGTCCCTACCTGACCACGCGCCCGCACGTGGACCACGGCCACGTCGCCAGCGCGCAGTGTCGCTGATCACGGAGCCGGTCACGCGTGCCGGTCACGCGTGCCGATCACGCGTGCCGATCACGCGTGCCGATCACGCGTGCTGATCGCGCGCCGTTCCCTCCCGCGTGGCCGAAGGCGCCCGCGCGACCCACCGACGAACACTCCCCTGGCGTGCCCGCCCCGCCGCGGGCCGCCGTGCTCTCGTGAGGACACTCCCTTGATCAAGATCAGACACGCCCTGCCGTACGCGCTGGCCCTTGCGACGATGGCCGCCTGCGCGACGGCCGAAGGCTCGGCCACCGGCAGCGGCGCCGAGACGACCGAACTGCGCTACCAGGGCAGCGACGGCGCCGTCACCTTCCCCGAACTCGCCCAGGAACTCGGCTACCTCGGCGACATCAAGCTCACCTGGGTCGGCAACACCACCAGCGGCCCCCAGGACATCCAGTCGGTCGCGACCGGCCAGACCGACATCGGCGGCGCCTTCAACGGCGCGATCATCAAGCTCAAGGCGGCCAAGGCGCCGATCAAGGCGGTCATCGGCTACTACGGCTCCGACGAGCGGAGCTTCAACGGCTACTACGTGAAGGACGACAGCCCCATCAGGACCGCCCGCGACCTGATCGGCAGGAAGATCGGCGTCAACACCCTCGGCGCGCACCACGAAGCGGTCATCAAGGAGTACCTCAAGCGCGAGGGGCTGACCCCCGAGGAGATCAAGCAGGTCGAGCTCGTCGTCATCCCGCCCGTCAACACCGAGCAGGCCATCCGCCAGGGTCAGCTCGACGTCGGCACCCTCGGCGGGATCCTCAAGGACAAGGCGCTGCAGCGCGGCGGGCTGCGCCCGCTGTTCACCGACGTCGGCCTGTTCGGCCCGTTCACCGCAGGCGCCGTCGTCCTGCGCGAGGACTTCATCGCCGCCAACCCCCGCACCACCAGGACCTTCGTCGAGGCGTTCGCCAAGGCCGTGCGCTGGACGCAGACCCACCCCCGTCAGGAGGTGGTCGCCACCTTCCAGAAGATCATCGCCAGGCGCGGGCGCAGCGAGGACGCCACCGCCGTGACGTTCTGGAAGAGCTCCGGCATCGCGGGCGCCGGCGGCGTGATCGCCGACAAGGAGTTCCAGACCTGGATCGACTGGCTGGAGCGCGAGGGCGAGATCCAGCCCGGCCAGGTCAAGCTGTCCGAGCTGTTCACCAACGCCTACAACCCCTACGCCGGCGGGAGCGCCTCATGAAGATCGTCATCCGCGACGTGGGCAAGGTGTTCGACGTCAGAGGCGCCGACCGGCCGTTCACCGCGCTGGAGAGCATCGACCTCGACATCCGCGCCGGCGAGTTCCTCACGCTCGTGGGGCCGAGCGGCTGCGGCAAGTCCACGCTGCTCGACCTCATCGCCGGCCTGACCCCGCCGACCTCGGGACAGATCCTCATCGACGGCGTCCCCGTCACCGGCCCCGGGCTCGACAGGGGCATCGTCTTCCAGCAGTACGCGCTCTTCCCCTGGCGCACGGCCACCGGCAACGTCGAGTTCGGCCTGGAGGCCAAGGCCGTGCCGAAGAAGGAGCGCGCCGAGCGGGCCAGGCACTACCTGGACCTGGTCGGGCTGGCCGGGTTCGAGGACCGCTACCCGCACGAACTGTCCGGCGGCATGCGCCAGCGCGTCGCCATCGCCCGCAGCCTCGCCTTCGACCCCGACGTCCTGCTGATGGACGAGCCGTTCGCCGCGCTCGACGCCCAGACCCGCGAGTCGCTCCAGGAGGAGCTGCTGCACATCTGGCAGAAGACCGGCAAGACGATCGTCTTCATCACGCACGGGATCGACGAGGCCGTCTACCTCGGCCAGCGCGTGGCCGTGATGACCTCCCGGCCCGGCCGCATCAAGGAGACGCTCGCCGTCGAGTTCGGCTCCCGCGAGGGCGACCTGCGCGCCGAGGCGCGCTTCGGCGACTACCGCCACCACATCTGGACCCTGCTGCGCGACGAGGTCGCCGCCGCACGCCGCGAGGAGGTGGGCTCCGTTGGCTGAGCTGACCTCGCCGGTCGCCCTTTCCGGCCGGCCCGCCCAGGCGCGGTGGCACGGCCCTTCCGACGCCGGCGCCCAGAGGAAGCCCAGGACCGGGCGGCTGTCGACGGCCGTCGAGCGCTCGGCCGCGATCGTCCTGCTGCTCGCCCTCTGGGAGGCGCTGCCGAGGGCAGGCGTCGTCGACCGGGTGTTCGTGCCACCGCTGTCGGAGAACCTGGCGGCCTGGTACGAGCTGCTGCTCTCCGGCCAGCTCGGCGAGCACCTCGGCGCCTCGCTGCTGCGCTCCTTCGCCGGATTCGCCCTCGCCATCGCCCTGGCCATCCCGCTCGGCCTGGCCATCGGCTGGTACCGGCCCGTGGCGGCCTTCCTCAGCCCCCTGCTCGAACTGTTCCGCAACACCTCGGCCGTCGCCCTGCTGCCGGTGTTCACGCTGATCCTCGGCATCGGCGAGACCACCAAGATCACATTCGTCCTCTACGCCTGCTCCTGGCCCATCCTGCTCAACACGATCAGCGGCGTGAAGACCGTCGAACCCCTGCTCGTCAAGTCCGCGCGATCCATGGGCCTCGGCCCGTTCCGGCTGTTCCAGAAAGTGATCCTGCCCGCCGCCGTCCCCACCGTCTTCACCGGCGTACGGCTGGCGGGCGCGTACTCCATCCTCGTCCTGCTCTTCGCCGAGATGGTCGGCGCCAAGGCCGGGCTCGGCTACCTCATCCAGGCCTCCCAATCCAGCTTCCGCATCCACGACATGTACGCCGGCATCATCACGATCTCCGCCATCGGCCTGCTGTTCAACCAGCTCCTGGTCAGCGTGGAGCGCCGCTTCTCGACCTGGAGGACCACATGACGAGAAATCACACGACGAGAAAGCTGCGCCTCAACGCCTTCCTCATGGGCGTCGGCCATCACGAGGCCGCATGGCGGCACCCCAGCGTCGAGCCGTCCAGGCTGACCGACGTCCGCCACTACCAGAACCTGGCCAGGACCGCCGAGCGCGGCACCCTCGACTCGGTCTTCCTCGCCGACGGCCTGGCCCTGTGGGGCAACGTGAAGCACAACGCGCTCGGCGGCCTCGAACCGCTGACGCTGCTGTCGGCGCTGGCCGTCGTCACCGAGCACATCGGGCTGATCGCCACCGTGTCCACGACGTACAACGAGCCCTTCCACGTGGCCCGCAAGTTCGCCTCGCTCGACCACATCAGCGGCGGCCGGGCCGGCTGGAACATCGTCACCTCCGCCGGCGAGGCAGAAGCGCACAACTTCGGCGTCGAACGGCCGCCGCACGCCGAACGCTACGCCAGGGCCACCGAGTTCCTCGAGGTCGTCGGCAAGCTCTGGGACAGCTGGGAGGACGACGCCGTCCTCGGCGACCGCGCCGGCGGCACCTACGCCGACCTCGGGAAGATCCACCCGATCGAGCACGCCGGCCCCCACTTCAGCGTCCGCGGACCGCTCAACACCTCCCGCGCCCCCCAGGGCCGGCCGCTGCTGGTCCAGGCCGGCTCGTCCGAGGACGGCAAGGACTTCGCCGCCCGCCACGCCGAAGCCGTCTTCACCGCCCAGCAGACCCTGGGCGAGGCGCGCGCGTTCTCCATCGACCTCAGGAACCGCCTGCGCGCCCACGGCAGGCGCCAGGAGGAACTGCTGATCCTGCCCGGCATCTCCCCGATCATCGGCTCCACCGAGGAGGAGGCGCGGCGCCTGGAGAAAGAACTCGACGACCTGCTCATCCCCGCCTACGGGCTGGTCCAGCTGTCCACCCTCATCGGCGTCGACCTCGACGAGGACGCCCTCGACAAGCCGCTCCCCGACGTCGGCGTCGACACCGAAGGAGCGCAGAGCCGCCGCAAACTCGTCGTCGACCTGGCCAGGCGCGAGCAGCTCACCGTACGCGCGCTACTGTCCCGCCTCGCCGGCGGGCGCGGCCACCGCGTGATCGCGGGCACACCCGAGCAGATCGCCGACGAACTGCAGGAATGGTTCGAGTACGGCGCCGCGGACGGCTTCAACATCATGCCGCCGATCCTGCCCGGAGGACTCGAGGACTTCGTCGACCACGTGGTGCCCGAGCTCAGGGACCGCGGGCTGTTCAGGACCGAGTACGAGGGGCGGACACTGCGGGAGAACTACGGGCTTGCCAGACCGCCGTCCCGGTACGCGGCAGCACCCGAACGCGAACTGGACGTGGTGGTGACCTCATGACCGGGACCCTGTTCGACCACGGTGGTGGTCTCGTGGCCCGCGCCATGCCCGGCTACGGTGGTGGTCTCGTGGCCCGTGTCGTGCTCGGCCACGGTGGTGGTTTTGTGGCCCGTGTCGTGCTCGGCCACGGCGGTGGTTTTGTGGCCCGTGTCGTGCTCGGCCACGGCGGTGGTTTTGTGGCCCGTGTCGTGCTCGGCCACGGCGGCGGTCTCACGGCCCGCGCGGTGCCCGACCACGAGCTCGATGGGGTGGTGGGCTCATGACCGACACGATGCCCGAGCGCGCCGTGGACGCCGACCGGTTCAGGAGGGCCCTGGCTGTCCACGCCTCCGGTGTCGTCGTGATCACCGCGCAGAACGGGGGAGTGCCGGTCGGGCTGACGGCCACCTCCTTCACGTCGGTGAGCCTCGACCCGCCCCTGGTCTCCTTCTACGTCGACCGAGCCTCCGCCACCTGGCCGTGGCTGGCCACCGCCGACCACTTCGCGGTCAACGTGCTCACCAGCGACCAGGCCGAACTGGCCACCCGGTTCGCCCGCAAAGGCATCGACCGGTTCGCCGAACCCACCCGATGGCGGCCGGGCGAACTCGGCGCGCCCCTGCTCGCGGACGTGTCCGCGCACCTGATCTGCCTGCCGTACGAGAGGGTGGACGTGGGCGACCACATCCTGGTCGTCGGCCTGGTGGCGGAGGCGGACATCCACCACCGGGGCCGTCCGCTCCTGTACCACCAGGGCAGCTTCGGCCGCTTCACCGCCCACCCCTGAGCACGTCGTCTGGCCGGTCCTCGTCGTTCAGATCCGGGCGCGGACCGGCAGCCCCGTCCCCGCCCACGCGAGCCTCCGGGGCCGGGTAGGACCTCTCACCTGGTGCGTCCGCCGGATCGTCCTGCCGGCCGCCTGGGCGGGGGTCCCACGGCGAGTTTCTCCTGTCATCCCCCTGACCCGGCCCCCGGCCGGCGGGCGAGTGGGCCACGTCGGTTTCCTGGCCCGGTCGGGTGTCGTGCGTCCCGTTCGCCGTGCTCTCCTGGTCTGGACGGGACTCGTGCGCCGTGCCGAAACCCTGGCCTGGCCGGGACTCGTGCATCATGTCGAGACTCTGGCCCGGGCCGGATTCTTGTGTCGTGTCGAGACTCCGGCCCGGCCAGGGCTCTTCCGTCGTGTCGAGACTCCGGCCCGGCCAGGGCTCCTCCCTCACGTCGACGACCTGGTCTGGGCGCGGCTCCTCCGCGGTGTCGACGAACTGCTCGGCCGAGTCGCCCTCCGGTTGGCTGGACGCCCTCTTGAGGCGGTCGGCACCCTCACGGTCGCCCTTCCCCGCCTGGTCGGCGCCGCCGGACCGATCCCCGTCGGGCCGATCCGCGCCGGGCCGGTCCACGCCGGGCCGGTCCACGCCGGGCCGGGTCGTGCCGGGCCGGTCCACGCCGGGCCGGGTCGTGCCGGGCCGGTCCACGCCGGGCCGGGTCGTGCCGGACCGATCCGCGCCGGGCCGGCGATCTTCCGCCTGCCGTTGTTCGCGCGGCTCCGGCAGGGGCCGTGCGCGTCGCACCCGGTCCCGCTCCGGCTCATACGCGTGCACCCTCGTCTCGCCGGCG
Organism: Nonomuraea sp. NPDC003754; assembly: GCF_053605785.1. NCBI lineage: Bacteria > Bacillati > Actinomycetota > Actinomycetes > Streptosporangiales > Streptosporangiaceae > Nonomuraea > Nonomuraea sp. NPDC003754. Next base: position 167,729 of record NZ_JBSGJX010000019.1, read on the forward strand.
AACGAGCTCGGCGGCAGCCGCCTCTGGCCACGCGACGGGGATCCTCCCGTGCCCGCGCTTCCACCACCGCCACCCGCCATGGGCGCGATCGGCGGCACCAGGTAGCCGGGGTAGCCGGGGAAGCCGCCCGCCTCCCGCCCGCCACCCCCGCTCCCCAGGACGTGCTCGCCCCCGCGCTCCCGCTGCCTGCGCGGCGCCCTCGCACCGGCGGCGACGACGACCCCTGGCAGCAGGGTCTCGACCTGGTCGGGCAGCATGCCGTGCGCGACGGCCAGCTGGACGTTCAGATCCCGCAGGTAGTCACGTGCCCGCTCGTGCGCCCCGGCTCCCATCGACCGAGCCCAGCCGTCGCCGTCCCCCTGCTCGGCGCCGTCCTCCTGCCCGTCGGGATCGAGGACGCTCTCGAAGTTCAACTGGTACTGCAGGAGCACCCCGGCCAGCCAGCTCATCGTCTCGCCGGTCTGCCCGCTCACATGGGCCAGCGCCCGGCAGGTCGCGTGCACCTTGCGCATCCCTTCGAGCGCGAGCTCGGAGGTGTGACCGCGCCACGCGTTGGCCAGCTCGCGGGCCCGCCCCTCGAGGTCGCCCTGGAGCTCGGCGAACCACATCGCCAGGTCCGAGCAGAGCGTGCCCTGCGCGGCCAGCCGTAGCGGATCGACGGAATCGAGACACTCCTTGACGCTGGACGCGTTGTACGGCGAGACGTCCTCGTCCTCCCACGGCTGCTTGGTGTCGACCACGTCGTGCCGGAGCCCCATGCCGTTGATCGAGTTGTCCAGCAGCGGGCGCTGCTCCACGGCCCGGTCGTAGTTGTCGCCGGAGGCGTACAGCAGGCCGCCGAGGTCGGCGTAGCTGCGGTGAACGGCCACGGCGCCCCGCTTGAGCGCGTCGTCGACGGTGATGAGGACCGTTCTGACGGCCTGCATCGAACCCCACCAGGCCCAGTCGGTGAAGTCGTCCAGCAGGAGCCCGCTGAAGCGGGAAGGGAGCCCCTCCCACGTGTCCGCTCCGGGGTCGGGGTTCCGTCCGGCGCCGAGGTCGGTCCACATCGCGGTGCCGATCGTCTTGAGCCGGGTGTGGTCCACCTCGACGTCCGCCCGGGGAGCCGGCCAGTCGGCTGACAGCTCGGGATCCTCGCTCCACGCGTACCACGGCTTCGACGGACCTGGAGGGTCTGGTGGCATGGGGGTGCCTCCGCTGCGATGGGGTCGATCGCCTGAATGCATACATGTTATGTATCTACGTGAACGAGATGTGAAGATCCCGAAAAATCGCCCTAAGTAGTGACGGGCAGCGGCTCGGTGCTGACCCGTGGCAACGTGACGATCGCCGGGTTGCAATCGGCAGGCGTGACCCGCACCCCCTGCCCAGCCGCCACCTCCGCCAGCAGGACCGCGTAGTCGGGCAGATGCTGCAACGCCGTCGGCTCGACCGCGTACTCGTAGACCCGCTGGGTGGAGCTCGCGTCGCTCCACGAGGCGCCGTCGGCGAACGCCCGCGCGCTCGACCAGTTCCGGGTCGTCGACTGGCTGGTGCCCGTCGAGCTGCTGAAGCCGCGGCTGAGGCTGACGATCCCGCCGAACGGCGTGCCGTTCCCGGTGGACGACTCGGTGTGGCCGCGCGAGGTGCTCGTCCCCCTGGTAGCGGACTGACCGAAGGTGTCGGTGGCGGTGTGCGTCTGGCTGCCGCCCACCGTACGGGTCATCCCGGACAGGACGAAGGTGTGCCGGCGGCCGATGAAGTCGGCCGCCTGGACGGCCTCCTGATGGTTGCCGAGCCGCATGAACGCGACGGCCCCGCCGCCGACCAGCTGCAGCGAGGACTCCCGCAGGTGCCGGAACAGCACGGTGAGCGGCACCCGGCGGCGTTCGCAGGCGTCCGACAGTCGCTCCAGATGCGCGCGGGACAGCTCGTCGGCCCCGACGACGATCACCGCGGGCGGATGCGCGCCGGCGGCCCCGACGTAGTGGGTCAGCCATTGGACGATCAGGTCGGTGAGCAGCTCGCCACCCGGATTGCGCCCGGCCTCCTCGAGCGCCACACAGGTCAGCGCCACGCCGTCCGCTCGCGCAGGACGTCCGGCGCCGAGCTCCCTCAGGGGATGCAGGTAGGACTCGATCCTGGCGAGCGCCTGGTGCGCCTGCTCGAGGTAGGTGTCGGAGAAGAGCTCGGCCGCGATGTGATCGTGCTCCTCGGCCGTAAGACGACCGGCCCCGTCGTCCTGGCCGAGCAGCACCCGCACACCCGCGACCAGCCCGGCCACAGTGACCCGCTCACCCAGCGCCCCGGCCAGCGTGCTCAGCAGGCGGTGGTCCAGGCTCCGGTCCGCGCGCGCCGCGGGCCGCTCGCCGCCGTACATCGACTCCACGAGCGCGTCGACCAGCTGGGCGGCCGACAGGCCCGCACCCAGGACGACAGGCCCGCACCCAGGACCGAGCCGGCCAGCTGCGCCGGCAGCACCTCGGCGTGCACGGTGCGACCCGCCGCGGCGGCGAGCGTGGCGAGCTCGCGGCAGACGACCTCGCGGGACAGGTCGATCACCAGGACGGGTTGGCTGGAAAGCATCGAGGCGCCGTGCACGGTGAGGAGCGCCTCCCAGCCCCACAGGCTGCCGCCGATCACGTCCAGCCGGCGGGCGGAGCTGGGCGCGTGGGCCGACCCCCACTCCAGCGCCTCGGCGACGGCGGCCCGCTGCGCCCGCTCGTGCGCGGCCCGTCGTTCCAGCCACGCCGTGTGGGCGAGCCGGTGCTCCTGCTCGGTGAACTGCCGTGCCCGGGCGAGAGCGTGGTCGGCGACGGTCCTGCGGTGGCCGGCGACCGCGGCCATGACCACACCGGGCGTGGCGGCGAGCACGCTCAGGACGACGAGGGAGAGCGCGGCGCCGGCCGAATAGGCGCTGCCGAGCACTCGCGTGCATCCGGCCATCGCCAGCAGCGCCACCGACATCGTGCCGAAGACCGTCCATGCACGGCGGCGCTGAAGGCGCTGGGCGGCGTGCGCGTGGTGGGCTTGGGCGAGGACGTGGTCGGGAAGAGGTCGCGGACGCGGCTCTGGTTCGCTGAAGGGGCGAGACAGTGAGTGCGGATCGCGAAACACCCAGCCGAGCCGCCTGCCGGGGGTGAACAGGCGCCCCTGGGACACAGGTAACCGATCAGTCATACGGACGCTCCCAGGCTGAAGGGGAGAGCTCAGGTCACCAGGCAATCATGAAACTGACTGCACTACGTGACAAACCCTTGACGCATCCGGATGCGTGGGTGACGATTCAAGGTCGTGATCGCCTTGACCGCGCTCCCCGCCTTCGCCGTCCACGAGGTGCCCCGGCCCGGTGACGTGGACGGCAGCGGAAGGGCCGGGTCACGGCAGCGACTGGCGGCGGTGAGCTCGGCGTTCCACGCGGGCGCGGGCCCGATCGCCATGGCATGGATCCGGCCGAGGGCCGGCGGCCCCGTGGACGTGCTGGTGGCGGGCCGGGCGCTGGCCGGCTCGCGCCATGCCGGTACGGCGGCGCTGCGCCTGCCCACGGGCGCCGGCGCCACCCCGCTCGGCGCCGAAGAGTTCGAAGAGCGGCTGGCGCAGCTACCCAGCTGGTGCCGCGTCACGGCGATCTGCGACGGGCTCCTGCTGGAGGACGACCCGCCACGCGAACAGTCGTCGCGGCCGTCCCTGGAGGACGGGCTGCTGGCGGTGTGGCAGGAACCGTTCGCGTGGCTGCTGCTGGCCGAACCCGTCACCGCGGAGGAACTGGCGGCGATGACGCAGCAGGCGGCCGAGGACCAGCGCAGGGCGCAGGCGCGGACGTCGTCGCCGCGTTACGAGATGGAGGCGCGGCGCGCCAAGACCCGCTACACCGAACTGGTGCGGGGCGGCACGAGCGGCATGTGGCGCGTCCACCTCCTGGCCGCGGGCGCCGACCCGGCCGCGGCGGCCCAGGTGGCCGGGCTCGTCTGCGCCTCGGCCGACCTCGACGGCCTGCCGTACCAGCTGGTTCCCACGGGCAAGACAGGCGCCCTTGACCCCACCCTGGCGGACGGCGCGCCGTTCGTGGGCTCCTCGCGGCTGGTGGCGACGCTTGCCGTACCACCGGCCAGGGAGATCCCCGGCGTGCGGCTGGTCGACCGGCCGTCGTTCGACGTGACCCCCGAGGCCGGCACCGCCGGGCTCGAGATCGGCGTGGTGCTGGACGGCAACCGGCGCCCCGCCGGGCCGTTGCGGCTGGAAACCGCCAGCCTGAACCGGCACGCCTTCGTCACCGGCGCCACCGGCGGCGGCAAGTCGCGCACCATCCGCACCCTGTTACAGGCGGCCACCGACAGCGGCATCCCGTGGCTGGTGGTGGAACCCGCGAAGGCCGAATACCGGACCATGGCCGAGCGGTTGCCCGGAACCGAGGTGATCGCCATCCGGCCGGGCGAGACCGAGGTGGCGCCGGCCTGCCTCAACCCGCTCGAACCGGAGGCCGGATTCCCGCTGCAGACCCACGCGGATCTGGTGAAGGCGCTGTTCCTGGCGGCCTTCCAGTCCGACGAGCCGTTCCCGCAGGTGCTGGCGGCGGCGCTGACCCGCTGCTACACCGAACTCGGCTGGGACCTCACCCTCGGCGAGCCGCTCACCCCCGGGCTCACGCCGCGTCATCCGACGCTGGCCGACCTCGAACGCGCCGCCGACCAGGTCGTCGACGAGATCGGCTACGGCAAGGAGATCGCCGACAACGTCCACGGATTCATCCGCGTGCGGGTGTCCTCGCTGCGCCAGGGCACCAGCGGCAGGTTTCTCCACGACGGGCACCCGCTCGACATCGGCAAGCTCCTGGCCACGAACGTCGTCCTGGAGATCGAGGACGTCGGCGACGACCAGAGCAAGTCGTTCCTCATGGGAACGATCCTGCTGCGGCTGGTCGAACACCTCCGTGTCCACCGCCGCGGGGCCGCCGGGCTGATGCACCTGACGGTCGTCGAGGAGGCACACCGGTTGCTGCGCCGCGGCACCCAGGGACCCGCGGCGCACGCGGTGGAGATGTTCGCGTCCATGCTGGCCGAGGCCAGGGCGTACGGCGAGGGCCTGATCATCGCCGACCAGATCCCCTCCAAATTGGTCGACGACGTCATCAAGAACACCGCGGTCAAGATCGTACACCGGCTTCCGGCTGCTGACGACCGTGAGGCGGTGGGGGCGACCATGCACCTGACCGAGGAGCAGTCTGGATACATCGTGACACTGCCACCCGGTCAGGCCGCGGTGTTCGCCGACGGCTTCGACTACCCACTGCTGACCCAGATGCATCCCGGCCCGGAGGAACGACCGGCGGCGGTCGCATCCGACTCGCGTCGTCCCGCGAGCGGTGAGGGGGAGCGGCAGGGGCTGGTGGTGGCCGTGGACACGCTCGTGTCGCGCCGCAGTTCCGCGTGCGGCACGGACTGCGCGACCCGTGCGTGCACACTGAGGGAGATGAGCCGGGCACGCCGCCCGGATCCGTCGTTGGTGCTCTGGGCGGAACTCGGCGTCCTGGGTCACCTGACCGGCTGGGGCCTGCCCCTCCCCGAACAGGAGCTTCGCGACCAGCTCGGCGGGATGGAACGCCGGTCGCGCCACTGCGCTCTCGGCCAGGCAGTCGACGCCGCGATCGCCTCCCGAACGCCCGCCGTGGCGGACCGGATCAGCCCATCGGACCTGGCCGTCCACATCATGCGAGGAATGCTCGCCTGGTTGTCGGAGGGGCGGCGCGTCTGCGTCGCCGAGGAGCCGCAATGGCTGGCCAGGCCGTACCGCTGGGTCCTGGTCGGCGACGCGCTCGCCGCACAGGTGCGGGACGACCCGGAGGGCGGTCCGCATCCGCGCACGGCGGAATGGGGCATCCCCGCGCTCAGCCTTCGCGACCAGCACGCGCTCGTCAGCCGCTGGATCGCCGACGACCAGCGGAACCTGAGAAAGACGCACGAGATCGCGTTCGGCGTCGGCGAGGTGTCGGTGATCGAGACGGTGTTGGAGACGCGGACGTTCGAGCCACGCTGGCGGCCACGCCTGGAACAGGCGCTCCAGCCGTTCCGCGACCTGCGCTGGCCACTCGACTATCTGGCCCCGAGACTGGTGGAGGCTCCAGGGTGAGCGAGTTGCGGGAAGGGCCCGACGACCACGGCGAACGCGCATCCGACCAGCGCGCCTCCCACCATGAGCATCCCCCGCCGGTCGAGGCTCGTGGACGGCAGAGCTACTACGAGGCGCTCGACACGACCGAGCCTCGGAGAACCGCCGAACCGGACGCCGCCTCGAACCGCGACCCAGATGGCCTCGGCCCTCGTGCGGAGGGCGACACGGCGGATGAGGCGCGGGAAGAACGGGCCGAGCCGGGCGAGCATCCGGACGTCTCCTCGTACGGCGACCGGTCGGCCGACATCGTGCATGAGGACGACTCCGCGGTGGACCCGATCGCGGCGCGACGCCAGGCGGCCGAGGCGGCGGGGCACATCGACCAGGACGGACGCGTCCCCGTCGAACACACCGAGTCCGGAGACCGCGTCCGCGGCTGGCCACACGACGACACCGGCTATGCCGTACGGGAGGAGGACCTCGACGTTCTCGGCATCGACAGCGGCCAGGTCGAACAGTGGCAGCGGTTCGAAGCCCCGCTGGGAATGAACCCCGAGCAGTACAAGGAGTTCACCGGGAGCCTCCTGGTGGCGCTGGCGGCGGACGGCATCGACCCTTCGCAGGTGGACATCCGCCTGCAGGGCTCGTCCGCGCAGTTCTTCTCCGGACCGCACAAGGACTTCCCGAGGGACCAGGACGTCGCCGACCAGCCCGAGGCCAAGGCGCGATGGGACGCCTGGGTCGGCGACCGTCCAGAGGACGAACGCCCCTCGAGGGTCCCCTTCGACGCCAAAGCGAAACTCGGCATGCTCGACGCGGACGGCGAGCCAGAGGATCTCAGCGACTACGACGTGCAACTCTCCTCCGACGCGATGGTCAGCAAGGCGCGCGCGACATGGGACAGCGCGCGACACGACGACGGCAAGCCATTCGTCCATCCCAAGTACGACTTCATCGACAAGAGTTCCGTGGCCAAGGCCTTTCCAGCGCTGACAGAGTGGAAGGAGCGCTGGGAACACGAACTCGGACGGGAGGTCGCACCGGCGCTTTTCCAGTCGGGCGGACCGGCGGACAAGAGGGTTGACGGGGTGGGCATCTCCACCCACTTCAGGGAAACGGACTGGATCATCAACCGGCCAGGGAGGCCATGATGCCGCTGACAGAACAACTGAGGATCGGACTCAGCAAGCTGGACGGGCGCGCGCTTCCCGTCTTCAGAGAAGGAGTCGGCCTGACCAAGCATGGCCGTCTCGGCGATGCATGGGACCAGGAGTTCGGCTCGCGCGTAATCCGTCCTCGCGAGCAGGGGTGGGTTCGCCTTGATCTCTACCGCTACTCGGATGAGACGTGGGGTATCTCCCTCACCTACGAGAAGGATCCCCTTCCCCCCGACGAGGTCGAGGCATTGCGCCGCCAGATCATCGCTGCCGCCGCCCAGGCAGGAGTCACTGTCACGACCCAGTCATCCGAATCCCCCAGCACACGGCGTGCAGAATGACGGCCAAGCCCGACTTGTACTTCTCGGTCGATGTGGAGGCCGACGGGCCGATCCCGGGGCCGTACTCCATGCTGAGCTTCGGGATGGCCGTCGCCGGAACGTTCGACGGCACCTCCTTCCAGGCGATGGACCCGGCCAAGGACACCTTCTACGCCGAACTCCAGCCGATCAGCGAGACCTACGACCCGGAGGCGCTCGCCGTGAGCGGGCTGGACAGAACCCTGTTGATCGCCGACGGGCAGGCGCCGAGCGACGCGATGAACGCGGCCGCCGCCTGGATCGCCGGCCGCGCCGACGAGGCCCAGGCATCGCCGGTGTTCGCGGCCTACCCGCTGGGCTACGACTGGATGTGGATGTACTGGTATTTCATGACGTTCGCGGACGCGGGCTCACCCTTCGGACACTCCCGATGCCTGGACATGAAGACCCTCTACGCGGCCAAGGCGTCCACACCCATCGTGCGTTCGACGAAGCGCACCATGCCGTCCCACCTGCTGTCCCCGAGGCCCCACACACACAACGCCCTGGACGACGCCATCGAACAGGCCGAGCTCCTGCAGAACCTCATGCGAATGCGGCACTCCTGAAATCCTCACCCAGCACCGGCCCTTGTTGATCGTCGTCCACAAGGAGTGTGATGACAGGCTCTCGGCGTAATCCCTTTCCCGTCGACGAATTGCTGCGAGCCGTACGGCTGGAAATCGCAGCCGAGCTCCGCAGTGACGGTGACGGGGAGAAGTTGTCCCTGACCGGCGGACGGGTGGTAGGGAACAACGGAGAGAAGAGGGAGTACCTGTTCTTCTGCAGGAGCTGGAAGGAGATCTTCTCCGGCGACAAGCTGCTGATCCGCCCCGAACGCTCCCGCGAGGCATGGGTGAGTGCCGAAGTGGCGCGCATGCCGGACGGCAAGATCAGAGTGCGCACCACGGCCGACCTGCGCCAGCCCGCCAACGCCCAACTGCGTCTGGACGATTCGGTCGGCCTGGAGACGCTCGTCGAGCGGCTGGAGACGGCCGGGAGGCCCCACGGCTTGGTCAACCTGACCACGGCGGACTGGCTGTTCGGCCGGGGACAGCCTCGCATCGAGCGGTGCCCCACCCCTGAACGCTTCATCCGTGGCTACCGCCACCGCCAGCTCAACGACAGGCAACGGCAGGCGATCGAGCAGGCGCTCGGCAGCGATCTCACGTTCGTCTGGGGGCCACCAGGAACAGGCAAGACAGATGTTGTCGCGTGCATCGCCGAGGGCTGTTTCCGGCAAGGCCTACGGGTCTTGTTCGTGGCGCCCACCAAGGTCGCGGTGGACCAGGCGATGGAGCGGATCTGCGAGTTGTTGTCGGATGAGGAGGGGTTCGACGCGGGGCTGGTGCAGCGGGCGGGAGAAATAGAGCTGGCGTCGCTGGCCGCCAAGTTCGGCGAGCAGATCAATCCCACCCGGGTCATCGCACGGCTATCGGCCCGGCTGACCACGCAGATCACCGATACACGGGAACGGCTGACGGCTGCGCAACAGGCGTTGGCGCTCCACGGAGAGGCGGATGTCGTAGAGCGTCGACTACGAGATCTGTTGACGCTGCGCGATGAGGCAGGGCGGCAGGTCCTCGCCTGTGAAGAACAACTCCAGGCCCGGGGCGCGGCCATCAGACAGATACAGGAACAGGTCCACGACATCGGTGCGCCATCGGGCCTCTTCGCGAGGAAGAAGCAGGCAAAGCTGGAACAGCTGAATCATGCTCTGTGGGAACACCGAGAGACGATGGCGGTTCTGGACCAGCAGCGGCGCGGCGCGTTGGCCGATCAGCAGGCCCACGCGAACGAGGCTGCCGCTGAGGAACCACGGTTGGCCGACCTACGCCGCAGACTGCGGGATGTGCCCGCGAGAGAGCCGCTTCAGCGAGTTGGTGACCAGCTGCAGCAGCAGCTCAGCGCACTCCAGCAGGAGCTGCAGAAGACCACTGAGATGGTGCGGGGCAACTGCAGGGTGATGGGGACCACGGTCGCCAAGGCTGTGCAGTCCCGCAAGCTGCTCGACAGCATCGATGTCGTGGTCATCGATGAGGCCGGGATGGTGAACACTCCTTCGGCTTGGTGCGCCGCGGGATTGGCCGCTCGTCGCGTTGTCGTGGCCGGCGACTTTCGTCAGCTGCCTGCAGTCACGAAATCCGCTGGAGACCGGCAGGCGTCTCCTGATGATCGGCAGCACGCCACACAGTGGATGGACCGCGATCCATTCACCACCGCGGGCTTAGTGGACCAAACGGGGGCGGCTCGCCGCGACGACCCCCGCATGGTCTGCCTGGACACCCAGTACCGCATGCGCCCGGCGATCTGTGAGGTCGTCAACGCGGTCGCCTATCCGGACGCGCCGCTGCGGACTGGTCGAGGCGACCAGAGCAGGTTGCCTACCTCGGCTTTGATCGAGAGTCCGTTGATTCTTGTGGACACCACTCCGCGCCGCCTTCCCCACCCTCTCCATCGCCCTAGCGCGCACACCACCAACACCGTCCACGAGGCCGTCGTCCATGAGCTCGTTCGCGGCCTGCAGTACGACGAAGTCCTGCCGGCGCGCAGATGGACGGGCCTGCCGGCGGGAGAGCGGCCAACAGATCGTCTGGCGGTGATCGCACCGTATCGAGCCCAGGTGAAAGCGCTGCAGGAAAGCCTGACCTACCGATTCGGCGAGACATACGAGGGGCTGGTGGACACTGTTCACCGCTTCCAAGGCAGCCAGCGTCCCCTCGTGATCATTGACACCGTGGCGGGGGCCGGCGACAAGCTCGGCTATTTCTACGATCAGGTGGGACTCTCATCGTCCACCTGCCGCCTGCTCAACGTGGCCCTGAGCCGAGCTCAGGACCACCTTGTCGTGGTCGCGGACACGCAGTTCCTCCATGCCAAACTCAGCCCTGGCAGCGAGGCTGCCCGCATGCTCGCCCATCTGGAACGGCATGCCCAACGGCTGTCGGTAGACGACCTGGTGCCGTTCCGCAGCGCAGCAGACCTGGCTGGGCTACCCGAAGACGAGCTCGCTCGACCAGCGTTCTTTCCCGCCGATGAAGTGCCCCGCGCCGTGATGTGGGACATCGCCCGTGCTCAGCGAACAATCGAGATCTACTGCGCCTTCCTCGATCCGGATCCCGTCCGCACGTGGCTCCAGCACCTCACCCCACGCCTGAACTCCGGGGTCAAGGTCACCGTCCACACCCGCGACTATTCCGGCGATCCGCGAAAGAGCGGCCTCGTCCAGCAGCTCACGGCAGCCGGTTGTCAGATCTCCACACGAGAACGCATGCACGAGAAAGTCCTCATCATCGACGAGACGGTGCTGTGGCACGGATCCTTGAACCTCCTGGCGAACCTCGGTCCCACCGATCTGATGATGCGCATCACCGATCCGGTGTCATGCAAGCGGGTACGCCACATCGCCGAACGCGCCCGTATGGAACGTCCCACGCGCAGTCGGCAGCAGCCGACACCTGGAGACGGCCACATCAAAGCCGGCGACGTCGTGAACGGCCGTCTCTACGTGAGAGTCCCCATCCACGACAAGGAGGAGTTCAAACAGGCGGCGCGAGCAGCCGGCATGCGCGCGAGATGGGACGGAGTACGGACGCTGTGGCATGTCGACGCATCTGTCCCTCGGCAGGCCATCAGCCGATGGCTACCACCGGGTGCCTGACACGCACCTACTCCTCACGCGTGAGCGGCGACCTGCCCACTCATTGGTATACCGCGGCTGCCTACTGGCAAAGACCCCTCGCGCGGCCAGCACGCCGGCCTCGGTGTGGTCGTGCGTGACCGCCGACAGCGACCCGCGACTGAGAAGCCGCAGGCCGCGGCAGCGAATGCGGGCTCAGCCACCCTCCTTGGTCACGGCGCCGGTCGTGGCGTCGACCTTGACCCCGTGCCAGGTGCCGTCCGGGGTGACGACATCGGCGTCCCAGACGAGAGTGTTCTCGTTGTACCTGTCCAGGCTCAGGTGGGTGATCTTGCCCTCTGGCACTGCCGAGGACACCTTCTCCACCGCCTCCTTGAAGGTGACCTTGGCGTCCTTGGCGATGCTCATGACCCTGCCCTTCTCTGTCTCGCCGGTGTCCTTGACCCGAGGTTCCGAGACCACCTTTCCTGACGCGTCCACCTCCATCACGCGTTCCGTGCCGTCGGGCCCCGCCAGCTGGATCTCCCAGAGCTGACCGTCGTTCTCCGCCTGGACCGAGAGGATCGTGGAGCCCTGGACGGCGGCGACGGCCGCGGCGCCCGCCTTCTCGAGGCCCGCCATGCCGCCGGGTTCCTGGCTGGGGTCGCCCGGAATCTCCGATGGTGACGCGAGGCCGGCGATGGCGCCGCCCGCGGGCGCAGCCTCGACGGCCCTGGACTGGGTGGCAGCGCTCCCACAGGCTGCGACCGCGAGCAGGGCCGAGCCGGCGAAGACGGAGCGAATAATGCTGGTTGCCCGTTTTCTGTCACTCATACTGCTGACGCTGCCCGAGCCTCGACAAAGCCAAGCCCGAAAGTCGGGCAATTCGGCCGAGAGTCCTTATTCGGGCCCCACCGATTCGCCAGTGGTGCGCATGTCTCTATAAGACGATCGACTGAAGTGCTGTCAGCCCCCAACTGATCGCACGGAGTTCGCATGCCAAGACGCTGGACAGAGCGACGTGCAGTCCCTGTCTCGGTGCCCGTAGTCGAACCCCGCTCATGGGAGAGCGAGCGGATCCCCTTCCTTGTAGCGAACATCGAACGACCAACGGATCACCCGAGCGCCTATCCGGTGCGGCACCAGATCGAGTTCGGGCGGGTCGGCTATGGCTACCACGTGGGCGACTGTGAAGCGCGCTGACGTGCTAGTAAGGAGGCGAATACCAGAGTATGGTCACTGGTTTGGCGACCAAGAAAGTGACGGTGACGATCCCCGAGGAACTTCTTGAGGAGATCCGCGCGGATGCGGCTGAACGGGGTCTGTCGGCGTACGTCGCCGAGGCGTTGCGCTTCAAGCGGGACCGAGACCGGCTGCTGGAGCTGGTGAACTGGCTGGAGGAAGAATACGGGCCGGTCACCGATGACGAGCGCGCAGCGGCAATGGAGGAGCTGGAAGATCTCGACGCCGAGCACGAGCGCCGCCGCACCCGCGGATAGCGCAACGCAGGAGAGGCCGCGTGAGCAAGCGGAGCGGTGAGCGCGGGCAGCAGCCGCTGCGGATCTTCGTGCTCGACTGCGAGGCCATGTCTCTGGCTGTACGGGGCAACCGGAAGATGATCGCCCGGCTCGACCTCGCCGCCCGGGGCGACATGGAGGTAGTGACGTCTCCGATGACGGTTGTCGAGGCGTGCGACGGCAGGATCACTGCGCAAGGCTGGGACTGGGTGCTCTCCCGGCTCAACATCGCCGACATCGGGAAGGACCAGGCCCGCTGGCTCCTGGCCGATGCCCAGCTGCACGGGCACAAGTACGCGATCGACGCCGTGCTCGCTGTCATCGCACGACAGCAGAAGGGGCACGTCACCGTCTTCACATCAGACGTGGACGACCTTGAGAAGCTGGTCCCGGACTCGATCGTCGTCAAGAAGGTATGACCTCCCGCGTTGCTGACACCAGGCGTGACCCTTCGTTGGCATGGTCTCGGTTGAGGTGTCCGATGCGCCGGCGGCAGAGCGGACGGGACCCCTGGCGCCGGCCATAACGTCGGTGCGGCCCGCAGGGCTCACGATGGACGCTGGGTCATGGTGGTCAGCGGCCGCGGACCGACACCGGGAACCATCGGTTAGCGATGATCTGGACCTTCCCCTTGCCCTTGGCCGGGATGTAGGCGAGCAGCTCGTTGCGCTCCGTGCGCCTCATCGAGGATCGCACCGTGGACGGTATGCCGAAGCCCTTGTGCCAGTCTCCGAAGTTGGAGCTCTCCCAGATCATGCCGTCGTTGCGGGTCTTACTGCGGTAGGAGTGCTCGATGTCGACACCGAACCAGACCAGAGCCCCACCGGATTTCGTGCGTACGGCGTACACGGCCGTGCCCGCGTCCTTGGCCTGGCTCTGGCCTGCCCAGCCGTTACCCCGGTAGGCGTTCCTGTTGTCGATCAGCGAGCGATACGGGACCTGATCAGCCGGCCGAAGGCGAACTGTTTGGCCGACGGGCTTCGGGTGCCGCGGGAGATGACGTCGGCGAGTGCGGTGGCGATCTCGCCGGGCGGCAGGGCAAGCCTGGCATCGTCGCCGGCCACCACCTCAGGGAAGTCTTCGACGTCGACCCCTGGCGCGAGGGGTCCCTTGGTCGTGGCCGAGAACGGCGTGTACGCCACCCGCCACGGCCCGCCCTCCCGCTCCTGCACGAACACCGGGATGTCCCGCGAGGCCGGCTGCGTCCCGCGGTCGGTGGCCGCGGCGAAGAACCATCTGGGGTAACCCGAGAACCTGGGCGCGGCCGCCAGCCCAGCGGTGTACTTCACCCGTCCGAAATTCAGGCCGTTCCGCTTGTACACCGCGTATTGCGCGGTGTGGACCTGCAGCGCCGATCCCGTCTCGACCTTGCCGGCCAGCTTGCTGTCCAACCGGCCGTTGGCGCTGTTGATCGCCAGCATGTACCGCTTGAGCACATTCGCGGCCGCCGAGGGGGCGATGGCCGGGGTCGGCGACGCCGAAGGCGAGGGGCTGCCGGTCGGAGACGTCTGGCGTCCCCTCGCCTGCTCGCCGCGGTCGCTGCACCCGCCGCTCGCCGCGACAAGGAACGCCGCCGTCACCACGGCAGGGAGGGTCATCCGCATTGATGTTCTCAGTTTCGACTGTCTTGATTACCGGTCGACGACGTACTGACCTGACAGATGGGTGCAGGAAGAGCACCTGGCTGTGCCTACGAAAGCCGCAGCCGCCACTTCTTGGTACAGATCGAGGCGCTGGTCGAATCTGCACGGTGCTGGGCCTCGCCTCGTGTGCCGTACAACCCCAGTGGCGTGGCGAGCAGGGCGGAGCACGTCGTTGTCCCGACCGCCGCAGGCACCAAGCTGATCCAGGGCCCGCCAGCAGGCAGCGCTCCAAGTGGGCCGCGTTCACGGGCCGGTACGGCGTCGGCAGGCGCCGCCGCCGTACCCGAGGCAAAGGTGCCGTCCACCAGGAGGGAGCTTGTCGGCGCAGTGGCGCGCATGCCCAGCCCGGAGACGGCGGACGCTGATATTTCGCATGTCATTGTCCTTGTCTGTCGCCCCGCCGGAGGGCAAGAGCAAAGCAGACTAACCCAGTTGATGTCCAATAGCGGTATCAGGCGAAAACCGATATCCGATTCCGTATAAATGCTGGTAAGGCCATGGATACGCTCAGATAAGCGTCACGACAGTGGCGGCTTGCCGCCAGAGCTGGCCGTTCAACTAGTGTGAGCGGGTGCAGGAGCGTGCGAGATCCGAATTACTGAAATGCGCACCCACATGCCGATCCGCGGCAGGTTCAGCAGCACGAGCAGCATGTTGCCGATCCACATCGACGCGATCAGGCCCCCAGAACAGCGCCGTTTCATCGGTGATGACGTTCGAGCCGGAGGCTATGCCGTGGACGATGAATGCGCTGACCATCAGTGCCATGACCGGGTGGGTGGGCAGATCGCGGGTGAGGAGCGGGATGAACGACGTCTGTGCGGCGGCGTTGCGGGCGGGCCCGCCGCGCCCTCGATCGAGTTGCGCCCGAACTCCTGCTGCCGCTTCGAAATCCGCTTCGACGGCGTACGCGGGGAACGAGGCCAGCACGTGGCACCGCCGGGCAGAACGCCGAGACCGGTGCCCCGCAGGATCGGGCCGACCATCCGGCGCCGGTCCTCGCGGGTCGGACAGAGGTGAGCGGACGCTCGAGGGTGGTTTCCCTCGACAAGACCATGTCAAGGCCCTCAAGGCCCACCGCGCCCGTCAGGACGAGGACCGCCTCAAGCTCGGCCCGGAGCGGAAACGCGCCTCCCGGGAGAGACCTCCCATAGAGTCGGCACGATCGTTCAATTAGTACTACAGTCATGTTTTGTGATCTATAGCTGGATCTTGTTGTGCCGGAGCCAGCGTTTCCAGTAGTGGCTGCTGCGAGCGCCGGCTTGGTGG
>NZ_JBSGJX010000020.1:0-168144 GCF_053605785.1 Nonomuraea sp. NPDC003754
CCGAGAAGCGGGGTGGCGGGGAGTTCGACGAGGAGGACGAGGCGATCGTCGTGGCGCTGGCCACGGCGGCGGGTGTGGCGGTGGAGAACGCCCGGCTGTACGAGGAGACGCGGCGCAGGGAGACGTGGTTGCAGGCCTCCTCGGAGATCACCACCAGCCTGCTGTCGGGGGCCGCCTCGCACGACGTGCTCAGCATGCTCGCCGCCAGCGCCCGCAGGATGACCGGCGCCGACGCGGTCATGGTCCTGCTGCCCGAGGCGCCAGGGGAGGGACTGTCGGTGGCCGTCGCCGAGGGTGAGGACGCCGAGGACCTGCTCGGCACCGGCTTCCCGCTGGAGGGAAGCGCCGTCGGCGCCGTCTACACCAACGGGGAGTCCAGGCTCGAGAAGAGCATGCACGACTCCGCCGGCCCTGACGCGCCCGGCCTGCTGGTGCCGCTGGGCACGGCGCTCCCGGTGCGCGGCGTGCTGGCCCTGGTCAAGCAGCCCGGCCGGATGCCGTTCACCGGCGCGAACGTGGAGATGCTCGGCTCCTTCGCCGCGCAGGCCGCGCTGGCCTTCGAACTGGCCGAAGCGCGCAAGGACGCCGAACGGCTCGGCCTGCTGGAGGACCGCGACCGCATCGCCAAGGACCTGCACGACGTGGTCATCCAGCGGCTTTTCGCCGTCGCCATGACGCTGATGGGCGCGGTACGGCTGGTCGAGCACCCTGAGGCGGCCGACCGCGTGCAGCACGCGATCGACGAGCTCGACGAGACCATCAGGCAGATCCGCTCGACCATCTTCGCCTTGCAGGTGCCGCGCGATTCCGGCTCGCCCAGCCTGCGGGCCCGCGTCGTCGACCTCGTCGAGAACGCGCGCGGTCACCTCGGGTTCATGCCCGGCCTGCGCATGGAGGGCCCGCTCGACCACCAGGTGCCCGAGGAGGTCGCCGCCCACCTGCTGGCGGTGCTGCGCGAAGCGCTGTCCAACGTCGTCCGCCATGCCAAGGCCTCCAGGGCGGAGGTGTCGGTCGAGATCGCCGACGGCACGCTCACGCTCGTGGCGCAGGACGACGGCGTGGGGATGGGCGACGGCGGTCACCGCAGCGGCCTGCGCAACCTGGAGGACCGCGCCACCCAGCTCAACGGCGTGCTGGAGGTCGAGGAGCCGGCCGGCGGCGGCACGCGGATCTGCTGGCGGGTCCCGCTCTGAACCCCCCGCCCGGCGCCTCCCGCCGCGGCGCGCGTCAGCGCCCGCGATCGGCCTTCAACCTGGCGGCCATGGCCGCGACCTGAGTACGGCGCTGCAGGTTGAGCTTGCCGAGCAGGTTGGAGACGTAGTTCTTGACGGTCTTCTCCGCCAGGTGCAGCCGCTGACCGATCTGCCGGTTGGTGAGGCCCTCGCCGATCAGCTCCAGGATGTGGCGCTCCTGCTCCGACAGCGCCTTGAGCGGATCGGTCCGGTCGGCCTGCTCGCGCAGCCGCTGCAGCATCGTCGCGGTCGTCTGCGGATCGAGCAGCGACTGCCCCTTCGCCACCGTGCGCACCGCGCCGACCAGGTCGGAGCCGTGGATCTGCTTGAGCACGTACCCCGCGGCGCCCGCCATGACGGCCTCGAACAGCGCGTCGTCGTCGGCATAGGAGGTCAGCATCAGGCACTGCAGCTCGGGCATCTGCGAGCGGACCTCGCGGCAGACGTCGACGCCGTCGCCGTCCGGCAGGCGCACGTCGAGGACCGCCACGTCGGGCCGGAGCGCGGGGATACGAGCCAGGGCCGAGGACGCGGTGCCCGCCTCGCCGACCACCTCGATGTCGTCCTCGGACTCCAGCAGGGCGGCGACGCCCCGTCGTACCACCTCGTGATCGTCGAGGAGGAACACGCGAATCATGATGCCGACGCTATCCATTCGGCATGGGCGCTGGTAGGGACCAAAGTCCCGGACACTTCGGCGGGCGGTGGCGCCATAGGTGCCTTATGGAAGGGTTGCAATGACGCCATGATGGCGCCATAGTGATGCCATGCACCTCGCGCCGTATGTCGACCGCCTCCACCACGAGCTCGCCGCCTCCGCGGAGGCGGCCGGCGAGGACGCCCGCGCGCTCGCCGAGCGGCTCGTCGTCCCGCTCGACTCCACCGCCAGGCTCGTCCTCCTCGAGGCGCTCTCGACGGCCGCCGTCGAGATCACCCGCGATCTCGCGCCGGGCTCGGTCGAGCTGCGTCTGCGCGGCCGGGATCCCTGCTTCGTCGTGACGCCGCCGCCGGGCGGCCCCGCCGTACCGCCCGGCTCCCACCCGTCCGCCCTCTCCTCGGCCTTCCCGCCCGCTGCCCCGCCCGCCGACGGCGAGGAGAGCGGCACCTCGCGGATCTCCCTGCGCGTCCCCGACCCGCTCAAGCACCGCATCGAGACGGCCGCCGGCGGTGAAGGGCTGTCGGTCAACGCCTGGCTCGTCCGAGCGGCCGGCGCCGCGCTCGACCGCGACGGCGGGCGGCGGCACACCGGCTGGGTGCGCTGAAAGCCGCCCGCTCTCCCTCCCCGACTCCCCCGAAAGGGCCTGAACGTGTCCGAACACACCGGCCGAGACCCCCGCCGCTGGTGGGTCCTCGTCGTCCTCTGCCTGAGCCTGATGGTGCTGGTCATCGACACCACCGTGCTCAACGTCGCCATCCCGTCACTGATGACCGACCTCGGCGCCACCCCCTCCGACATCCAGTGGATCATCAACGCCTACGTGCTGGTCTACGCCGGTCTGCTGCTCACCACGGGCAACCTGTCCGACCGGTACGGCAGGCGCCGCCTGCTCGTCCTCGGCCTGGCCGTGTTCGGCGGCGCCTCCCTGCTGGCCACGCTGGCGACGCAGCCGTGGCACCTGATCTCCGCCCGCGCCCTGATGGGCGTCGGTGGCGCCATGTTGATGCCATCCACGCTGTCCATCCTGATCACCACGTTCGACGACGACGAGCGGCGCAAGGCCATGGCCGCCTGGAGCGTCGTGGCGACGGTCGGCGTGATCGGCGGGCCCACCCTCGGCGGGTTCCTGATCGAGCGCTTCTCGTGGAACTCGGTGTTCCTGCTCAACGTCCCCGTCGCGGTGATCGCGATCGTGGCCGCGTACGCGCTGATGCCCGAACGGCGCGGCCCCGAGCGCAGCCTCGACCCGCTCGGCGTGCTGCTGTCCACCGTCGGGCTGACCGCGCTCGTCTACGTGGTGATCGAGGCGCCCCAGCAGGGCGTGAACCTGCCGGTGGCCGTCATCGCCGCCGTCGCCCTCGGCGGCTTCGCGCTCTGGGAGCGCAGGACGCCGCACCCGATGCTGCCGCTGGAGCTGTTCCGCAGCCGCGACTTCACCGGGGCCTCGTTCTCGATCCTGCTGATGTCGTTCGGCATCGGCGCGGTGATGCTGATGCTCACCCAGTACCTGCAGTTCGTGCTCGGCTACGGGGCCACGCAGGCGGGCCTGGGGCTGCTGCCGTACGCGCTGGCGGCCACGGTCTTCAACTACGTCGGCGTGGCGCTCGGCCAGAAGGTCTCCAACCGGACGCTGGTCGCCGTCGGACTGGCCGTGATGGCCGTCTCCTTCGCGGGCCTGGCCATGACCGGCGGCTACTGGTCGATGTTCGCCTCCATGCTGGTCATGGGGGCCGGTGGCGGCCTGGCGGGGCCGGCCGCCTACACGACGCTGATGGGCGCGGTGCCCGTGGAGCGGGCCGGTGCCGGCTCCGCGCTGAACGACACCGTCCAGCAGGTGGGCATGGCGCTCAGCATCGCCGTCCTCGGCAGCGTGCTGGCCGGGGTCTACACCGCCCGGATGCCGCACTCCGCGCCCGCGGCGGCCCGCGAGTCGATCGGCCAGGCGGTCGTGCTGGGTGATCCCGCCGTGCTCGCCGCCGCGCGCGACGCCTTCGGCGCGGCGATGTCGCTCGGCTCGTGGGTGGGCGTGGCCTGCAGCCTGGCGGCCGCGGCCCTGGCGATGGCCGTGCTGCGCCGTACGGCGCCGGCGCCCGCCCCGGCCCCCGCCAGGGAGGACAGCGAAGTCACCGCGTAAACCCCTCAGGACGGCCGGACCGTCGATCCAGCAGGCCGGCGCGGTGCGCGCCCCCGGTCTGCTGGATCCTCTCGTCCAGGCGTCGCCTGGTAGCCGGATTCTGTCAGTAGTGATCTCTACTGTCCCGCGCATGACATCTGCGACGCAGGCGTACAGCTACGCCGCGCCCTCGACTCTGGTGGACGGCCGCCTCGGACTGTCGACGTCCGGCGGCACCGCGCTCAGCGGCCCCGCCCTCGCGCCCCGGTTCTTCAGCGGGGTGGTGACGCAGGCCGCGCCCGCGGCCGCGGCGCTGCTCGGCGTGGCCGACGTGGCCCTCACCCGCTACCACCAGCCCCGTCCGGGCTGGACCCGCGACCCGGTCGTCACGTGCGGCGGCGACCGGCTCAGGTTCGAGTCGTTCTCCGCCTGCGGCGGCGTCTACGCCCGCCTCGACCTGCTCGACGGAGCCCTGGACGGCGAGGTGTTCGACCGGGGCACCACCAACGTCGACGTCAACGGCCCGCTGCGCGAGGCGCTGGCCAGGGTCGGCCCGCGTGACCCGCTCCACCTCGGCGTCGGCGCCGACGAGCTGACCGTGACGACCCTCGACGGCGCGGTCGTGGAGAAGAAGGTGCCGCTGCCCGAGCGCTGGCTGAGGGGCTTCGCCGAGGTGCAGGTGATCGCGGCGGGCATGGACCTGAAGGCCGAGCTGCCGGGGATGAACGCGGTGCGGTTCCTGCGGTCGCTGCCCAAGCGGGCCACGGCCGACCTGTGGGTCACTCCCGTGGGCCGCGAGCTGCGGATGGGCGACCGGCCCGGCGCGGGCGCGGTGTGCCTGTCCGGCGTGGGCCGCCTGGCGACGCTCCTGCCGCTGCTGCGCTTCGCCAGAAGCCTGCGGGTGTACGGCCCGGCCGGCGGCGCCGGCGGCGCGGCGTCGAGCGCCTGGGAGCTTGAACTGCCCGGCATGCGCTACACCCTCGCCCTGTCGCCGGAGCGCTGGCGCGGTTTCTCGGGGGAGGGCGCGGTGCTGGAGGACCTGTCGTCCGAGGAGGCCGAGGCCGACGCCGACGTGGTCGGCATGCTGCTCAACTTCGAGCCCGAGGTGGAGATCGGCCTGCTGGCCGACCGGGCGGGCCTGCCCACCGCCCGGGTCCGGGCCGCGCTCACCCAGCTGGGTACGGCGGGCCGCGTCGGCTACGACCTGTCCGACGCCGCGCACTTCCACCGCGAGCTGCCCTACGACAGGGAGCACGTGCAGAACCTCAATCCCCGCCTGGCCGCCGCGAAGGCGCTGGTGGCGGCCGCTGCCGTACGGATCGAGGGGGACACGGCGCGGGTGCGGACCGGCGGCGGGGTGCGCGAGGTGAGGGTGAGCGACGGCTCGTGCACCTGCCCGTGGTGGTGGGACCACCGCGGCTCGCGCGGACCGTGCAAGCACGTGCTGGCGGCCAGGATCGCCGCCCGCGCCGACGTGGCGGCCGTGCGATGAGCGTCTGGCAGGAGGTGCGTGACCTCGTCACCGAGCGCAAGACCGTGGCGCTCGCCGACCTGGTGACCACGCTGACCGAGGCCGAGCGGGCCGAGGCGGGCCGCCGGCTGCCGGGCTTCCTCAAGGAGTTGCGCGAGACCGCGACGCGGATGGCCAGGGAGAGCCGGCGGGGCGGGGGTGCCGAGGGCGACGCCGCCGAGGACGACGACCCCGAGTGGATGCGGCTGGAGGTGCGCTGGGCGGTGGCCGACGCGGTCAGCGCGTTCGGGCCGCCGCTTCTGGTCGCCGGCGCGGGCACGCTCTCCGCCCCCGCGGCCACGGCCGCCTGGCTGACCCGCCGTGACCTGGTGCCGGCCCCGGACCCGTGGCGTGAAGAGCCGGACGAGCTGGACGAGGTGTTCCGCGCGCTGGCCGCGCGCCCCGTCGCCTTCCAGGCCGATGTGGCCGCACGGCTGGCGGCGAAGATCCGCAGGCCGCGCGACCGCGTCGTCCCGCTGGCCCTCGGGGCGCTGCGGGCCTCGGGCGCCGAGCCGCCCGAGCACGACCCGCTCGTGGTCGCCTGGCTGTCGGCCCCTCCCGTGGACGACGACCCGCTGGTCGGCCCGCTGCTGCCGAGGATCTTCCACGCGGAGGGCGCCGGCCGGGCCCTCAGGGACGAACGGCCGAAGCCAGGACCCACCCGCTGGCTCGCCCTGTTCGGGCAGCTCCTGGCGGCGGGCACGGTGTCGCGCGAGGAGATCCTCGACGGCTGCGTGAGCCGGTTCCTGCGCGGCGGCGACGCCATCGACCTGCGCTTCTTCGTCCGCCTGCACGAGCTGGTCGACCCGCGGCCGCACGAGTCGGCCGGGCGGGCCCGCGACTATCTGCGGCTGCTGCCCGCCGCCCCCGGCACGGTCGCCGAGCTGGCGATGGCCCAGCTGCGCCGCACCGGACCCCACGACGCCGCCGACGTCGTCGACGCGGTCGACGCGCTGACCTTCCGTCCCGAGGCCAAGCTGGCCCGCGCCGGCCTGACCTGGCTGGAGGAGGAGGTACGGCAGGCGCCCGGGCGCGCCGCCGACCTGGCGCCCGCGCTCGTCACGGCGTTCTCCCACACCTCCTACGAGGTGCGGCGGCGCGCGGCCGCCCTCGCGGTCAAGCACGCCACCGCGTTCGGCCCGGCGGCTCCGCTGATCGCCGAGGCCGTCCCCGCCCTGCCCGCCGACCTCGGCGCGCAGGTGGCGGCGGTGTTCGGCGGCGACCTCGCGGCCGAGGAGGCGCCGGAGCCGTTCACCCCCGCGCCGCTGCCCGTCCTGCCGGGCCCCGGACGGTTCCCCGCGCCCGCGCTCGACGCGTGGCAGCGGTACCGGCGCGGATGGACGCAGGACGAGCGGTGGCTGGCCGCCTTCGTGGCGGCCGCGGGCGACCGTCCGGCCCTGCGCGCGAAGCTGAAGCGCGCCTTCGACGACGACCCCGCTCAGCTGGACGACCCCGCTCAGCTGTACGCCAAGGAGCGCTGGACAGAGACCGGCGACTGGATCGCCGCCCTGGTCAGGGAGGTGATCACGCCGGGCGCCGATCCGGGTGTGCCCGCCGCCGAGCCCGCCGACCGGTGGATGTCGACAGCGGGGCCGCACCCGCTGACCGGTCACGAACAGGAGCCCGACCCCGCGGCGGAGCTGCGCAGGCGGCAGCGGCTGCCCGACCCGGGGCGGGCCTCGCCGCCGCACCTGTTCCTGCTGCGCCGGCTGAGCGAGATCTACGTGGCCCTGCGGGAGGGAACGCTGCCGCCCGTCCTGCTGGCCACGCCCACCCTGATGACCGGGCACCTGGACCCCGCGACGCTGGTGGACCGGCTCGAGGCGTGCGCCGCCGCCGGTGTCGAGCCGCTGGCCGCCGACCTGGGACAGGCGCTGCTGCGGCTGCCGCGCGGAGCCCACCCCGCCGCCGCCGAGCGGGCCGCACGCGTGGGCTCGCGGGGAGCAGTCCAGGCCGCCGCCTGGCTGTCCGCGGGCGGCCCGCCCGACCCGGAGACCGGCGTGGCGTGGGCCTACGTCGAGGGCGGCACCCGCCATCTCTTCGAGGAGCGCACGCCCGAAGACGCCACGCAGGTCGAGCTGGTGTCGGTGCTCCGCGCCGAGCCGACCGGGCACGACCTGGTCGACGAGCTGCTGAGCGAGCCGTCGTCCTGGCACTGGGACGACCACAGCAACTCCATGGCCTGGTGGGCGGCGGTCCTGCCGTCGCACCGCGAGGTCGTCGCCGTCAACTACCTGCCCTACCTGCTGTACCGGTGGACCCGCCCCGGGATCCACCCGCCGCACCTGGCGATACTCGCCGACGCCGACGGCCCGGCCGGTGACGCCATCGCGGTCATGCTCGCCTACTTCCTCGCCAAGGGCGAACCGAAGGCGGTGCCGCTGCTGCTGCGGATGGCGGCCCGGGACAGCCTGCCCGCCGAGGCGGTCGGCCGCCAGCTCGCGTTCCTGATCCGCCGCGCCGGACACCCGATCCCTCCGGTGCTGGACTCCCTCGCCGGCGCCGCCCGCCGGGGCGCGCACGAGCAGGTCTGGGACATCCTCAGGGGGATGCTGCCGGTGCTGCTGCCGGGCCGGGGGGAGCGGCCGACCGCCGGCCACACCGCGGCGGTGGCGCTGGCCACCGACGTGGCGGCGTGGACCGGCGCCCGAGGCGAGATCCCGTGCGTGTCCGACCACGCGGACAGCGGGCGCGGCACCCGCTTCGCCTACGAGTGCGCCCGCCTGCGCGACCGGCTCCGCTGACCGCGGAGGGCCCGCCCGTAGGAGGGGTTCTCCCGGATGGGCTTCGCGCGGGCATTCCCACCCGGCGGCCGGGCGCAGGTCACCGGTCGCCGGTCCAGCGGTCGTGGTGGACGGCGGCGTCCAGCGGGCGGCGCCGTCGCCAGCCGTGCCGTTCCAGGTCAGGGACCTCCTCCAGGTGGGAGACGGGGCCCACGCACAGCCACGCGACCGGTCGCACCACGCCGGGGACGCCCAGCAGGTCCCGCAGGAAGGACTCGCGGTAGAACGACACCCAGCCGACGCCGAGCCCTTCGGCGGTGGCGGCCAGCCACAGGTTCTGGATGGCCAGGCACACCGAGTAGAGCCCGGCATCGGCGATGGCGTGGCGGCCGAGCACCGCGGGCCCGCCCCGGTCAGGGTCGTAGGTGATCACGACGGACAGCGTCGACTCGAGCACCCCGTCGATCTTGATCCGGGCGAACCGCCGGGCGGCCTCGCCGTCGAGGGTGGCCGCGAACGTGTCCCGCTCCTGCCGTACGTGATCGTGGAAGGCGGCGCGGACGGCGCGGTCGCGCACCAGGATGAAGTCCCACGGCTGGGACAGGCCGACGCTGGGCGCCGCGTGCGCGGCCGACAGCACGCGGTGCAGCACCTCGTCGGGCACCGGCGCGCCGGTGAACTCGCCGCGCACGTCGCGGCGGCGGTGGATGACGTCGTACAGCTGGCTGATCATGGGCAGGCTCCCGCTGACTCGCGCCCCCGTGGGGGCGGTGAACGCGAGGCCGGTCTTCGGACTCCCGGATCAGCGCCTGCCCGCCGGCCTTCCCAGCCCTGTCGGGCCAGTGACTGCGCTCGCGCGCGTGGGCGGAGGCTCCCCGGTAACCGCGGCGGGCCCGTGCCGGACTCTCACCGGCTTCCCGATTCTCCCCGCGAACGCGGGGCACCTCGCAACAGTTCGCCGGGCAGTACGGTAGCCGATCACTTCACCCGCCCGGCCGGCGAGGTCGGCCGGGACTCCGGCGCCCTGCCCGCGGTCGTGTCACCACGGCCGGTGCGGGCTCGTCCAGGCTTCCTCGCGCGAGAGGGGCGGACGCGTGCGCCGCGACGTCTGCCGTGCCTGGACGGTTGTCACCGCCGGGGGGACAGCCGCAGGACGACCCGGTCGGCGGACAGGGACAGCACCTGGACGCCGATGCCGTTGACCGATCCGGTGGTGCCCGCGCCCAGTCGCGCCTGCGAGCTGACGCCTGGACCGGTGCCCTTCACCTTCACCTGGTCGCCGGTGAAGGTGACGGCCAGCCTGGTGATGCCGAAGCGCGAGCTGACGCGGAAGGACACCGCCCGGCTGAGGGAGAGCCTGCACGCGCCGTCGTAGCAGGCGCGCAGGTCGGGCGCGGGGGAGAGGCCGGTGACCGGGGACGCGGCGGTCACCAGCACGGGGGCGGTCGAAAGGCGACGGGTGGCGGCGGGCAGGGGTGCGGTCGCGCCTGCGGTGATGGGGGGCGGAGGGGCGGTGGTGCCTGCGGTGAGGGTCGCGGCGAGAAGCGCGAGGGTGGCGACTGCGAGCGGCATGGTCCTCTCTTCCTACGGTGGGTCGGGTCGGCGGCCGTTCTCCCACCCTGGGTCAGGCGCCACGCTCCGTCCACCCGTTCGGCGCAGGAGGTGGTGCTCGAGGTCGGTTGTGCGGCGAAGAATCCGCTTTGGGAGGCGGCGGGTAAGCGTGGGATGATGGCCGGGCCATGTCAGCCACGATGCCGCTTCGAGCTCTGCGAGCCGCCGCCTTCGCCGCGGTCTCGGTCATGCTCGGCATCGCCGCCCATGCGTTCGCCGGCGGGTCGGTGTCGGCGCCGTCGGTGGTGGTGGCGCTGCTGGTGTCGTTCCTGCCGGCCCAGGCGCTGGCCGGGCGGGAGCGGTCGGCGGCCGTGATCGCCGTGACCCTGGCCGCCACGCAGCTGGTGCTGCACGTGCTGTTCGCCGGCGCCCATGCCGTCGAGCCGGTGGTCGCGGGGCACGCGCACGGCCAGTCCTGGCTGGTGCCGGGCCTCGGCATGCTGGTCATGCACGGATGGGCGATCGGGCTGACGGCGCTGTGGATGTCGCACGGCGAGGCGGCCCTGTGGGCGCTGCTGCGGCGGCTGGCCGTACGGCTGCTCGTCGCGGTGCTGGCGTTCGTCGATCCGGCGGCCCGCACGGCCGTCCCCGCGCCGGCCGAGCGGCCGGCGATCCTGCGCTCCATCCTGCTCGGCCACGAGATGGGCCGGCGCGGCCCTCCTGGCGTCATGCGCACCGTTCCCGCCTGACCTCCCGTTCGAGGAGGCCGATGCGGGCCACCCCGGGAAAGGGGTGCTCCCCGGCGTCCCTGTCGTGACGGGCGCCGGGTCGACATCAGTGCCATGACACCAGTGCCGGCTCAGCCGGAAGAAGGGCTTTCCATGTTCTCGCGCGTCATCGTCGTTGTCGTCGGCGTGGCCAGCTTGGCCGCCTGTGGCGTCCAGGAGGCGGCCGACTCCGTTCCGAAGCAGGTCGCCGTGGCCTCACCCTCCGGGCCGTCCGGGCAGTCGGCTGCCGCTTCCGCGCTCACCATCACCGACCCGTGGATCAAGACCACGAAGAAGGGGATGACCGCCGCCTTCGGCACGCTCGTCAACAACTCCGGCACGGCCGTCGCCGTCGTGGCGGGCAGCAGCCCCCTGTCGCCGAAGGTGGAGCTGCACGAGGTGGTGGAGTCCGGCGGGAAGATGGTGATGCAGCCGAAGAAGGGCGGCTTCGTCATCCCCGCCAGGAGCTCCCACGTGCTGAAGCCCGGTGGCGACCACATCATGCTCATGGGGGTCACCGAGGAGGTGAAGCCGGGCGCGGAGGTTCCGTTCACGCTCGTCCTCGAGGGCGGCGGCACGTTCACCTTCACCGCCATGGGCAAGGACTTCGCCGGGGGCAAGGAGGACTACCAGCCCGGCATGGACATGAGTGGCGACCATGGCTGAGCTCGGGCTCGCGGTGAATCGCCGCCGGTTGCTGGCGGGCGGGGCCGTGGCGGCGGTGGCCGCCGTCGCCGGCTCCGTCCCCGCCGCGGGGGCGGGCACGGTCACGGCACCCCCGGTGGTCGCCGACGGCAGGGCGGTCGAGCCGTTCCACGGCCCGCACCAGGCGGGCGTGGCGACCGCGCCGCAGGCGCACGCCGTGTTCGTCGGGCTCGACCTGCGCAAGGGCATCGGCCGCGAGGAGGTGTCCAGGATGATGCGGCTGCTGACCGACGACGCCCGGCGGCTGACCCAGGGACGGCCCGCGCTCGCCGACACCGAGCCTGAGCTGGCGGCGCTGCCGTCCAGGCTGACCGTCACGTTCGGGTTCGGCCCCGGCCTGTTCGCCGCGGCCGGGCAGTCCGGGCGGCGGCCCGCGTCGGTGGCCCCGCTGCCCGCCTTCAAGATCGACAAGTTGGAGAAGCGCTGGAGCGGCGGGGACCTGCTCGTCCAGATCTGCGCCGACGATCCGCTCACCGTCGCCCACACGCTGCGGATGGTGGTCAAGGACGCCAGGGCGTTCGCGAAGGTGCGCTGGACCCAGCGCGGGTTCAGGCGGGCCGCGCACACGCAGCCGAGCGGGCTGACCCAGCGCAACGTCATGGGGCAGCTCGACGGGACGGTCAACCCGGTTCCCGGCACGCCGGAGTTCGAGCGGGCGGTCTGGATCCCGGCGGAGGGCGGCCGGCTGCAGGGCGGCACCACCCTGGTGCTGCGGCGGATCAGGGCCGAGATGGAGACGTGGGACGCCGCCGACACCGTGGCCAAGGAGTTCACGGTGGGCCGCCGCCTGGCCGACGGCGCCCCGCTGACCGGCGGGCGCGAGCACGACGCGCCCGACTACGCCAAGCTCACCCCCGCCGGATTCCCCGTCATTTCCGAGTACGCGCACATCCGCCGGGCCCACGTCGCCGACCCGAACCTGCGGATGCTGCGCCGGGTCTACAACTACGACGAGGGCGTCGCGGCCGACGGCCGCGCCGACACCGGGTTGCTGTTCGCCTCCTACCAGGCCGACATCGCCCGCCAGTTCGTGCCCGTGCAGGAACGGCTGGCCGAGGCGGACCTGCTGAACGAATGGACCACGCCGATCGGTTCGGCGGTTTTCGCCATACCGCCGGGCTGCGGCCCTGACGGCTGGATCGGAGAGGGGCTGCTGTCATGAGCAAGGGATCGGTTCGCAGGGGCCTCGTGCTGGTGGCCGCCTGCTGGTTGCTGGTGGTGCTCGGTGCCACGCCGGCGCTGGCGCACGACCGGCTCAAGAGCAGCTCGCCGGCCAGGAACGCCACGGTGGCGTCCGTGGAGGAGATCGAGCTGGAGTTCACCTCCTCGGTACGGCTGCCCGCGATCGTGCTGCACGACGGTGACGGCTCGGCCGTCACCCTCAGGAAGCCGAAGGTGGATGACAAGATCGTCACCGTGGCGGTGCCGGAGCCGCTGCCTGCCGGGCGGTACGTCATCGGGTGGCGCGTGGTCTCCACCGACGGGCACCCGATCGAGGGGGAGATCCCGTTCTCGGTGAAGGGCGGCCCCTCCGCCACCCCGACGCCGACCGCCTCGGCCGCACCGTCCTCCTCGGGGGACCCCGCGACCGCCGCATCGGCGGAAGCCACGCCCGCCGTCTCGGGAGAGGCCACGCCGGGATCGTCGGCGGAAGCCGCGCCGGATTCCTCGGCGGTGCCCGCGCCCGCGGTGACCGGGTCCTCGCCGGGGGCGCCGGACGCGGTGGCCGCCACCCCGGCCGCGAATCCGGCAGCCGATGGCGTGCCGGTGTGGTTGTGGGCGACGGCCGGCGTCCTGGCGGTGGCCGGCGGCGCCCTGCTGCTGCTCAGGCGCCGCCGGGAGGAGCCCGACGAGGAGGAGTGACCCTGGCGGACGCTTCAGGTGGGGATCGGCGGGTTGTGCCTGGAGTACCCGCCGAACTCCCAGCGCAGCGGCGAGGCCGCCGTCACCTCCACCACGCCGTCCACCTCGAAACGGACCGTGCGCTCGGCGCCCCATTCGACGTGCGCCCGCCCCGTGACGTGCAGGGCGTCGCCGGTGTCCCAGTCGGGGAACAGCAGGCCGCAGGCAGGGTCGAGCTCCAGGTTGCCCAGCGTCATGTACATCGAGTTGCCCACGTAGTCGGGCCAGGCCAGGTGCCGTTCGTCCAGCACCGTGACGAATCCGGGGTTGCCGCCGCGATGCGAGGCGTCGGCGCCGAGACCTTCGGCGTGGGTGGCCACGAAGAAGGTGTCCGCCTCGGAGATCCACTCCTGCTGCCGCCCGCTGAGCGTGTTCGAGGTACGGGCGGCGGGGGAGGTGACGGCCGGTCCTGGGATGATCGTTCTGGCCTGGATGTACTTGGGGCAGTTGCTGTAGACCTGTTCGGTGTGCACGAGCAGGCCGGCGCCGGCCGCGTGCGCGGTGCCGTTGACCCGCATCCTGCGCCGGGTGGCGGGTTCGATGGCGATCATGCCGATCTCGTGTTCGCTGGCGAACGCCCCGGCCAGCGGGTCGCCGGGCCCCGGCAGGGCGCCCACCATGATGCGCCGCTCGTCCAGCGCCTGGGCGAAGCCTTCAGGGCCGGTCAGCGCGCCGGCCCACATCCGGCCGTGGGTGTCGGCGGCGGCGACGACGAGCAGGCGCTGCCGGCTCAGGAAGTCGGCGGCCACCTCGGGGATCTCCGGCCGGGCCCGGGCCGATCCCCACGTCCCCGCACTGGGCACTCCCGCCCGGCGCTGGACGGCGGCCTCTCCGGGGTGCTCCATGGCCTAGAAGAACCCGCACGTGGGGGCGGAGCCGCTGGGGGCCCGCCGGTCGCCCGCGGCGTCGGGGGCGTAGATCTCCAGGCGGATGCCGTCGGGGTCCTCGAAGAACAGGCCGCCGGAGGAGGCGCCCTCGCGGTGCGGAACGATGCCGCCGTGGTGGATGGTCGCGCCGATCTCGCGCAGCACCGCCTCGGCCTGCTGGACCTCGTGCAGGTTCCCGACCTGGAACGACAGATGGTGCAGCCCGGGCTGCGCGGTGGGGAAGCGGCCCTCGCTCTGCCGCCACAGGGTGAGCCTCAGGGTGCCGTCCTGGGCGAGGAAGGCGAACTCCTTGCCGTCCTGGTCGGACCTGCCGCTCACCTCGAAGCCGAAGACACGCTGGTAGAAGTCGGCCGAGCGGTCGAGGTCGGTGACGTTGAGGCCGATGTGGCCGGTCTGGAAGGTGGACATCGAGAACTCCTCCGTCGATTCGATACCCACGAATATAACGGAGTTTGATGCGTTATCCCATTAGAAGTTTGTGGTGTGCGTCACTCACTCCGCCTTGTGGGCGCGGTAGTGGCGCGCGGCCCTGGCCCGGTTGCCGCAGGCCGTCGAGCACCATTCCTGGCGCGGGTGCTCCTTGACGAAATACAGCACGCACCGAGGAGCGGGGCAGGTGCGCAGCTCCGCGACCTCGGGACCGGCCAGGAACCGCAGGGCGGCCTGCGCGAGGCGCGCGGCCAGGAACGCCGCCGGAGGTCCGACGGGCACGAGCGACAGCGCCGGCCCGTCCTCGTCCCAGGCCAGCTGAGGCGCCGCCGGTACGGCGAGCGCCGCCGCGTTCACCTGGGCGAGCGCCAGGTCGAAGGCGGGCAGCCGGGCGGCGTCGGCCGCGCTGGGCGGCCTCGGCGCGACGGCCCTGGCGAACAGCGCCCTGACGGCCAGCCGCAGCTCGACGACCTGGCGCCACTGCTCGGACGTGGCGGTGAAGCCAGGATCCAGGCCCAGCTCGCCGGCGCGCGAGCGGGCCCACGCGGTGAGCGCGTCGGGATCGGACAGGGCGTCGAGGAGACCGCTGCGCGTCGCGCGGATCGTGCTGACGAAGTCGAGGGCGAGCATCCCTCCAGGCTAATGGGTGATATGCGGTCTCCCCGTTAGGCGGAGCAGGGTCCGGCTGCTCCGGTGCCCGGCCGCGCTAGTCGAGACAGGGCTCGGCGTGCGGCCCGCCCTTGAGCTCGTGGAAACCCGGGGTCGCCGCGACCAGCAGGGTGGCGTCCCAGAGCCGGCCGGCGGCCTCCCCTCTGGGGATGCGGGACATCACCGGACCGAAGAAGGCGACGTCACCCGTCGCGATGATCGGGGTGCCGACGTGGTTGCCGACCCGGCTCACACCGTCGGCGGTCGAGGCCCGCAGGTGGTCGTCGTACGACGTCGTGGTGGCGGCCTCGGCCAGCTCCTCGGGCAGGCCGGCGGCGGCCAGCGCGGGGGCGAGGTCCCAGCCGCCGAGATCGTGCAGGGTCTCGTAAAAGCGGCCGAGCGCCGCCGTGCCGTACCGGAGCTCGACCGCCGCGCACACCCGTGCCGGGTACCAGAGGTAGCCCTCGGTGTCGCCTTCCGGGTTCACCTCGAGGTGCTCGTTGAGCGCGGACAGGCTGAGCAGCCGCCAGCGGATCTCGATCGGGCGCACCCGGGCGGCCTCGGCCAGCCACCGCGAGGTCACCCAGGTGTACGGACACGTCGGGTCGAACCAGAAGTCAGTGATCACCGCACGAAAGTACCGACTCGGCCGCGCCCGCTTCAGGAAAGTCGCACCACCGGGCTCGAGAGGAGGTCAGCGACGGGAGAACAGCCAGGGGTCGCGCAGGTCGTAGAAGACCAGCTCGCTCTCGTACAGCGCCATCTCCTCGTCGAAGAGCTCCTTCAGATCGGCGGGAGGCTGCTTGCGCTCGCCCTCCCTGGCCGCCGACTCGGAGGTGAAGTAGATGGCCTGGGTGAACGAGCCGTCGTCGTACAGGGCCGCGATGCCGCCCAGGACGTCGGGGCGGAAGTTGCTGAACTGCGCCTCGTACAGCTCGTTGAGCTCGCGCAGCCGCCGCACGTCGCGCACCCTGCCCTCGATCACCTGCACGAAGCCCGCCTCGTCCGAGCCGCCGCCGAGGAACGGCACGACCTCGGCGGAGTCGTGGAAGACGACGTCGCCGCTGAGCAGCTTGGAGGTCTCCATCCACCACTGGTGCTGCTCGGAGCGCCCGCTGTTGGCGCGGGCGGCGTCCTCGGACTCGAAGCGGGCCAGGTTGACGAAGGTCCCGTCGTCGGTGACGCCCGCGGTCGTGCCGAGCCATCCCGGCGCGCCGGAGGACAGCTCCTCGACCCACCGGTCGAGCGCGGCGCGCAGCTGGCCGGGGTCGCCGGTGCGGCCCTTGATGACCTGGATGAACATGGTGACCTCCGCCTTCCCCGCCCCTCCCGATCTCCGAGGCTACGGTGGCCGCACCGCCCGGTCGAGCCGCGCCGATGCAGGGTTGGGACAAGCAATGGCAAACGCGTGGAGGCGGCCGGCCCGGTGGGGAGGCGGGCCCCGCCGAGCCGGGAGCGCTACGGCCGGCTCGACGGCGTGGCGTACTCGGCGGCGCCACCCGAGAAGTCGTACACCACGCACTGCTGGTCGCCGACCACCCACGCGTCGTGGCCGGGCGGGCAGACGAAGACGTCGCCGGGCCCCATCTCGGCCTCGGCGCCGTCGTTCATGCGGATGCGGAGCCTGCCGGAGACGACGAAGCCGTTGTGGTGGACCTCGCACGAGTCGGTGCCCGCGATGGGTCTGACCGACTCCGACCAGCGCCACCCGGGCTCGAACGTGGCCACGCCGAAAGCCAGGCCGGTCAGGTGGCATACCTCCAGGTGACCGTTCGGGAAGTCGCGACGCTCGTCCGGCTTGTCGATGCTCTTGACCTCGATCATGACGTCCCCCCTTCCGTCGGCTCCAGTCTCGCACCGGGCCGTGGGCCCAACAACCTGCCCGCTCAGGCGTCGGCCGGCCGCGGCAGCGCGGCCATCAGCGCCACCAGGACGATCGCCACCGGCACGCCCCAGGCGAGCACCTCGGGGATCGCCGCGCCCACGCCCCGGCCGTGCGGCTGCCGGGCGAGCAGGCTGCCGAAGAGCGCGACGCCGAGCGACAGGCCGAGCCCGCGCGCCGACAGCGCGGCCGACGTGACGGCGGCCAGGTCCGCGGGGACGGCGGCGTTCTGCGCGACGACCACCAGGTTCTGCATCAGCAGCCCGAACCCGAGGCCGAGCACGCCGAACTCCACGGCCACCAGCGCGTACGGGGTGCCGGGCTCGAGCCGGCTCAGCAGCGCGAAGCCCGCCACCACGATCACCGCCCCGGCGACCAGGTAAGGCTGGGGACGGCCGGCGACGCGCGCCCCCGACACCGAGGCGACCGCCATGAACGTGATGACGTACGGCGTGAGCGCCAGGCCCGCCTGCATGGCGCCCATGCCGTAGGTGGCCTGCAGGTAGCCGGGCAGGTACACGATCGAGCCGCCGAGCAGCGCGCCGAGCAGGGCGGTGGCCGCCAGCGTGACGCGCAGCGCCGGGACGGCGAACAGCCGCGGCGGCAGCAGCGGGTTGTCCGCGCGGCGCTGCCGCCACACGAACAGCGCCAGCAGCGCCGCGCAGGTCGCGGCCGGCGTGAGGACCGCGCCGGAGGTCCACGCGTGGACCCGCCCGCCCCATTCGGCCACCAGCAGCAGGCTCACCGTCGCGCCCGCGAGCAGCACCCCGCCCGCGACGTCGATCCTGCCGCCGCCGGGTGTGGGCAGCCGCAGGGCGAGGCCGACGAGCGCGATGCTGAGCAGGCCCAGCGGGAGGTTGACGAAAAAGATCCAGCGCCAGCCAGCGAGGTCGGTGATCGCGCCGCCGGCCAGCGGGCCGCCGATGCTGGCCAGCGCGAAGACCCCGCCGGTCAGGCCCTGGACCCTGCCGCGCAGGCGCTGGGGGTACAGCTCCGACAGCGCGATCGTCGGCAGCACGAACAGCGCGCCCGCGCCGATGCCCTGGACGGTTCTGGCGGCCACCAGCTCGGGCAGGGTCCGCGCCAGGCCGCACAGCATCGAGCCGGCCAGGAAGACGGCCACCGCGGTGACGAAGACGGCGCGGCGCCCGAACCGGTCGCTGACGCGCCCGTAGAGCGCGCCGGTGGTGGTCGAGGCCAGCACGTAGGAGGTGACGATCCAGCCGATCGCGTCCGTGCCGCCGAGGTTGGCGGCGATGTCCGGCAGCGCGATGGCGACCACCGTCTGGTCCAGGACCGACAGCAGCATGCCGATGAGCAGTCCGGCGGTGGCCGGCGCCACGCGCGCGGGCGTGCTCCTGGCGAGGTGGGTGGTGCTCACGGCGCTCATCCCTTCGCGCCGGCGAACGGGCCGGGCAGGCCGAAGTCGTCGCCGAGCAGGTCCTGGTCCAACGCGGCCCCGGCGACGGCGCCGCTGGCCGCGGCGGCCACGACCGCGGCCAGCGGCACGGGTACGGTGGCCCGCCGTGCCATGTCGCCGGCCGCGTAGACGCCGTGCACGCTGGTCCGGGCGAACTCGTCGACCTCGACGCACCCGTCGGCGAAGGTCGCGCAGCCGAGTCGGGCGGCCAGGTCGGAGCGCTGGCGCGGCGCGTTGACGACGAACACCGCCTCCCTGGCCAGCGGCGGTCCGCTCTCGAACACGATCTGGTCGAGCCGGTCGCCGCTCCCCTCCAGCCTGGCGACGGCCTCGCAGCGTACCGCGACGCCGTTCGCCTCCAGCGTGGCCCGCTGGGCGGGGTCGAGCGGCCGGCCGTCGGTGCACAGCGTGACGTCGGCGGCCAGGCGGGTGAGCTGCAGCGCCAGCCGTACCCGTGCCGGCTCGGCGCCGAGGACCGCGACGGTCCTGCCGGTGCACTCGTAGCCGTGGCAGTAGGGGCAGTGGAAGGCCGAGCGGCCCCACAGCGGGCCGACGCCGCGCGGGCCGGGCAGGTCGTCGGCCAGTCCGGTGGCCAGCAGCAGCCGCCTGGCCTGTGCCGTGCCGCCGCCGGACAGCTGGAGGCGGAAGCCGGCCCGTACGCCGGTCACGGTCTCCTCGCGGACCTCGACGGTGGCGTAGGCCGACAGCTCCTGCCTGCCGAGCTCTCGCAGCCGGGAGGGCGGCGTGCCGTCCCTGGTCAGGAAGTTGTGCACGGCCTCGGCGGGGGCGTTGCGGCCGTGGCCGGCGTCGAGGAGGAGCACGCTGCGGCGCATCCGGCCCAGGGTCAGGGCCGCGGCCATGCCGGCGGGACCGCCGCCGACGACCGCGACATCGAAGATGTTTGACATGCGCGCAAGTCTGCAAGTTAATGTCAACATGAAGTCAAGTGGTTCGATGCGCATCGGGGAGCTGGCCGAGCGGTTCGATCTGGCGCCGCACGTGCTGCGCCACTGGGAGGCGATGGGCCTGCTGACCCCTGCCACCAGGGTGAACGGCAGGCGCCTCTACACCCGCGACCATGTCGTCAGGGTGCTGACGATCATCCGGGCGAAGGCGGCGGGGATGAGCCTGGAGCAGGTGGGGGAGGTCCTCAACTCGGCCGGCCACGCCGAGCGCACGGCGATCCTCGAGCGGCACCACGCCGAGCTGGAGCGGCGGCTGCGCGAGATCGCCGCGTCCAAGGCGCTGATCGAGCACATCATGCAGTGCACGGCCGACGACTTCACCCGCTGCCCCGGCTACCTGCGCGTGGCCGAGAGCGCGGCGGGCCTGACCGACCCCGGCCAGGCCACCTGCGTGGTCAGGGCGGATCCGCCCGCGTGACCGGGCACTGACAGCCGGCGGGCAGGGCGTCAGCCGGGCAGGGTCTCGCCGCCGACCGGGGCCAGGATCTCGCCGGTGTAGTAGGACGACAGCCGTTCGGCGGCGAAGAACACGTACGAGGGCGCGATCTCGTCGGGGTCGGCCGCCCGCTGCATCGGGGCCTGCTTGCCGAACTGCTCCACCTTCTCCTGCGGGAACGTGGCCGGGATCAGCGGCGTCCAGACCGGACCCGGAGCGACCGCGTTGACCCGGATGTGCCGTTCGATCAGGGTCTGCGCCATGGAGTAGGTGAAAGCGTTGATCGCGCCCTTGGTGGCGGCGTAGTCGATGAGCGACTTGTTGCCGCGCAGGCCGTTGATGGAGGAGGTGTTGATGATCGCGCTGCCCTCGCGCAGGTGCGGCAGGGCCGCCTTGGTCACGCGGAAGTAGCTGTGGATGTTGACCGCGAACGTGTGCTCCCACTGCTCGTCGGTCAGCTCCTCCAACGCGTCGACCGGCTTCTGGTAGGCGACGTTGTTCACGACGATGTCCAGCCCGCCCAGCTCGGCCACCGCCTGCTCGACCACCGCGATGCAGTGGTCGGGGTCGGCCAGGTCGCCCGGCAGCAGCACGCACCGCCGGCCCTCGGCCTCCACCACCTTCCTGGTGTGGTTGGCGTCCTCGTGCTCGCTCAGATAGGCGATGGCCACGTCGGCGCCCTCCTTGGCGAACGCGACGGCGACGGCCCTGCCGATCCCCGAGTCACCCCCGGTGATCAGTGCTTTCTTGCCGCGCAGCAGGTCACGGCCCGCGTAGCCGCGCATCTCGTCGCGCGGCTCCGGCGACATCTGGCCGGTCGTGCCCGGGTACTGCTGGCGCTGGGCGGGCGGTGTGGCATTCGGTTCTTCTGGCATGACGTGCGATTGCCCAGGTCCGCGCCCCTCTAACGGCGAAAGGTCCGCGCCCCTCTAACGGCGAAGCGGCACGGCGCGCGATCGCACCGTGCCGCGACGGGTCACTACCCCCTGGCGAGCCTCGCGCCCGGCCCCAGCCTGCGGGGGCCTTCGCGGGTCACAGCGGCGGCACCAGGGCGAAGTAGCGGTCGAGCCGGTCCCGCTCGCCCGTGACCTGCAGCCGTCCGGCCGGGATCCGCCCCCACAGGAACAGCATCAGATCCGACGCCGTGCCGCTCACCTCGACGTCGCCCGGCGTGCCGTCACGGGTCAGCACGACCTCGTCGCCGTCGAAGCGGACCGTCCAGTCGCCCAGGCCGTCGCTCTGCCGGAACCTGAACCGCTCGCCGGCCCCGGGCGGGGCCTGCCGCACCATCCGGCGGGCCGGCGCCATGACGGTGAAGGTCTGCTCGACGGCGTCCGCGGCCAGCTCGGCCGCGACCGGCTGGGCGGTCCCGACCGCGCCCTCGGCGTCCCAGCGGTGCACGGCCGCCTCGATGGTCTGCATCCGCAGCCAGAACCCGGCGGTCTGCTCGGGCGCCCACGTCCACACGCGCTCGTCCAGCGGGGTCTTCCTGAACACCGACTCCAGCGCGAAGGCGCCCTCGCCGAACCACTCGATCAGGCTCGGCGGGACCGGTCCGGTCGTCGGTTCGTGCCCGGGGCCCTGCCAGCCGCGAAGGTCCTCCGGCAGCCCCATCAGGTCGGGGTCGAGCGCCTCCGGCGGCTGCCGCAGGCGCTCGGTGATGATGCGGGCCACGAACCGGTGCACCCAGCCCAGGTGTCCCACCAGATCTGACATCGACCATTCGGGGCACGACGGCACGACGGGCGCCGTGGTGGCCTTGGCCGCGGTGCGGGCGGCGGTCTCGAAGGCGAGGATCTCGCGACGGAAGTGGGGAAGGAGGTCCATGCCTCCACTGTGTCATCCGGCCGCGGAGACTTTCCAGGCTAGACCAGCCGGGTGACCTGGCCGGTGTCGAGCGAGTAGTAACAACCCACGATCTTGAGCTGCTTCCGGCGGACGCGCGGGGCCACGGGACACACGGGCGGCTCACGAGCCGGAATCCCGCAGCCGGGAGCGGTACTGGCGGGGCGACAGGCCGTAGGCCGCGCGGAACGTCCTGCTGAAATGGAACGGGCTGGCGAAGCCGCAGGCCGTGGCGACCTGCCCGACATCCATGTCGGTCACCTCCAGCAGCCGGGCCGCGTGTCGTACCCGGGCCTCCCGTACGGCCTGCATCGGCGACCTGCCGGTCTGCGCCGAGAACAGATGCGCGAACCGCGACGGTGACAGCGCCACCGACGCCGCCAGCGACGTGACACTGTGGCGGGCGTCGGGCTCGGCCGCGATGAGCGCCTCGGCCTGCCGGACACGGGGGTCGCCGCCCTCCTCGGGCCCCGCCGTCGCGGCGCAGGCCAGCATGATCACCTCCTCGACGGCGTTGAGCACCAGCTCGCGCGCCAGCGGCGCCGCGGCGACGGCCGGGCTGGGCGGCCGTCGCGCCGGCGCGGGCGGTGCGCCCTGCCCCGGCCGGCGGGCGTCGGCGTCGGCCCGGCGGAAGGCGCGGTCCAGACGCCCGTGCAGCGCCTCCGGCACCCCGCACAGCAGATGGCAGCGCGAACCCCGCGCGTACGGGCGCAGCCAGGTCAGCCAGGACGGGCGGGGCTGGAAGTG
The DNA here is from genome assembly GCF_053605785.1 of Nonomuraea sp. NPDC003754. NCBI lineage: Bacteria > Bacillati > Actinomycetota > Actinomycetes > Streptosporangiales > Streptosporangiaceae > Nonomuraea > Nonomuraea sp. NPDC003754. The sequence continues at coordinate 22,421 of NZ_JBSGJX010000020.1, forward strand.
GACCCACCAGAACGCCCAGTGGGCGGCCCCGGGCGCGACCCGGTAGTGGTGGCCGGTCATGGAGCCCAGCACGACCAGGTCTCCGGGGCCGACCGTGCAGGCCACCTCGCCCTGCTCCACATGACCCGCCCCGGCCTGCGTCCACATCAGCAGCCAGCTGGGCGCGCCCGTGCCGCGGCGCACGGCGTAGCCCGGCGTCCGGTCGAAGTGTCCGACGATCACCAGGTCGGCGGCAGGAACGGACATGTCCTCAGCCGTCGCAGGCATACCTTTCACCGGTTGGCCCTCCTAGCGTGGGAATCAGCCGAACAAGGAGTGAACGTATCGTGCTGACCTTCGACGAACCGCAGCTGAAGACCTTCCACGACGAGGGGTTCGCGCTCGTGCGCGGGCTGCTGACCGCCGGTGAGGCCGCCGCGCTGCGGGAGGAGTTCATGGCCCTGCACGCGGCCGGACCGGTGCCCGGGCACTTCACGCCCGGACCGCAGGATCCCGGCGCCCCCTATGACATCCTGCGCGACTATCCCCGGGTCATGCACCCGCACCAGATCAACGACCTCGCCCTGCGCTACCTGCTCGACGGCCGGATCACCGCGATCGTCGGCCGGATGCTCGGCGAGGAGCCGGTGGCAGCCCAGAGCATGTTCTACTTCAAGCCGCCCGGCGCCCGCGGCCAGGCGCTGCACCAGGACAACTTCTACCTGAGGGTCGAGCCGGGCACGTGCGTGGCCGCCTGGATCGCCCTCGACCGGATCGACCGCGACAACGGCGGCCTCGAGGTGGTGCCCGGCACCCACCGCATGGACCTGTTCTGCCCGGAGGAGGCCGACCCCGGCCTGTCCTTCACCCGGGAGTACGTCCCGCCCCCGCCGGGGCTGGCGCGGGTGCCGGTCGACATGGACCCCGGCGACGTGCTGTTCTTCAACGGCAACCTGGTCCACGGCTCCGAGCCGAACACGACCGCCGACCGCTTCCGCCGCAGCTTCATCTGCCACTACGTCGGCCGTTCGACCGAGCGGATCTCCTCCTACTACCCCACGCTCACGCTGGACGGGCAACGGGTGTTCTTCGCGGAGGCGGCGGGCGGCGGCCCGTGCGGCACCGACGCCGGGGGACCGCACTAGCCCGCCACCGCCGGCCGGCCCCCGCACGCTGGCGCCGCCATGTCCAGGCGGGCCGTGCGGCGAAGGCGGGCCGTACGGCGAAGGCGGCCCGTGCGGCGGAGCGTCCAGGCGGGCCGTGCGGCGGAGCTTCTAGGCGGGCCGTACGGCGAAGCGGAGCCTGAAGTGGTCGAGCGTCCCCGGCAGCGGCGTGGGCAGCGCGGTCACGGGCCGCACCCGCCTGGTGCGCAGCAGCGCGGCGAGCACGGTCTCGGCGGTGAACAGCACGAGGTCCCGGCCGGGGCACCGGGCGAAGCCCGCGCCGAATGGGATGCCGGTCCAGCCCGTGCGCCCGGGGACGAAGGCGTCGGGGTCGTCGATCGCGTGCGGGTCACGGTTGGCGTACGGGCTGAAGATCGCCACCATCGTGCCCTCCGGCAGGATCTCGCCCCGCCACTCGATCGGTTCGGTCGTGTCCCTGAGCACGGCCAGCGTCGTCGGCCAGAGCCGGACCGACTCCTCCACCGCGGCACGCAGGTCCTCGGTGCCCGGGTGGGCGGCGACCAGCGCCAGCGCCCGGTAGGCGGCGATGCCCGCGGCGTCGAAGGCGAACAGCCAGTGCGGGGCCTGCCCTTCGGCGTGCACGTCGGGATCGGCGTGGGCCGCCATCAGGAGGGGGGCGAGGCTGCCGGGTTCGGCCCGCCGGAGGTGGACGTCGAGGCGGCGCTGGAAGGCCGCCCGCGCCTGGTTGTGGCGCCGCCTCAGGTAGAACCAGTTGGCGTCGGCCCGCAGCCGGTTCAGCAGCAGGGTCAGCCGCTCGTCGCCGCGGGCGCCGTCGCCCAGCACCAGGCGGCGGGCGATCCGCCCGTGCGCGGCGGTGAACACCGGCCAGGTCAGCTCGCCCTCGCTCGGCAGCGCGGCCACCTCCTCCTCGATCACCGCGGTGAACGGGCCGGCGAGGCTGTGGCGCGGCCGGCCGGGCTCCAGTATCTGCTCGTTGAGCCGGCGGCGGCGCTCGCGCAGGCCGGGGTCCAGGGTGATGAGCACCCCGTGCGGCTGGAAGTGGCCGAGGGCGGCGCGCTTCTCCAGGTTGGCGGGGGTGAAGGCGTGATCCTCCAGTACCCGGCGCACGTCGGCGGCGGCCAGCGGGATCAGCGCCGGGCCCCGCACCGGGATCCGGACCAGCAGCGGGCCCTCGCCGTGCCTGGCCCTGAGCCGTTCGAGAAGGCGCGCGCCGCGCCGGTCGGCGTCGAGGAGGGCGGCCAGCCGTACGCCGAGGGGCCGGCGGAGGACGACGCCCTGGGCAAGCGCGGGCAGCAACACGCCCACGCCCAGGCGCGCGCTCTCCAGCACCGAGGCGCGCGGCAGACCTGCGCGGCCGAGCCGGGAACGCGCGTAGGCCCTGCCGCGCAGGCGCTGCACCCAGCCGGCGGGCCGCAGCGCGGGGTGGTGGTTGACGATCGGGTCGAAGTCGGCCTCGCCCTCGGCGTGCCCGGTCAGGCGCAGGATCGCGATCCTGCGCCCGTTGGCCTTGAGCGCGAAGGCGAGCGGCGGATGCGCGCGCACGGGGTCGGCGGGCGGCTGCTCGCCGAGCGGTTCGGCGGTGAAGCGGACCCGTCCCCCGTCGTGCCGGTAGGACAGGATCGTCGAGTAGTGCCGGGTGCCGGGAAGGCAGGACAGCAGCAGGTCCAGGTCCCCGTCCGGGCTCAGGATCTTGATGGCGAGGCCGAGCACGTCGGGCAGCGAGCCCGGCAGCGACAGGCCCTTGGACAGCCGTGCCCGCACCGGCCGCGGCCCGCGGTCCAGCGCGGGCACGCCCAGCGGCGGGTGCTCGTCGATCTCGAGCGTGCCGGTGAAGAGCTCGCCCACGGTGTGGAGGGCTCGTCCCTGCCGGAAGTGCGCGACTCGGGTGATCGTCGACATGCGGGAACGGCTACCCCGTGCCGTGGCGATGACACCGTGCCCCCTGTCAGCTCCCGCCATGGTTTCCCTACATGACCGCCAGCTGGCCGCCGTCGATGACCAGCTCGGTGCCGTGGATGAAGGCCGCGTCGTCGGAGGCCAGGAAGGCGTAGCCGGCCGCGACCTCCGCGGCGAGCCCGGCCCGGCCCAGGGGGATGTGGTCGCGCTCGTAGGAGGAGACGAAGTCGCCGGCGAGCCCGGCCGAGATGGCGGCGTTGAGCGGGGTCCTGATGTAGCCGGGGCACAGGGCGTTCACCCTGATGCCGTGCTTGCCGAGCTCGACCGCCATGGTCCTGGTGAGCAGCAGCACGCCGCCCTTGGAGGCGTTGTAGTGGGCGTAGTCGGCCTCACCGCCCAGCCCGTTGGTCGAGGACATGTTGAGGATGACGCCGCCCTCGCCCCGCTCGACCAGGTGCCGGGCCACGGCCTGGGCGACCAGGAACATGCCGCGCAGGTTCACCGCGATGATCCGGTCCCAGTGCTCGGGGGTGATCTCCAGGAACGGCTCGCGCCATGCCGTGCCGGCGTTGTTGACCAGGACGTCGATGCCGCCCGTCGCCGCGATCGCCCCCTCCACCAGGCGGGTGACGTCGGCCTCCGCGCGCACGTCGCCCGCCAGCCCGCGCACCTCGCCGAGGCAGGACAGCTCGGCCACGGTCGCCTCGACCTCGTCCCGGTCGAGCCCGCCGAGCACGACCCTGGCACCCTCCTCCAGGAACCTGCGGGCCGTGGCGGCGCCGATCCCGCTGCTGCCGCCGCTGATCAGCACCCGCTTGCCGGCCAGTCCGCGCATGGCATGCCTTCCTTCAACGCACCGCGCCGCGAGCGGCGACGCGTAGTTCGGTGATGACGTGTCCATCCTCGACGCCGTGGGCGACGTCGAAGAGGTTGACGACGGAGCAGGCGTGGCCGGGGACGAACACCACCCGCTCCGGGGTGGGCCTGGCGATGACGGTGGCCAGCACGCGGGCGGCCGTGGTCGCCTCGGTCGCCACGCCCAGGCGCACCATCGAGGCGTCGTTGAAGATGTAGGTGCCCGGCCTGATCTCGGTCACGCCCGTCACCCCCGCGTCCGGGCGGTGGGGGGTGGAGCCGACGCTGATCTCGCGCAGCTCGATCCCGTCACGGGCGCACAGCGCGGCGGTGGCCACCAGGTCCTCGCCCTCGCGGCGGGCGGTCGTGGCCAGTTCCTCGGCGGTGCGCGCGTGGTAGGCGTGACCGGCCAGCGTGAGCAGGCCCACCACCTCGACGCCGGGGACCGCGGCGATCTCGGCGACCAGGTCGGCGGTGGGCCGGCCGGGTGGGCGGCCCAGGCGGTGCTGGCCGGTGTCGACCTCCACCAGCACCTCCACGGGCGGCCCGCCGAGGCGGCCGAGCCCCGCGGCGACCTCGGGCGAGTCGAGGCTGACCCGTACCCTGACCCGCTCACGGAGCGCGGCCAGGCGGCGCAGCTTCGGCTCGCCCCAGATCGGAAAGGCCAGCAGGATGTCGTCGATGCCTGCCTCGGCCATGATCTCCGCCTCGCCCAGCTTGGCGCAGGTGATGCCGGTGGCTCCGGCCTCGAGCTGCATCCTGGCCAGCTCGGGCATCTTGTGGGTCTTGACGTGCGGTCGCAGCCTGACGCCGTTGCGTGCCGCCACCTTGGCCATCTCGGTGATGTTGGCGCCGACCACGTCGAGGTCGATGACCAGCGCGGGGGTGTCGATCTCGGGGTACATCGGTGGACCTCCCCTCTCGAAGGTCTCCAGAACGTAGCATTCATTCCGTATCGTGCACCAGCATTCTGTATGACGGAACAGCCAGTCTCCTGCGGATGACCCTTGACAGCCGCCCCGCATGCTGGTGTCCTTGCGCTGATTCGGAACAGCATTCTGCGATACGGAATGGAGCACTATGAGGCTGGGCACGGTACGGGTCGGCGGGGCCCGTTTCGCCGCCACGGAACGCGAGGGACTCTGGTACGCGCTGGACGTCCCCCCCGGCACCCCCATGGGAACGGTCCTGGTCGATGGGCCCGAGGAGGTCGCCCGCCTGGCGGTCTCGGCGGCCAGGCCCCTCACGGGGGCGACGCCTGTGGCGCCGCTGCGGCCGGGCAAGATCGTGGCCATCGGCCTGAACTACCTCGACCACATCCGCGAGGCGGGGACGGACAAGCCCGAGCGGCCGCTGATGTTCGCCAAGTTCCCCTCGAGCGTGATCGGGCCCGGCGAGCCCATCGTGATCGACGCCGGCCTCACCGAGCGGGTGGACTGGGAGGTCGAGCTGGCGGTGGTCGTCGGCACGCCGCTGCGGCACGCGTCCCCCGCGCAGGCGCTGGCGGGAGTGGCCGGCTACACCGTGGCCAACGACGTCTCCGCCCGCGACCTGCAGTTCGCCGACGGCCAGTGGACGCGCGGCAAGAGCCTGGACACCTTCTGCCCGCTCGGGCCGGTCATCGTGACCCCCGACGAGCTCGGCGACCCCCAGGCGCTGCGGCTGTGGACGGCGGTCAACGGCGAGACCGTGCAGGACTCCAGCACCGCCGAGATGCTCTTCGGCGTCGCCGACCTGCTCGCCTTCTGCTCGCGCGCCTTCACCCTCGAACCCGGCGACGTCGTGCTGACCGGCACCCCGTGGGGCTGCGGCGAGTTCATGGACCCGCGCCGCAGCCTGCGGCCGGGCGACACGGTCGAGGTGGGCGTCGAGGGGATCGGCACGCTGACCAACCCCGTGGCGGGAGGCGCCAGGTGAAGGCGCTGGTGTTCACCGGGCCCGGCGCCGTCGAGATGCGCGAGGTGCCCGAACCCTCGGTCGGCGAGGGCGAGGTGCTGGTCCACGTGGTCGCCTCCGGCATCTGCGGGAGCGAGCTGCACGGGGTCAGGACGCCGGGCTTCCGGGTGCCGCCGCTGGTGATGGGGCACGAGTTCGCCGGCCGTACGGACGACGGGCGGCAGGTGATCGTCAACCCCATCCTGTCGTGCGGCGACTGCGACGTGTGCGCGCTGGGGCTGCGGAACGTGTGCAGGCGACGCCAGATCGTCGGCGTGCACCGGCCTGGAGGCTTCGCCGAGCGCGTGGCCGTGCCCGCGACGGCCGTCACCACCCTGCCCAGGGAGCGGGACTGGACGGCGGCGGGCGTCGTGGAGCCGGCCGCGAACGCCGTGCACGCCTGGTCGCTGGCCGCGCCCGCGCCGGGAGCCCGCGTGGGGATCATCGGCGCGGGCGCGATCGGGCTGGCCTGCCTGCAGGTCGCCCTGTCCCGCAAGGCCGCCCGCATCGAGGTCGCCGACCGCGCGGAAAGCCGCCGCTCGATCGCGGGACGCCTCGGCGCGGACGCGGCCGTCGCCGAGCTGACCGGCGAGTACGACGTGATCTTCGACGCGGTCGGCGCCGCCGCCACCCACGAGCGGTCGCTCGCCCTGCTGCGGCCCGGCGGGGTCGCGGTGTGGCTGGGCCTGGCCGATCCTGTCGCGGGCTTCGACGCCGCCGCCCTCGTGCGCGGGGAGAAGCGGGTGCTCGGCTCCTTCGCCTACACCGACACGGACTTCGCCACGGCCGCCGAGCTGGTCGGCGGCTGGGATCTCGGCTGGGTCGACACCTTCCCGCTGAGCGAGGGCGCCGAGGTCTTCACCGCCCTGATGAACGGTGCCACCGTTCCCGTCAAGGCCCTGCTCACGCCATGAAGCGAGGCAGCGTGGACCTCCTCCTGTCCCAGTACCGCCCGGTCTCCCAGCTGCGGGTCCCCGTCACCACGGTCGAGCGGGCGCGCGTACCGGCCGTGGACGCCCACGCCCACCCCGGCCGCCGGCTCGCCGACGACGGCGGCTGGGCGGTGCGTCACCCCGGACGGGTGCTGTCGAGACCGACGAGATCCCGACGCACCCCCGACGTCCACCGCATCCACTTCCGCTTCACGGAGACCGCCGACGAGGCCTTCGCCCACTCGCTGGAGGACCCGCCGCTGATGGGGCGGTGGACCATCAGCGGGCTCGACCTGCCCGAAGAGGCGCTCGGGCAGGTCGACGCCGGCAACGCGCTCAAGCTCGTGCCGAGGCTGGCATGAGCGGGCGGCCCCGCGTCCGGCCGGGCCGCGGCGCGGGCTCACCTACACGGCTTGTACGGCTTGTCGTACAGCGAGTAGTCGGTGGCCTTCTTGATGGAGTTGAACTTCAGCTGGTTCGCCTTGGCGCAGTAGCCGCCGGGCGAGGTCTTGTACTCCACCTGGAAGACCGGCTTGCCGGCCCTGACGAAGGCCGACAGGGCGGAGCACTCCTGCCACTGGAAGCACTCCTCGTTGACGGCGTAGTCGAAGACCGACACCAGCTCGTCGATCTGGCTGAGGTCGTTCTTCAGCGCCACGGACAGGCCCTTGCGGTGCGCCATGTCGGCCAGCGCCTTGTTGTAGACCAGCTGGGTCTGCGGGCTGATGTCCCAGCCGGTGACCGACCTGCCCTCCTCGTGGGCGTGGACGACGTCGAACTCGACGCCGTCGAAGCCGGCCTGCACGCACTTGTCGACGCGGGCCTCCATCATCTTCAGCAGGAAGTCGCGCTGGCCCTTGTCGTTGTTGATGTTGGCCCACCGCTCGTTCGGGAACTCGTCGCTGAACGGCTTGCCCAGCAGGGACTTGCCGTGGCTCTCGTGCCAGTCGACGAACTCCTGGTAGTCCGGCCGGAAGTCCTCGATGGAGCCGGCGTCGACGTAGCAGACGGCCTTGGCGCTCCTGGCGTGGATCGCCTTGACGGCCGCGGTGTTGAGCGTGGTGTTGTTGCCGGCGATCTCGGCGTCCGCGTACAGGTCGATGTCGAAGACGCTGGGCCGTACGCAGGCCCCGCCGCTCTGCGGCGTCTCGCAGATGCCGACGTTGATGCCGCCGGTCGCGGCGAAGGCCTTGGTGCCCTGGAGCTGGTACTGCCAGCGGCTCTGCACCGGCGGGCGCCAGATCGCCGCGCTTGCGCCCGACCGCCCGCCGCTCGTGGCGGCGCCCGTGACGGCGCTCGCAGCGCCGCCCGACGCCGTGCCACCCGCCGGGCCTGCCGTGGCGGCGCCGGCGGTGACGGTGACACCGGTGGTCCCGGGCGCCGCCGTCGTGGCGGCCTCGGCGGAGGCGTACAGGCCGGTGACGGCGAGCGGCAGTAAGGCCGTGACCGCGGTCAACCGGGTCGAGATCGATCGGAGCGTGGTCAATCCACTCACCTGCTATTCCATATAGCGGAACGATATTCCGCGATCAAGGAAATCGGCCTTGATCGGAGGTTGTCAACCTTCATCTTGGTGTCGAGAAGTCCGCAAAAAGGATGAACGCCGCCAGTTCTCCGAGGCTGTCCAGATCGTTCCGCATGACGGAACTCTGGTCTGTATCGCGGATGGATGGCTATACTCGCCGCACGCAGTGGGCCCTCACGCCCGCCGCGTGCTCTGTGGAGGGAACCCCATGGCACGCATCGTCTTCATCGGCGCCGGCAGCGTCGAGTTCACCAAGAACGTCCTCTCCGACATCCTGACCTTTCCAGAGCTCGGGGAGTCCTCTCTGGTCCTGCACGACATCGACCCCGAACGGCTGGCCACGGCCGAGGCCATGGCCGGCTGGATGGTCACCAGGCTCGGCCTGGGCGCCAAGGTGGAGGCGCACCTCGACCGCCGTGCCGCCGTTGACGGCGCCGACTACGTGATCAACGAGATCGCCGTCGGCGGACACGCCGCCACCCGCGTCGACTTCGAGATCCCCCGTCGCTACGGACTGCGCCAGACGATAGCCGACACCCTCGGCATCGGGGGCATCTTCCGGGCACTCCGCACGATTCCGGTGATGGTCGGGCTGGGCGACGACCTGGCCGAGTTGGCGCCGCACGCGCTGCTGCTCAGCTACACCAACCCGATGGCGATGATCCCGCGCGCCGTCTACCAGGGCACGCCCTTCACGAACGTGGTGGGTCTCTGCCACTCCGTGCGCGACACCCAGGCCCGGCTGGCCGCGCTGGTGGGCCTGCCGGTGGAGGAGATCTCCTTCGTCACGGCCGGCGCCAACCACCAGGCGTTCGTGCTGACGTTCGAGCACCAGGGCCACGACCTGTACCCGGTGCTCGACGAGGTCATCGCGCGCGACCCGGAGCTGCGCAGGACCGTGCGGGTGGAGATGTACCGCCGCTTCGGCCGCTTCCCGACCGAGTCCAGCGAGCACGGCTCGGAGTACCTGCCCTGGTTCCTGCGCCACGACGACCAGGTCGAGCACTTCCGCATCCCCGTCGAGATCTACCTGCGCTGGTCGGAGGACAACCTCGACACCTACGAGGAGACCAGGCGGCGGCTGGCGGCGGGGGAGGGCGTCGAGATCGAGCCGGCCATGGAGCTGGCCTCGGAGGTCATCCACTCCATCGAGACGGGCACCCCCAGGGTTGTCCACGGCAACGTGCGCAACGGGGGCCTGATCGCCAACCTGCCCGCCGACGCGTGCGTCGAGGTGCCGTGCCTGGTGGACAGGGCCGGGATGCGCCCCACCCGGATCGGCGAGCTGCCGCCCCAGCTCGCCGCGCTGAACAGCACCTTCCTCAACGTGGGGGAGCTGACCGTGCGGGCGGCCCTCGAAGGCCGCCGCGACCACGTCTACCACGCGGCCATGCTCGATCCCAACGCGTCGGCGACGCTGACCCTCCAGCAGATCCACGACCTCGTGGACGAGATGATCGCCGCCCACGGCGAGCTGCTGCCGGAGGGCGTCCGATGAGGCGGGCGCCGGCCGCCGCCGCGCTCGTCGGGCTGGTCGTCCTGCTGACCGCCGCGGCGTGCGGCGGCGGCGGGCCGGAGCAGGCGGCCGGCGGCCCCGTCGAGATCACCATCTGGCACGGCCAGGAGGACGCCTCCGCCAAGTCGATCGAGAAGCTGGTGGCGCGGTTCAACCAGAGCCGGCGGGACATCAAGGTCAACACCGAGTCCGGCGGGGCCACGGCCGACGGCCTGCTGCCCAAGATCACCGCCGCGCTCACCTCCGACGCCTACCCCGACATCGCCTACCTCTACGGCTCGTGGGCGCCCAACATCGCCAGGAACCCGAAGACGGCCGACCTCACGGAGTTCGTCAAGGACCCGGCCGTGCGCTGGCAGGACTTCTGGGACAACGAGCGCGAGGCCGTCACCGTCCAGGGCAAGGTCATCGGCTTCCCCGCCGTGGTCGACAACATGGTCGTCCTCTACAACAAGAAGGTGCTGGCCAAGGCGGGCGTCGAGCCGCCCGGTCCGGACTGGACGTGGGACGACTTCAGGGCCATGGCCAAACGGGCGACCGACGTCGATTCCGGCGTCTTCGGCACCACCTGGCCGATCAGCGGCGGCGAGGAGGCGGTCTGGGGCCTGTGGCCGATGATCTGGCAGGCAGGCGGCGACATCCTCACACCCGACCACAAGAAGGCCGTCTTCAACAGCGCCGCGGGCCAGCAGGCGCTGGGCAGGCTGCGCGCCATGGCGGTCGACGACAAGTCCGTCTACCTCGACTCCAGCCCCGCGGAGAAGGGGCAGAAGCTGTTCGAGTCCGGCCGGCTCGGCATGTTCCTGTCGGGGCCGTGGGTGCTGCCCGACCTGCAGGCGGCCAAGGTCGACTACGGCGTCTCGCCGCTGCCGGGCACCGACGGCAACCACGAGACGGTCTCCGGGCCCGACAACTGGGTGGTCTTCGAGCACGACGAACGCCGGGTCAAGGCCGCGGCCACGTTCCTGACCTGGCTGACCGCGGCCGAGCAGCAACTGGAGTGGATGACCGACACCGGCTCGCTGCCGATCAGGGAGTCGATCACCAAGCTGACCGGCTACCAGGGCTACCTCGACAAGTACCAGGGCATCGAGGTGATCTCGGACAACCTGGCCAACGCCAGGCGGGTCAGGCCGCCGACCACCAGGTACCCCCGGGTGTCCGCCTTCGTGGCCGAGGCCATCGCGCAGGCGCTGCTGGGCAGGAGCGACGCCAGGACGGCCCTCGACGAGGCGGCTACCAAGGCCGACGCGGCGCTGGCCGTACCGGGATCATGAGCAGCACCACCGCGGTCGGCGCGGCCGCCACGCGGCACGGGCGGCCGAGGGACCGCAGGAAGCTCGGCGACACCGTCGCCGGCTGGTCCTTCGCCGGGCCGGCGACGCTGGTCATCCTCGGCTTCTCGCTGGTGCCGATGGCGTGGGCGCTGGCGCTGTCGTTCACCGACTCCGACCTGATGTCGCCGGGACGCAACGTCGGGCTCGACAACTACCGGGCGCTGCTCGAGGATCCGGTCTTCTTCCAGGCGCTGCGGAACACCGGGTTGCTGCTGGTGCTCTACATCCCCGCGTCGCTGGTCGCCGGGCTGCTCGTGGCGGTGCTGCTGAACAGGAAGGTGCGCGGGATCGGGTTCTACCGGACGTGCTTCCTGGTGCCCTACGTCGTCTCGGCCACCGCGACGGGCCTGCTCATGGGCTTCGTCTTCGACCGCGACTTCGGCCTGGTGAACGGGCTGCTCGTGCAGCTCGGGCTGCCCGTCCAGGGGCTGCTCAGCAGCCCCTCCGAGGCGATGTTCGTCCTCACGCTGATCTTCTTCTGGACCCGCTTCGGCTTCTCCGTGGTGATCTACCTGGCCGCCATCCAGGAGATCAGCAAGGAGGTGATGGAGGCCGCCGCGATCGACGGCGCCGGGCGGTGGACTACCTTCAGGCACATCATCGTGCCGTCGGTGCGCCCGATGACGATCTTCCTCGCGGTCTGGGGCGTGATCGACGCGCTGCAGTTCTTCGACCTGGTCATGACCACGACGAAGGGCGGCCCGGCCAACGCGACCGTGACCATCGTCTACTACGTCTGGCAGCTGGCCTTCTCCTTCTCCACCGCCGGGTACGGCGCCGCCGTGGCCTACGTCCTGTTCGCCGGAACCCTCCTGCTGATCGTCGCGGGCCTGCTGGTCGCGCGGCGGAGGGGAGCCATGACATGAGACGCCTGCGCCTGCCCGGCAAGTGGCACCTGGTGCTGGTGCCGATCTCGGCGGTGGTCGTGCTGCCGTTCGTCTGGCTGCTGCTCAGCTCGGTGATGACCCAGGCCGAGCTCAACAGGTTCCCTCCGGCGATCTGGCCCGAGGGCATCGACCTGGGCGGCTACCGCACGGTCGTCGAGCGCTCGAACTTCCCGCGCTGGTTCCTCAACAGCGTCATCGTCTCGGGGGCGATCGTGGCGGCCCAGGTCGTGCTGTGCAGCATGGCCGGCTACGCCTTCGCCAGGATCAGGTTCGCCGGCGCCAAGGTGGTCCTGGTCCTGGTCATCGCCACCGCGCTGATCCCGTTCCAGCTCACGGTGATCCCCACCTTCCTGATCTTCAACCAGGCCGGGCTCACCGACACGCTGGGCGCGCTGATCCTGCCCCAGCTCAGCTCGGCGGTCGGCATCTACCTGATGACCTCCTTCTTCCAGTCCTTCCCGAAGGAACTGGAGGAGGCGGCGCGCATCGACGGCTGCTCGCGCGTCGCGGTGTTCTACCGGGTGGTGCTGCCGGTGGCCAGGCCCGCCCTGGCCGCGCTGGCCGTCATCACGTTCATCACGGCGTGGAACGACCTGTTCTGGCCGCTGGTGGCGATCAACTCGGAGGACAACTACACGGTGCAGGTCGGGTTGACGACCTTCCAGGGCCAGCACCGCGCCGACTGGCCGGCGATCATGGCGGGCACGGTGCTGACGACGGTGCCGGTGCTCGCGGTGTTCCTCGCCGGCCAGCGCCGCTTCGTCCAGGCGCTGACCGGCGCGGTGAAAGGCTGACGGCGCATACCGCACCCACCGGCGCCGTCAGCCGACGTCCCGGCGGGCAGACCTGCGCGCTCCCCGCCGGGACGTTCAGACCTGCTCGGCGACCGCCCGCTTGAGCACGTTGCCCACCTCTTCCATCCTGGCCGTGGACATGCGGTCCTTGATCGCCGTCACGCTCACCGCCGCCACGGGCGCCGTCCTGCCCATGAAGACGGGGGCGGCCACACACCGCACGCCCGGCTCGTTCTCCTCCAGGTCGAGCGCGTAACCGCGCTGCCGTACCTGGTCGAGATGCGTGGCCAGCTTCGCCGGGTTGGTGATCGTGTTGCGGGTCCTGGCCGCCAGCGGGCCGTACCTGTCGGCCCACGCCTTGATCGCCTCGTCGGTCGGGTACGTCCAGGCCAGCAGCGCCTTGCCGACGCCGGTGCAGTGGGCGGCGTTGCGGCCGCCCACGACCGAGGTCATCGTGATCGACCGCACCGCCTCGACCTTGTCGAGGTAGACGACCTCGCCGCCGTCGAGCATGGCCATGTGCACCGTCTCGGTGAACTCCTCGCTCAGCCGCAGCAGCAGGGGACGCACCAGCGTGCGCAGGTCCATCGTCTCGTAGAACCTGAACGCGGTCGCCAGCATCTCGGTGCCGAGGAAGTAGGGGCCGCTCGGCTCGGGCTGGGCGGCGAACCCGCGGTGCTTCAGCGCGCCCAGCAGGCGGTGGAGCGAGCTCTTGGGGAGGCCGAGCCTGGTGGCCAGCTCGTCGAGCGTAACGCCCCTGCTGTGTTTTCCGATCTCCTGCAGGATGAGCAGGGCGCGATCGACGCTGCCGACGGGGGACTGGACCTCAGCCACTGCACTCTCCTCCAAGTTCCGCTTTGTGGAATGCTAGCGCGTGATACGGAACTTGGCGCGCTTCGCGAGCCGCGGGTTCACGTCACCGGGACGATCCGCGCCTCCGCCAGCACCCCGTGCTCGATCGTCAGCACCCCCAGCGTCCCGTACGGCTGGCGCCGCCGGTCCGTGGGCGAACCGGGGTTGAAGATGCGCAACCCCTCGCCCGACTCATCCAGCGGGATGTGCGAGTGGCCGAACACGACCAGGTCGGCCTCGGGGAACAACCGGCGCATCCGCGCGAGCCTGCCCCTGGCGGGGCCGCTGTCGTGGACCATGCCCACCCGCAGACCGTCGAGCGTCAGCTTCAGCGTCTCGGGCGCCGCCAGCTCGGGGCCGTCGTTGTTGCCCTTCACCACATGAACCGGCGCGAACGCGGCCAGCTCCGCCAGCACGGACGGCACGCAGACGTCCCCCGCGTGCAGGATCGCGTCGGCGCCGCGCAGATGCTCGGCCACCCTCGGCGGGCATGACCTCCAGCGGCGCGGCGCGTGCGTGTCGGACAGCACCACGACGTTCATGGGCTGTCCCTACCCGTCAACCGCCGAAACCCGATGAACCGCCGAAACCCGATGAACCGCCGAAACCCGACGAACCGCCGAAACCGATCGACCGAGGAGACCGATCAACCGCCGAAATAGGTGACCGCGTTCTTGGTCGCCACCGACGTCCACGGCACGATGACGACGCCGCCGTTCCGCTCGAACACCATGGCGTTGTCGCCCTCGGTGCCGAACTCCTGCGGCAACGTCGCCACCGGCGTCGCCTTGCCCGACGCGGCGTCGAGCCGTACCAGTCTGGGGGCCAGGTCCCGCCGGTCACCCACCTCCAGCGCCAGCAGCCCCTTGTCGTCGGCGCGGACGTAGGTGAGCTTGGTGGCGTTGGTGCCCGACGACTCCCACAGCCGCCTGCCCGTCTTGAGATCGAAGGCCAGCGCCTTGTTGCTGGAGCGGAGCTCGTTCGGCACGTTCTCGGGGAAGGTCGCCAGGTACAACCGGTCGCCGTGGACGGCGTAGCGGTACTTCTCCGCCATGCCGTCGAACGTCGCGACCTTGTTCATGCTCAACATGTCCACGTGGCCGGGCTTGATGGTGACCTCGCGGCCCCCCGCGTCGAAGGCGAGGAAGATCTCCTCACCCCCGCGTTCCACCTGGACGATGACAGGGTCGGCCGACAGGACGGAGGGGCCGAGGCCCGTCTCGCCCAGCGGATAGCGCTTGACGGCCTTGCCGCTGTGCGGGTCCAGCACCTCCACGCGGTTCGGGGTGCCGGCGAACGAGCAGTCGTAGATCACGACCACGCGGGCGGCGGCCGCGTCGACGTCCTCCAGGTGGCAGCCCTCGGGCGGCGCGACGGTCCACCGCTTCGCGCCGTCGGACAGCCGGTGGCCGTACACCGTCTCCTTCACCGACAGCACCACCATGTCGCCCGCGCTCATCAGCTGCGGCGCGGTGATCATGTTGGCCAGGCTGGACTTCTCCGCCGGAATCTTGATCTTCCAGGTGAGCCGGCCCTTGGCCGCGTCGACGCCCGCCAGGTGGTCGCACAGGCTGGCGCTGCCGTACGCGACGGCGCCCTTGCCCGCCGCCAGCTGGCCGGTGCCACCGCAGAGCTGCTCGCCGGGGGAGGGCACGCCCCACGCTCGCTTGCCGTTCTTGAGGTCGTAGGCGAGCAGGCCGTCCTTCTGGGCGCGGACGATCGTGGTGTCGGTGAGCCATGCCGCGAAGGCCATGCCCGCGGTGAAGTCGGTGCTGTCGGCGTTCGTCAGCGGCACCGCCCACTGGCCGAGCGCCTCGCCGTCGCCGCTCTGCGCGGTCGTCCCCTGCGGTCCGGAGCCCGAGGTGGCGACGAACCACGCGGTGCCGGTGCCCACGGCCAGCAACGCCACGAGGCCGAGCACGACGAACAGCGCGGTGCGGCCCTTGCTCCCCTGCGCCTGCCGCGGCGGCTGCTGCGCCCCGGCCGGGCCGGTCGGGTACGGCGCCTGCTGGTTCCACGACTCGGCCTGCTGGCCGGGCCCCGAGGGCGGGCCGTAGGAGGGCCCGCCGGGCGGCCCGAAGGAGGGCTGGGCCTGGGGCGGCGGACCATAGGGAGGCTGCGCCTGGTTCGGTGGCCCGTAGCCGGGCTGCCCGTGGTCGTGGTTCGGCGGCGCCGGCTGAGCGGGGTGCGCCTGGCTCGGCGGCCCGTAGGGCGGCTGACCCTGGGGAGCTCCATAGCCCGGCTGGCTTTGAGGAGGGCCATAGCTCGGCTGGCCCTGAGGAGGTCCATAGCCCGGCTGGCTCTCAGGAGGCCCATAGCCGGGCTGGGCCTCAGGGGCGCCGTAACCCGGCTGGCCCTGGTGTGGGGGCCCGTAGGCCGGGTGGCCCCCGGTCGGGGAACCGTACCCGGGCTGCCCGCCGTACCCGGGCTGCCCGCCGTACCCGGGCTGCCCGCCGTACTGGTGGCCGTTGTGCTGATCGGTCATCCCCGCCCCCCCTTACGCCAGCTGGCGGCGAACGTAGGCCGCCCACTGCCGCTCGAACTCCGCCTTGCTCACGCCGAGCACCTCGAACAGCGCCGCCTCGCTCTCGCCGCCCTTCGCCCGGTAGGCCGCGACCACGCCTTCGGCCAGCTTGCGCTCGCCGAACTTCGTCGCGATGAAGCGCATGGCGAGGTTGCCCATGAAGTAGTTGGTGTTGACCATGTTCTTGTAGTCCCAGAACACGTTGTCGGGCAGCCGGCCGTCGAAGGGCCTGGCCATCCGTCCCGCCACATAGGCCCTGCCATCCGGGTACCGGCGCACCTGGGCGACGCTCTGGTGCCGCGTGGCGACGTAGTCGGCGAAGCCCTCGACGATCCAGTTGGGCTTGCCGAACAGGGACATCTCGGCGCTGTCGAGGCTCGCGACCAGCGAGTGGGCGATCTCGTGCTGGCTGACCTCCTTGATGCCCGCGGTGTCGGAGAAGAAGGGCGAGGTGGTGTCGAGCACGATCCGGCTACCGCCGATCTTGACGTCGTCGCCGGGGCGCCAGCTCAGCATCGGGATCGACACGCCCGCCTCGTGCGCCTTCTCCTTGCGGAACAGGTTGCCCAGCTGTGCCTGGCCCTTGGTCAACGCGACCACGAACCCGCTCGGCACGGTGGCGTCCGGCGGCCCGTTGCGCCGCCAGTAGCCCAGGTCGTCGGCGGTGGCCTGGGCGACGGTCGGCGCGATGCGCCTGGCCAGTCCGGCGTCCTCCGGTCTGGCCAGCACGAGGCTGGGGCCCGCCTCCACCACGGCCACGCCGGGCCAGATGTCCCAGGGGCCGGGGTAGTACACGGTCTTGGAGCCCTCACCGCCCGTGATCGGCGGCGGCGCGCCGCCGACCTTGGTGACGACCAGCGGGGCGTCGGCCGACGCCTTCTTGATCGTCCAGCGGTACCACTCCGAGACCGGCTTCAGGTCGATGCGGGTGAAACGGTGGACGAACGCGACGTCCTGGGTGAAGGTCACGCCGCGCCCGAAGCTGTCCTCCGCCCGGCCGTTGCGGCGCAGCGTCTGGTAGGACATCTCGCTCAACGGCATCTTGCGCAGGTTGGCGAAGAGCCTGGCCTGGCCACGGACCAAAGCCGCGTTCCCCGGGTCGAAGATCGAGGTGAACGCCTTGGCGTCGCCCGCGGTCAGCGCGGCGCCGTGCGACTTCAGCAGCGCGTCGATCTCCTGGTCGGTGACCACGACGGCGGCGGGATCCTGCCCCTTGCCGTTCTGTCCCTTCTCGGCCGCTCCGGTCGGGGCCGGGTCGAGGGCGCTCGCCGAGCTCCCGCCCCTCAGCACCAGTCCCACGCCCGCGCCGACGCCGATCACCAGGACCAAGGACAGGACGCCGAGCGTCACCCACAGCCCGGTCCTGCGCCTGGGTGACGGCGGCGGGGGCGGGGGAGGCGGTGGCTGCTGCCACTGCGCCTGCTGCCCCTCCTGCCACTGCCCTTGCTGCCCCAGCTGCCACGGCGCCTGGTACTGCTGCTGTCCCTGCGCCTGCGGCCACTGCGCCTGATACGGCTCCTGCGCCTGCTGCCCCTGCTGCCACGGCGGAGACTGCGCCGGGTACTGCTGCTGAAAACCGGGCCCCGTCGTCACAATTGCCCCGTTAGAGCTCGTAGGTCACGAAAGGCCAAAATCGTATCAGCGGTTACAGAGACGGTCATGCAGGGTCAGGGGATCAGGCCATCCTTCATCACCGGCGTGCCCTGCGGCGCCTGGAGCGGTCAGCAGTCCGCGCTCCCCACGGGCGGCCGCCGCGAAGGAGGACCTCAGTCATGGCAGCTCCCTGACGTTCCGTCCGGCGGGGCGGGCGGGCGGCCGCCCAGGTGGGTGAGGTAGTGGTGGAGGTGGCCTGAGCCCTCCAGCATGGCCGTGGCCCGCTCGACCAGCTCCGCCTGGCGCTGGGCGATGGCCGCGCGCAGCGCGTCGCTGCTGCCCGTGCGGCGCAGGCCGTCCAGGATGACGTGGATCTGCGGGAACAGGTAGCGGCCCCGCCTGAGCATGCTGATCATCCGGGCGTCGCGCACGTCGGCGGGGCCGAAGACGCGGTACCGCGTGCCGGGCTCGCGCCTGGGGGACAGCAGGCCCGCCGACTCCCACACCCGCAGCGCCGAGGTGCGCACGCCGAGGTAGGCGGCCACCTCGCCGATGCGCATGCCCGCACGGGGCAGCGCCGAGTCGTCCGGTGCCTGCTCGGCGACCGCCTCCAGCGCCTCGCCCACCGCCTGGAGGGACAGCCGCTGCTCGTGCAGCGCCGCGTGCCCCGCGTTCACGAGGGTGAGCGCCTCGGGCAGGTCGCCCGCGTGAACGGCCTGCATGACCGAGCGCGCGGTGTCCCACCCGTATCCCCTGGCGAGCGTCCGGTAGGTCACCAGCGCGGCGCGGTGCCCCTCGTCGAATCGGCGGTATCCGGCGGCCGTCCGGGGGCTGGGGGGCAGGATGCCGGTGTCGGCGTAGTTGCGGATCTGCTGGGTGGATATGCCGGCCATGCGCGCCAGATCGATCGGACGCAGCGCCGTCCGCTGTGGGCTCATCGCCTCTCCCCTTACGTCGTGGTTGAAGGTTATCGGTACCCAGCCTCGGCGAGAGCGCCGGATCTTCGGAAAAAGTCTTCACGAGCACTTCAATGAGACACTTGAAGCGCGGATGCCGGCGGCGGCGACGGCCGCCCGATCACCGGCTCGCTCCCTCTTTCCGGGCACGCACGGGCATCCGCCTGACCTCTCGGCCGCAGTGACCATCACACGAGTATGGAAAGGTTTCCGTGGTTTCCAGCCAGCAGGCAGACAACCTTCGTCATGACAGCGTCCGCGGATCGCAGCACACCGCCGCGGACGGCCACGATCTCATCCAGGTGCGTGGCGCCAGGGAGAACAACCTGACCGGGGTGTCGCTCGACATCCCGAAGCGACGGCTCAGCGTGTTCACCGGGGTCTCCGGATCCGGCAAGTCCTCGCTCGTCTTCGACACGATCGCCGCCGAGTCGCGGCGGCTGATCAACGAGACCTACACGGCCTTCGTCCAGAACTTCATGCCGAGTCTCAACCGTCCGGACGTCGACGCGCTGCGCAACCTCAGCGCGGCGATCATCGTCGACCAGGAGCGGATGGGCGCCAACGCGCGATCCACGGTGGGCACCGCCACCGACGCCCACACGATGCTGCGGATCATGTTCAGCCGGATCGGCCTCCCGCACGTCGGCCCGCCCTTCGCCTTCAGCTTCAACAGGGCCGAGGGTATGTGCCCGGAGTGCGAGGGGCTGGGCAAGGTCACCGACATCGACATCGACGAGCTGGTCGACAGGGAGCGGTCGCTGAACGAGGGGGCGATCAAGGTCCCCGGGTTCGCGGTCGACACCTGGTACTGGCAGCTCATGGCGCACTCGGGCCTGTTCGACCCCGACCTGAAGCTGCAGGACTTCACCCCCGAGCAGTGGGAGGACTTCCTCCACAAGCCCGCCACCAAGATCAAGATCGGCTCGAACAACCTCACCTACGAGGGACTCGTCACCAAGGTCAGGCGGCTCTACCTGGCCAAGGACCGCGAGTCCATGCAGCCGGGAGCCCGCGCGTTCGCCGACCGGGCGGTCAAGCTCACCGGCTGTCCCGCCTGCGGCGGCACCCGGCTGAACGCCGCCGCCAGGTCCGCCCTGATCAACGGCCGCGGCATCGCCGAATGCTCGGCCATGCAGATCAACGACCTGGCCGCGTTCGTCCGCGACATCGACGACGCCTCCGTGGCGCCGCTGCTGGCCGCCCTGCTCGAAACCCTCGACGCGCTGGTCGAGATCGGCCTCGGCTATCTCAGCCTCGACCGGGAGTCCGGCACGCTGTCCGGCGGCGAGGCGCAGCGCGTGCGGATGGTGCGCCACCTCACCTCGAGCCTGACCGACGTCACCTACGTCTTCGACGAGCCCACCGCGGGGCTGCACCCGCACGACATCCAGCGCATGAACGGCCTGCTGCTCAGGCTGCGCGACAAGGGCAACACGGTCCTGGTCGTCGAGCACAAGCCGGAGACGATCGCGATCGCCGACCACGTGGTCGACCTCGGCCCCGGCGCCGGCACGGCGGGCGGCCGGGTCTGCTACGCCGGAGACCTGGACGGCCTGCGCGCCTCCGGCACCCTGACCGGGCGCTACCTCGACCACCGGGTCAGCCTGCGCGAGAAGGTCCGCACGCCGGCCGGGCAGCTGCCGATCCGGGGCGCCTCGCTGCACAACCTCAGGGACGTCGCCGTCGACATCCCCCTCGGCGTGCTCACCGTCGTCACCGGCGTCGCCGGATCGGGCAAGAGCTCGCTGATCCACGGCTACGTCGCCGGGCGCGACGGCGTGATCGTCGCCGACCAGTCGGCCATCCGCGGCTCTCGCCGCAGCAACCCGGCCACCTACACCGGGCTCCTCGACCCGATCAGGGCGGCCTTCGCCAAGGCCAACGGCGTCAAGCCCGGCCTGTTCAGCGCCAACTCCGAAGGCGCGTGCCCCGCCTGCAAGGGCATCGGCCTCATCTACACCGACCTGGCGATGATGGCCGAGGTGGCGACGGTGTGCGAGGAATGCGAGGGCCGGCGCTTCACCCCCGAGGTGCTGACCTACCGGCTGCGCGGCAAGAACATCAGCGAGGTCCTCGGCATGTCGGTGTCCGAGGCGCGCGAGTTCTTCACCACCGGCCAGGCCAGGACCATCCTCGACCGGCTGACGTCGGTCGGGCTCGGCTACCTCGGTCTCGGCCAGCCGCTCACCACGCTGTCCGGAGGCGAACGGCAGCGGCTCAAGCTGGCGATCCACATGGCGAAGAACGGCACGACCTACGTGCTGGACGAGCCGACCACCGGGCTGCACCTGGCCGACGTCGACCAGTTGCTGGACCTGCTCGACCGGCTCGTCGACGACGGGAACACCGTCATCGTGATCGAGCACCACCAGGCGGTCATGGCCCGCGCGGACTGGATCATCGACCTCGGGCCTGGAGCCGGCCACGACGGCGGGCAGGTCGTGTTCGCCGGACCGCCGGCCGACCTGGTCGACACCGGGACCTCGCTGACCGCCCAGCACCTGCGCCGGTACGTCGGCTGAGCGACGGGGTGCTCCCGGTTGCCTGGGGCACCCCACCCGTCGCCCGGTGTTCCGGGGGACGCGCCGGCGACGGCGTCGCGTGTCAGGCAGGGGGTGGGGTGCCTGCCGTACGGGCAGGCCGATTCACGAGCCGACGTGGTCGTGCGCGTCCTGACCGCCGACGGGCGGCGGGGTGCGCTACGGCTTGCGGGCGATCCCGCCGTACATCAGCCGCTGCCCCACCGTCAGCTTGGCGGGGACGTCCTGCTCGGGGCGCCACAGCGGCAGCGGCACCACGCCCGGCTCGACCAGCTCGAACCCGTCGAAGAACGCGGTGATCTCCGCGGCGGTGCGGAAGCGGCCGGTCCCGAGCAGCGCGAGGAACTTCTTCTCCGCGTCGCGCGAGTCCTGGCTGGAGTCGCAGAAGTGCGTGATGAACAGGTGGCTGCCCGACGGGACCGCGTTCATGTAGGCCTCGACGATCCCGCGAGGGTCCTCGTCGTCGTGCAGGTGGTGCAGGATGCCCACCAGCATCACGCCCACCGGGCGGTCGAAGTCGATCAGCCGCTGGACGGCCGCGTCCTTGAGGATGGCCTGCGGGTCGCGCAGGTCGGAGGTGACGACCGCGGTGCGCTCGTTCTCCGCAAGCAGCGCCCTGCCGTGGGCCAGCACCATCGGGTCGTTGTCGACGTAGATGACGTGCGCCGCGGGGTTCGCGCGCTGGGCCACCTGATGGGTGTTCTCGACCGTCGGCAGCCCGGAGCCGAGGTCGACGAACTGGGTGATGCCCTGCTCGACCATGAACCGCACGCCACGGCCGAGGACCTGCCGGTTGTAGGTGGCAACGTCGTAGATCTCGGGGACGACCTTCACGATCTCGGCGACGAACTCACGGTCGACCTCGAAGTTGTCCTTGCCGTTGAGGACGACGTCGTAGGCCCTCGCGATGCTCGGCCTGGTCGTGTCGATGGCGTTGTTCCACTCGGGCTGCTGGTCGGCCACAGGTTCCTCCTCACGGGCAGTGAAGATCATCATAGGGCCCCGGTACGGCGGGCAGAGCGCGATTCGGCAGAGACTGTCGCTTTCGTTCCGCCTGGCAGACCCCGCCGGCCCTCGGCCCGGGAAGGACGTGCCCGATCGGGACCTGACCCCATCGGGCACGCCTCTCTCCTCGCCGGGGGATGGCGCTGCCATCCACGCGGGCGCCCTGGCCGAGCCTGCGCATGATCCCCGCGGCCTGCTCGGGGCGAGACCGCCCGGGACCGCCGCTGCCCTCGCCGACCCCGTGCGGGCCACCCCTTCCACGGCCGCGAGGGCGTCCCGCTCCACTCACGGCCGCGAGGACGTTCCGGACTCGGCGGCCGGGCGGCCGGGGCGTCACGTCAGGGCGTAGATACGCAGGTAGTCGACCTCCATCCAGGCATCACCCGCACTGCCCTCGCCGGGGAACCAGTCCAGCTGCAGGCACGCCGACATCGGGGTGGTCGCCGCGATCGAGGACCTGAACCACTCCTGGCCGTCGATGTAGCCGACCACGCCCTCGGGGGAGTTCTCCACCGCGTAGGTGTGCCAGGTGGTCATGTCGAGGTCGGCGTGCGCCTCCTGCCGTCCCGAGGGGCTGTGCATGAAGAAGTTCGGGCGCTGCCGTTCCGGATCGTCGATGACCTCGAGGAAGTCGATCTCCTGACCGCCGTTGGGCACCACGCCGCCTCCTCCGCCGGCCGGCCACAGCAGCGCGACCGGATGGTAGGAGCCCGCGCCGGGATACAGGCGGATGCGCGCCTCCCACCGCCCGTACAGCTGGGTGTACCTGGCCGCGAGGCCGGCGGTGGTGCCGTCGGCCGCGCCGTACAGGAACAGTGAGCCGTCGCCCAGGTACAGCTGGCCGGGCGAGCGACGGCCGTTGCCGGCGTGGCCGGCGGAGTCGTAGACGGCCCACTCGTTGGGGTCGAGATAGTCGTCGAACTCGGCGCACCACACCGGCTGCCCCCAGCCGCGCTGGTCGGGAAGCTGCGCGCAGGGGGCGGCCGTGGCGACGCCGACGAACCCCGGTGTGCTCCAGTACAGCGCCGCCACCACCCCGATGACGGCGAGGCGGGATCGCGTGGTCGACCTCACGGCGCACCCCCTTCCGCCCTGGCGCAGCCGGCCGCGGGCCCGAACACCCAGCACATCGTAGGACCGAGGGTCGCTTGGGCGGCGCCGGTTCCGGCCGGCTCACCGGACACGGCCGGCGGCTGGGCCGCGGGTGCACCGGCCAGGTCACCGATCGCGCGGGCGCCGGGCTGCCTGCCGTCCGTGGTGAACGGCCGGTCGCCGGCGGCGAACGGCTGGGCCCCGGTGGTCAACGGCTGGGCGCCGGTGGTGAACGGCTGGGCGGCGGCGGGCGGGACGAAGGCCCACCCGGGTGCCGGCGCCTGCACGCCCGTCCCGGTGCCGGCCGTGCCGTGCCACGGCGACAGGCCCCAGCAGGCGGCGCTGTCCTGGGCGAGGCAGGTCTGCCCGGTGGTGGTGGCCGGAGGAGCGAGCGCGGGCAGCGGCAGGACGGTCCGGGCGGTGAGGGCGTTGAGCGGGTTGAGGGCGAGCGCGCGGGGCGCGGCCTGTCCGGTGCTCGGGGCGGGCTGGGCGGTGGGGGCGCTCACGGAAGCGGGCGGCGCGGAGGGAAGCGCCACCGGAGGAGGCGCCGAGGCGGGCACCGAGGGGGGCACCGAGGGAGGCACCGAGGGCGGGACGGAAGCCGGGGGGCTCGCCTCCGCCGGCACCGGCGGCTGGGGGGCGGGTTCGCGGGCCGGGGTCGACGCCCGGACCGGTCCCGTCGTGACGGCGGGCTGCTTGACGGGGGGCTGTTTGACCGCGGGCGGTTGACCGGCGGGCGTCGGGCGGGCGCCGGGCTCGGCGGTGCTCTTGGGGGCACTCGTCGCGGCCCCGGTGGGCGTGACCTTGACGGGCGTGGGTTTGGGCGCTGTGCTTGCCGTCGGTTTCGGCGCGGTGCTGGCCGTCGGCTTGGGCGCGGCGCTGTTCGTGGCGGCGGGCTTGGGGACGCTCGGCACGGTCGGCTTGGCCGTGCTGCCCTTGCCGGGCAGCGGGAGGGGGAACTCCACCTTGGCGGGCGGCCACTCGACCGGCGCGGGCCGATCGGACGGCAGCGGCTTCGGCTCCTCCTGCTTGGGCGCCGGCTTCGCGGTGGCAGGAGGGTCGGGCTTCTTCCTCTCGGGCGAGTGCGTGGCCTTGGGGGCCTTCGTCGCCGTGGGGCTGTCGGATGCCGTGGGCGTGTCGGTCGGCTCCTCGCTCGGCTCCGCCGTCGATCGTCCGGTCGGTTCCCCGG
The DNA here is from genome assembly GCF_053605785.1 of Nonomuraea sp. NPDC003754. Taxonomy (NCBI): domain Bacteria; kingdom Bacillati; phylum Actinomycetota; class Actinomycetes; order Streptosporangiales; family Streptosporangiaceae; genus Nonomuraea; species Nonomuraea sp. NPDC003754. The sequence continues at coordinate 46,976 of NZ_JBSGJX010000020.1, forward strand.
ACGGTTCCGATGTCGGTTCCGACGTCGGTTCCGAGGTCGGTTTCGAGGTCGGCTCCTCCGTCGGCTCAGGGGCAGGCTCGGGAGCCGGCTCAGGGGCGGGCTCGGGAGCCGGCTCGGGCGCGATCGTCCCCGCGGGACCTCCCTCAGGCGAGGACGGGTCGACGTCGGCGTGCGAGGTCCACGGCTGGGCGAGCGCTCCGCCACCCACGACGGACACGCAGGCCAGCAGCAGGCCGGAGGCTAAGGAAAGGCGCCGGGAGGGGCGGCTGGGGGTCATGAGCGGCTGTCTCCTGGAGTCACGAGGTGGGCTGGGTACGGGCGATGGGCCGCCAGCCCGCCGCGGTGAACTGGGGGGTGCCCGGCGCGGCCGCGGGCGGCGCCGCGGCGGGCCGGGTGTCGGGGGTGTTGACCCAGTCCCCGCCGCGCAGCGTGGGGTGCCAGGTCATGAGCAGGTTCATGGCGTAGGGGCTGGAGTAGACCGGGCCCGAGTCGCCCTTGGTGGCCGTCACCTGGACGAGGACCGAGACGAGGATCTGGTCCTCGGCGCGCTCCTGCCAGCGGATGCCGATCGTGCTCGACCGCATCGCCGCTCCCGCGGGCAGCGACCCCACCTCGGGCAGGCCGAGGGTGCGCCGCCAGCCCTTGGTCGCGCTCACGGCGCCCGCGCGGGCCGCCTCCTGCTGCTCCGGCGGCGCGTACAGCTGCGCGGCGGCCGTCGCCTGCACGTCGTCGAGCGACCAGGCCGCCTCCAACGTCGCGGCGGCGGCCGAGGCGGCGCCCAGCTCGGTGTGCGGGAAACCGATGGGGAAACCCGCCGCGCCGTGGTACCCGGCGGGCTCGGCCAGGGTGACGGGCCCGTCGTCCGCTCCTGGACGCAGCAGCGTCCAGGCGGCCACGGCCAGCGCGAGGACCGCGACCACCGCGATCGCCACCCGGCGTGCGCGGTGGCGGCGCCGTACCGGACCCAGATCCCAGCGCAGGGCCGGGTCCTCCATCACCGGCGGCACTAGCGGCCCCGATCGGGACGCAGGCTGAAGGCCTGCCCGGCGGCGGCGGCCAGACGCAGGTAGGCGCCCGCCGTGGTCGGCCGCAGCCGCAGCAGGTCGACCTCGGCGCCCTCCTTCAGGTGCGGGTCGAACGGCACGCGGATGACGGTCCTGCAGCGGGCCGCGAAGTGCTGCTCCAGCAGGTCCACATCGACGTCGCAGCGCTCCTCGACGGCGTTCAGCACCACGATCGCGTTCTTGACCAGGTCGGCGTGCCCGTGCGCGGTGAGCCAGTCGAGCGTGGCCGCCGCCGAGTTGGCGCCGTCCACGGCCACCAGGCTGACCAGGACGATCTGGTCGGCCAGGTCCAGGGTCGCGCCCATCGCGCCGTGCAGCAGCCCGGTGCCGCAGTCGGTGATGCAGATGGAGTAGTAGCGCTCGATCAGCCCGGCCACCGTACGGTAGTCGTCGGCGTCGAACGCGTCGCTCACCGCGGGATCGGTGTCGGAGGCGAGCACCTCCAGGCGCGCGGGCGACTGTGAGGTGAAGGCCCGCGCGTCGGCGTACCTGACGATGTGCTCGGCCTCGGCCAGCAGCGTGCGGATGGTCGCGGCGGTCTCCGACTTCACCTTCAGCCCCAGCGTCCCCCTGTCGGGGTTGGCGTCGATGGCGATGACCCTGTCACCCCGCAGCGACGCGAGCGTGTTGCCCAGCGCGGCCGTGGTGGTGGTCTTGCCGACGCCCCCCTTCAGGCTCATGACCGCGATCCTGTGGTGCCCGCTGGCCACCGGGGTCTGCGCCTGGGCGATCAGCTTGCGGCGCTCAACCTCGGCCGTCGACTCGGCGGGGATGTACCGGCGACCCGACAGCTGCCACACCAGGCGCCGCCAGCCGGAGGCAGGTTCGGGCCGCCGGTTGGTCAGCAGGCGTTCGGCGGTGAGCGGGATGGTCTGGTCGAACTGCTCCGCCTGTGTGGCCGGCTTCTGCAGTTTGGAAGGGGTCTCCGTCATGGCAAGCGTCCTTTCACAGGGGTCAGCAGGTGTTCCAGCGAACGCGGGTGGTGAGCGAGTCGGCGGGTCCCTGCACGGTCAGCACGATCTCGACCGGCGACGGGTCGCCGCACCAGTGCCGGAAGCGCACGGCCCGCACGTGGATCACCGCCGGGTCGCCGTCTCCCGAGGTGCCGCTCGACGGCGTGACGGCGAGGCCGGGTGCGATGATCCGCCAGCTCACCGGCTCGCCGGGAAGATTCAGCGTGATCGTGCCCCTGCCGAACTCGTCCAGCGTGACCGAAGCGGGAAGGGTCAGCCGCCCCACGAGCGCGTCGCTGCCCGACGAGGGGGTGAACGTGGTCTCCCGCGGCGGTTCCGGGGCGGGCCCGAGGATCTGCAGGCCGGTGACCATGCCGGCCGTACCCGCGACGAGCATGATGGCGACCTTGACCGCGGTACGGCGGGTGCGCGCCCCGGCGGCGGCCAGCGCCTCCGGCAGCCGCGAGCGCGGCCGCAGCGACGGGCGCAGCGATGGCCGCAGGGAAGGACGCGGCGATGGCGGGGACTCGGTGGGCGACAGCGCCGTCTCGCCCGGCCGGTCCTGGACCGGATGGGCGGGCGGCGCGCTCGCCTGGTCGGTGGGGGAGAGCACCTCGCGCGCCCACACCACCGACGCCAGCGCGTTGAACAGCGGCGTGTCCTGGCCGGGGGTCGGGATGGCGGGCGGCCGCACGTCGAGATCGGCCCCGGGCTCGGCGGGCGTGGCCTGGCGCGGAACGGCCGGCGGCGAGGGGTCGGGCACGGCGGGCAGCAGGCCCAGCACCTCCTCCCGCCGCGCGGCGCTCAGCGGGGCCACCGGCACCTGGTCGATCATCTGCGGGACGGTGTAGTGGATGTTGAACGGCCGGTTGCACGCCGCGCACTCGATCATGTGCGTGACCAGGTCGGCGCGCGCCGCGTCGGAGCCGGCGGGGAAGGCCGCCGACACCAGCGCCACGAGGCCGTCACACGTCGGACGGCCGCGGGCGAGCGCGTCCAGCCCGCTCACCAGCGTCTCGATGAGGTCCTGCGTCCTGGTGACCAGCCGGTGCGCCTCGGCCTCCGGCAGCCCCAGGACATGGGACAGGTCGGCCAGCGTCAGCTCGTGCCGGAACAGCAGCAGCAGCGCCTCCACGCCCAGCGGGTCGACGAGTCCCCAGGCCCGCGCCATGAGCTCGGCGTCGGGCAGGCCGGGCCCCGTCCCCGGGTGGTAACCGTCCCGGCACGCCGGATCGGCCAGGCACACGCCCCGCAACGCCGCGAACAGCAGGCCGCGCTCGGAGACGTTCTCCGGCACGGCACGCCAGTGCGACGCGCCGAGCGCGGCGGCGACGGCGGCCGGCGCCGCCGCCTCGCCGAGCCGGTAGCAGGCGTAGTCCATGAGGTGGCCGCCGTGCTCCCGCACCCACGCGGCCGCCCGATCGGGTCCGAGGATGGCGCTTCCCGTGTCGTGAAGAGAGCTCATGGCCCCTGATCCGGGTCGACCGCGCCCGGCGCGGTCTCGGGCGGCTGGAGGCTTGCCCTGTTCGGGTCGACGACCACGAGCTGGAGGTTCCGGTCGGGCAGGCCGGTGAACTTCGTCCAGTTGCTCACCTCGCCGGGGGCGGGATCGGCGTACAGCCAGCGGATGAAGGCCGGCCACAGGCACGAGTCGCGCGGCAGGCTGGCGGGCGAGGCGGTGGAGACCCCCATGGCCTGCAGTTGCTGCTCGCTGTAGTCACGGCATTCGGGAGTACCGGGCGGGGCGACGGTGAGGTCCCACTCGCCGTTGGCGTCGACGTAGGACCTGGTGCCGTCGAGGCCGAGGGCCTCCTCGGCGCGGCGCATGAGCGCCGGATCCTGGAAGATCGGCAGGCTCTCGCCCTCGACGGTGGCCGGACGCAGGGCCGTGCCGTCGCCGACGCGCGGGCCCGAGGTGGCGGGCGCCCCGGTGCGCCGGCCCGGGCTGGCGGCGGGCCGCAGCGACGTCGGCATGGACGGCTGCGCTGTCCTGGCGGTCCCCTTCACGGTGGCCCTGGGGGTGGCCTTGGGCGCCGCGGTGGGCGTGGTCCTGCCGGTCGGCGGCGCGGGCCTGGCCGTCGGCAACGCGGTCTGCGCGGGGTCCTCGCAGCCGGGGGCGATCCTGCCGGCCACGGCCGGGCGCAGCGCGTTGCCGTCGGGGCCGGTCACCAGGCACTGCCGGTCGTCGGGGGGCCGGACCGTCGGGTTGCCTCCAGGGGGAGGGGCCGTGGGAACGCGGGTGGGGACCCGCGGGGCCGGCTGGCGGGCCGTGGGGTACTGGTCCGGCGGCCGGACGGTCGGATGCCGGCGTGGCGTTCCCTGGTCCGGGGTGCCGCGATCCGGGGTGCCGCGGTCCGGCGGGTTCTGGCTCGGTGGGGTCCGCCGCGGCGGATTCTGTGGCGGGTTCTGCCGTGGTGGGTTCTGGCTGGACGGGTTCTGGCCCGGCGGCACCTGGTCGGGCGGGTTCTGGTCGGCGGGGCGGGGCCGTACCGGCTGGCGGGGCGGGCCGCTGGGCAGCGGCTGCGCGTTGGGTTCGACGGCCCGCAGCGTGCCCTTCGGGAAGCCAGGCGCCGGGACCTCGGCCTTCTTGTCCTCCTTCCTATCGTTCTCGTCCTTCCTGTCGTTCTCGTTCTTCCTGTCCGCCTCCGGCTCGCTCTTCCTCGGCGCGGGGGGCTCGCTGCGCCTGGGCGCGGGAGCCTCGCTCCTCCTGGGCTCGGGGGAGTCGTCCCGCTCCCTCGCGGGCGGCCGCGGGTCGGATCGCTGCGGCGGCGGCTCGTTCATCCGCGTGGCCGGCGGCGGATCGCTCTTCTTGGGCGCGGGATCCTTCGGCTCCGGCGCCTTCGGCACCGGCGTGGACCGCTCCGCCGGGTTTCCGGGGCGCAGCAGGGGCGGATCCGTCATCTCCTTGCCCAGCAGGGGGATGGACGCGCACGCCTCACCGGACCCCTGGACAGCCAGCCAGTCGACGGTGGCCGCCAGGCACAACGGCGGGCCCCCCGAACCGCCCGACAGCGTGCTGCCGCCGTCCGCGCCGGTGAGCGAGCGGGCGGTGAGCGCGTCCGAGGACGACCCGCCCTCCTGCTCGTCCAGCTGATAGGTGCCCGCCGCCAGGCGGAGGACCTCGCTGCGGGGCTCGGGGGCACGACTCTGGAGGAAACCGCCGAGTCCCGCCCCGGCGCCGAACACGCCGATCGTGAGTGCTGTCGTGACGACCGTTGACCTGGAAGGTCTGCGTGGGGATGTCGCCATGGTGCTCCTCTTATCTGGTGGTCCGTCAGGTGCCGTGGCTCTCCAGTACGTCTGTCCAGTCGCCCAGGACCCTGATGGGCTCGGTGGAGTCGATCGGCGGAACGTACGCCAGGTACATCCGCCCGTAGGTCGCGCTGGCCGTCTGAGCGAACGGCCGGTTGGCGGTGCGGACGGCGGCCGAGCCCTTCAGCGTCACCGTGGTGCCCGGCCGCTCGGCCGTGCGCACCTCGGTGGAGCGGGCCGCGTACCAGACCAGGGCGCCGCCGTCGACGGTCCTGAGCGCCCGCACCTTCCCGGTCAGGCGGTAGGACAGCTCGAGCTTCCAGCCGGCCTTGCGGAGCTGGGCGCGTTCGCGCTGCCAGAGCCGCACCGCCGTCGACGTCCACGGCCCGTCGGCGAACCGCTCGTCGTCGGTGGCCCGTTCCAGGCTTCTCAGGTGCGCGAGCGCGACCTGTTTGGGCGTGCCGCGCAGGCCTGAGGTGAACTCGTCCAGGCTGGTGGCGTACCCGTCGGCGTCGACGGCGATGGCCGGCAGCTCGGGCGCGGGGGTGCGGGTGTCGGCGGTGGAGGCCACCAGCCGCCACCCCTGCTTCGTCCTGACCAGCACGTCGGTCACGCGCGCCACGCCCGGCTCGTGCATGGCGGCCACGAACCACTCGCCTGCCTCAGCCGTACGGCGTGGCACCCACACCTTGGTGCCCGGCCAGATGCCGGCCGCCACCGGGTCGTCGCGCAGCCTGGCCGTCTCGAAGCTCGCCCTGGTCATCTCCAGCGCCAGCCCCTGCTCGAGCTGGGCCACGGCCTTGTCGTCCATGTCGAGCTGGACGGCCGACAGGTCGCGCTGGAAGCGGTCGTGCACCCGCCTGGCCTCCCGGGTCGAGACCGCGGGCTCGGCTCCGCCCCCTCGCGGCGGCGCCGAAGCCCCCGGCTCGACCGGCTCGCCCGAGGTCCCGGGTCCGACCGGCGTGGCCTGCTGCTGCGCCGCCCCGGCCTGGGCGGATCCCCGGTCGGTCGCCGGCGCGGACGCGCTGGCCACGGGCGTGACCACGCTCGGCGCGGGCGTCCACGACGAGCGAATCGCGCCGATCCCGATCCCCACCACGGTCAGCGCGACGAATACGGTCCCCGCACGAATGATCAGCCGCCACGGGCCTGCGGACAGCCGTTCGGGCTCCCACTCCTCCGGCGGCTGCGGCTGCGACCTGTGCCTGGCAAGCGGAGGGATGGGAGCTGTCACGGCGGTGTCATCGGAGTGGCCGGGTGGCCAGACCTGCTTGTCCGGCAAGTCCGATGGATCATGGGACACAAACCCAGATATTAGACTTACGGCCCGTCCTTTCAAGGGCCATTAATCTAGTAATCGAACTTTCCGGATGTTATTAGAACGCCATTTCGGCATTTCTATAGAGAAGTACCAAAAGGTATAATTTGCGTTCTTGACTGGCTCCTGGCGGTGCGTTATAGATAGACGGCCCGTCCGTCGTGCCCCGGCCCCTCTAGATCATTTGGGCGGCGTCGGGATGAACGTCTTCAGTTCCGCCCGCCGGCTCGTCGTCAGGCAGGACGGGGAGGGTCGCCAGAGTCGCCGCGAGCGGCGAGCCGGTGGCTGGATCGACCGGCCTATGGTGATCAGCAGGCGCAGCCCGGCGACCGCCATGTCCGCGATCACATTCTTGGCCCGGCCGAACGGCAGGCCGCGCACGCGAAGCGCCTCCGGCGCCGGGCGCTGAAGCTCGTGCGCATCGGTCACGGTCGTCCCCCTGTCCGTGGAGTAATGGGGGCTTTCTAGTCGAAGCCGGTTGCAAGTCCCTTTTGTCGTGCTTGCAGGGGCCGGCTCACGCGAGTCCGCCGGCCGGCGGGAGGAGATCGTCGCGGCCCTGGGCGCGCCGGCGTCAGCCGAAGATCCTGTCGCGGGCCGTGTCGAGGGCCGTCAGCACCGCGCCCTGCAGGATCGCGTTGCCCGCCACGGTGCTCGCCAGCACCCTGGTGGGCGCGGGCGACAGCGCGCCGAGCCGCTCGCCCACCAGCCCGGCGAGCGTGTCGCCCCCGGCCCGCCCCGTCTTCCCGCCGAGCACGACCACGCCCGGATCGAGGATCGTCACCATCGCGAAGGCGGCCAGCGCGATCCGCCCGGCCAGTTCCTCGCCGCCGAGTTCGCGCGCCGCGCCGCTGGCCACGCTCTCGCAGAACGTCGTGCCGTCCACCTCGAGCAGCCCGATCTCGCCCGCGCCGCCCGACGCCCCGCGCCGCAGCCTGCCGTCCAGCACGACCGCCGCGCCGACGCCGTCATCTAGCCACAGCAGGACGAAGTCGTCGCTCCCCATGGCCGCCCCGGTGCGGTGCTCGGCGACGGCGGCCAGGTTCACCTCGTTCTCCAGGATCACCGGCACGCCCAGGCGGTGCCGTACCTCCTGGACGAAGCCGGGCCCCCAGCCGGGCACGCCGTTGCCGGCGACCAGCTCGCCGTGCCGCGGATCGACCAGGCCGGGCGCGCCGATCACCACCGTGTCCAGCGCGCGGCCGCCGGCGGCCGCGCTGACCGTGCTCTCCACGAACGCGGCGAGGTCGGGACGCCCGGGCAGATCGCGTACGGCGGTGCCGACCGTCGTCCCTGTGATGTCGGCGACGGTCACCTCGACCGTCGCGCGCCGCAGGTCCACGCCTGCCACGTGGGCGCGGCCCGCGACGATGCCGTAGAGGCGTGCCTTCGGCCCGCGCCGGTCCTGGCCGCACTCCCCGGTCACCTCGACCAGGCCGCCCTCCATGAGCCTCTCGACCAGGTCGGAGACGGTGGGCCTGGACAGGCCGGTGAGCTCGCGCAACTGGGGAGCGGTCAGCGGGCCGCGCTCCAGCAGCAGGTCGAGGGCGAGCCGGTCGTTGATCGCGCGGGCCATGGCCGGCGTGGCGGTCTTCACGCTCCACATAATAAGCAGGGAGCCTGCCTATTACCTCTTTTCATCAGGAAGGCTTCCTGATAATTTCGGCGCCATGAGCCCCCACCGTGCCATCGCCGCCGTCTTCGCCGTCCACGGCGCCGTCGCGGGCAGTCTGGCCACCCGCATCCCCTGGATCCAGGACCACCTCGGCCTCGGCGCCATCACCCTCGGACTGGCCCTGCTCTGCCCGTCGATCGGCGCGTTCGTCGCCATGCCCATGGCCAGCCGCCTCAGCTACCGGCTCGGCAGTGCCAGGGCGACCAGGGTCGTGCTCGCGCTGTGGTGCCTCGCGCTGGCGCTGCCCGCCCTCGCCCCCGTGCCCGCCGTGCTGTTCGCTGTCTTCCTCCTGTACGGCGCGGCCGCCGGCATGTGCGACGTCGTCATGAACGCGCACGGTGTCGTCCTGGAACGGCGCCTGGGCCGCCCGATCATCTCGGGGCTGCACGGCATGTGGTGCCTGGGCAGCCTGGCCGGCGGCGGCGTCGGCGTCCTGGCCGCCCAGACGGGCACCGACGCCCGGACACACCTCGGCGCGATGGCGCTGGTGATGCTGCTGGCCGGCACGGTCGCGGGGCGCGGCCTGTTCCCCGACCCGCCGGGCGGCGCGCTCGGCGACGCGCCCGCACCGCGCCGCTTCGCGCTGCCGCCCAAGGCCGTCCTGGGCATCGGCGTGGTCGGCTTCTGCGGCACCTTCGTGGAGGGCGCGAGCGCGAACTGGTCGGCCGTCTACCTGACCGAGGTCGCCGACGCGGGCCCCGGCACGGCCGCCGCCAGCTACACGATCTTCATGCTCTGCATGGCGGGCGCCCGCCTGGCCGGTGACCGTCTCGTCCACCGGTTCGGGCCGGTGACGGTGGTCAGGGCGGGCGGGGCCCTGGCCGTCGCCGGCGGCGTCACCGTGGTCGCCGCCCGCACGCCGGTGCTGTGCGTCATCGGCTTCGCGCTGATCGGGCTGGGCGTGGCGGCCATCGTGCCGCTGGTGTTCGCCGCGGCGGGCAACGCGGGGCCCACGCCCGGCGAGGGTGTGGCGGGAGTCGCGACGATCACCTACCTGTCGGGCCTGACGGCTCCCGCGGTGACCGGCTGGGTCGCGGGCGGCGTCTCCTACCCGGCGGCCTTCGCCATGATCACCGGGGTGGCCGTGCTGATGGTGCTGCTGTCGGCGGTCATGCGCCCGCGCGTGCGACAGGCCGAGGCGGCCGGACTCACCCCCTGCAAGGTGTGAACGAGACCCGGCCGGTCCGCCCGGCACGGGGCCTCGCGTGGATGGAGCTGTCCGCCGCCCCGGACCCCGTGGAGGGCCGCAGGCCGGCCTGGCGCGGGATCTCGCGGGCGGGCTGCCTTCCTTTCCGGTGCGGGACCTCGGGAACGGAGGCCTACGCGCCGGGCGGGCGGGCCTCCAGGAGGCGGACGATCTCGGCGTGGCCGGTCCCGAGGAACGACTCCGAACGCAGCCGGCCGTCACGCTCCCGCACCTCGGCCACGACGCGCTCACCACCGCCTTCCGACTTCTCGCGGCGCACGCTGATCCGCGCGCCCGCCGGGGCGTACTCCCCGGCCCGGTCGCGGACCACCGTTTCGATGTCCTGGCCGGCCAGGTCGCGGGCCAGATCGAGGGCAGGCCGTCCCTGGCCGTCGGTGATCGAGGGGTCGGCTCCGTGGTCGAGGAGCACCCGGACCACGGCCGCCGCGCCGTACCGGGTGGCGTGGACGAGCGCGGTGTTGCCCACACTGTCCAGGACGTCGGGGTCGGCGCCCCTGCCGAGCAGCGCTGAGACGACGGCGAGATGGTCCTTGGCGGCGGCCCAGTGCAGGGCGGCCATCGCGTGTCTGTCCGGATCCTCCTTCAGGTCCGGGTCGGCGCCCGCGTCGAGCAGGGCGACCACCACGTCCAGCCGCCCCCAGGTGGCCGCGGCGCACAGCGGCAGCCCCTCGCTGCCGCCGCCGCTCTCCCGGTTCGGATCGGCCCCGGCCGCCAGCAGCGCGCGCACGATCTCCGCGTGCCCCTGGACGGCCGCTCGGTAGAGGGCGGTGCTGCCCTCGTCGTCGGGCGCGTCGGGGGAGGCTCCGCTCTCCAGCAGCCGTCTCACCTCGTCCGCGGCTCCGGTCGTCGTTGCCGTCACCAATGCGTTCTCTGTCACGCGGCCCAGTGTGGACGGCGCTGCGCGCCGCTCTCCACCGGTTTTCCCTGCGTGCGGGCTTCCTCCGCGTGCCGGGGCGTTTACCCCCGGGCGTGCGAGCTCTCCTCAGCGTGTCGGGGCGTTTACCCCGGGCGTGCGGGCTTTCCTGTGCGTGCCGGGGCGTTTACCCCCCTGCGAGCTCTCATCTGCGTGCGTGGGCGTTTTCCCGGGGGGTGCGGGGCCCTTCCTCCTCCTGCCTGGGCGTTCTCCCGTGCGCGTCCTTCTCGGCCCGTGTGGGCGCCTTTTGCACGGGCTCCCCGTCCGGCGCGGGTCCCAGGCCGGTGCACGGGCTGCCGGCCGCCGCGGCGACCACGAAGCGGGGGAGCGGCGGCGACCCGACGCGGGGCGCACCGGACGTGGGCCTCAGGCCTGCCGGAGCCCGAAGGCGAAGTGCTCACGCAGGTGGGGGACGAGCTCGCCGGCCCGCTCCTCCACGAAGAAGAGCCTGCCGCCCTCGATCTCGACGACCTTCCTGACCCCTGGAACGGTGTCGCGCAGCCACCGCGCCCACCGCAGCTCGAAGAACGGGTCACTGGTGCCCCACACCACCAGCGTGGGTACGGCCAGCCGCCCCAGCTCCGGCTCGATGGCGACGAGGTCCTTGGCGTCCAGCCCCACCAGGAAGCGCTCGAAGGCGCGGCCGCGCTCGGGATCGCCGAAGATCGGCCGGAGGAATCGCTCGACCAGCGCCTCGGGGTCGTCGATGCGCTCGTAGCCCGCGCCCAAGGCGCTTCCGGTCACGAGCGCGGGCCGGTCGAGCAGCACGGCGGTGAGCGGCACGAGCTCTCCCTTCGCCGCGAGCTCGACGGTGGGCTTGAAGGCCTCGGGCGGCAGGTTGTCGTGCACGTCGCAGTTGGTCAGCGTGAGCGTGCGCAGCCGTTCCGGGTGCCTGACCGCGAGGACCTGCGCGATGGCGCCGCCGCTGTCGTTGGCGACGAGGTCGACCGTGCCGAGGCCGAGATCGGCGCAGAACTCCTCGACCAGCTCGGCGAGGGCGGGCAGCGACAGCTCGTCCCTCGCCTCGCTCCGACCGTGCAGCGGCAGGTCGAGGGCCACGCACCTGCGTTCGGCGCGCAGTTCGGCGATGGCGTTGCCCCACAGGCTCGCGTTGGTGCCGGCTCCGTGCACGAACAGCGCGACGGGCCCGTCGCCTTCGTCGACGTAGGAGATGCCGTGACGTGTTCTCATCGTTCCTCCATAACAAACCGACTGTCGGTCTGGAAAATAACCGACCGTTGGTCGGTATGTCTAGAGTGGTGGTCATGAACCGCAAGGCAGAGCGCGGCGCCGCCACGCGCGACAGGGTCCTGGCCATCGCCACCCGCCTGTTCGCCGAGCACGGCTACGAGGGCACCTCGATCGAGACGGTCCTGCACGAGTCGGGTCTGAGCAGGGGAGCGCTCTACCACCACTACGCCGGCAAGGACGCCCTGTTCGAGGCGGTCCTCGAGGCGGTGGAGACGGAGGTCGGCCGCCGGATCGCCGACACCGTGCGCGATGCCGTGAGCCCGGAGCAGGCGCTGCGCCTGGGCGTCCTGGCCTGGATCCGCCTGGCGGGCGACGAGGTCGTCCGGCGGATCGTCCTCGTCGACGCCCCCTCGGTCCTCGGCTGGGAGAAATGGCGCGAGGTCGAGGCCCGCCACGCCTTCGGCATGCTCAGGGGGGCGCTGCGGGCCACCGGAGCCGTCCGGGACGACCACCTGGGGATGTACGCCCACATGCTGCTGGCGGCGATCAACGAGGTGGCGTTGCTGGTGGCGCGCACGGGTGAGACGGAAAGGGCCGAGCGGGTGGTCGACGACCTCCTCGGCCGCCTGCTGGGCGCGCCGCCCTCGCGCTGAACCTGACGAGCTGGGTGTTCTCCTACGTCGACGGCCAGCGCAGCGCACCACCACCTGGGAGTCGCACCTCCTGCTCGTCCGCTCCTGGCGGCCGGCGGCCCTGCCCTCCGTCGACGTCCTCCTGCCCACCCTGGGCGAGCCGGAAGAGGTGCCGGCCAACCCCTTTCGCCACGTGGCGGCCCTGAGCTGGAACGCTCCACTACGCGTCCTCGTGCTCGACGACTCCGCCCGGCCCGAGCGCCTGGCACGCCAGCACGCCTTGGACTACGACTCGCGGCCCGACCGCGGCCACCTGAAGAAGGCGGGCAACCTCAACCACGGCCTGACCCTCGGCGACGCCGACCTGGTCGCCGTGTTCGACGCCGACTTCTGCCCCCGGCCCGACTTCCTGCGCCATCTCGTCCCCTACCTGGAGGACCCGCAGAGCCGCGCGGGATCACCTCGGGCGAGCGGCCGTGCCCACCTGCCACAGCTCCTTCCACACCTAGGCGGTCGAACTGACCGAGCGCGAGGTGCGCTGGTACCTGGACGGGCGGCTGCCCTTCACCGTGGAGGCGACCCGGATGGACGCGGCCACCTGGGAACGGGCGACCCGTCACGGCTTCTTCCTGATCCTGAACGTGGCCGTCGGCGGCGGGCTGCCCCAGGCGTTCGTTAGCGGACCCACGGCCGCCACCGCGCCGGGACGGCCCATGCTGGTCGACCACGTGCGGGCGCTCACGAAGTAAAGCTCCCTTGACACCCGCCGGTGTCAAGGGTACTTTCCATTGTGAGATTGAAGTAAAGGGAGCTTTACGTTGTGGACAACGACATCAGAGAGCTCCGGAACGCCGCGGGGCTCTCCCAGCAGGCCCTCGGGGAGCGTCTCGGGGTCTCCCGGCAAACGATCAACGCCATCGAGCAGGGCCGGTATGACCCGTCGCTCCCGCTCGCCATCCGCATGGCCCGATTCTTCGGCCGGACCGTCGAGGAGATCTTCCACTGTGACGACTAACCGCTGGTTCATCACGGCGTTCAGCCTCGTGCTTGGGCTGCTGCTCGGCGTGCCGTTCATGCTCCGCGGCCAGGTCGTCCTCGGGCTCGCGCTCTTCGGGATCATGGCCGGATACGCCGCCTTCCTCGTGCTGACGCGCAAGGCCAGTGAGACCACCGCGATGCTGAGCGGGGAACTGGGCGACGAGCGGCGCAAGCTCAACGAGCTGCGCGCCCGCGGCGCCACCGCCCACGTGCTCAGCATGGTCGTGGTCGGCGGGTTCTTCGTGCAGGTCTGGCGCGGGGAGGATCCCATGCCGTTCGCCTTACTGGGAGCCGTCGCGGGCGTGTCCTACGTGGCCGCCCTCGTCTACTTCTCCCGCCGGGGCTGACCACCGGATCCGCTCATCCGCCGCATTCCGCGAAAACCCGGCACCCAGGCCCTCCCGACCCGACCCACCCAGGCCCTCCCCGGCCCTGCCGACCCGACCGACTCAGCCTGGGCGGTCCCAACCAACCCGCGGGCCAGCTGGGCGGGCCCAGCCGACCGACCCAGCCTGGACGGGCTCAACCGACCCAACCGACCCAACCAACCCAGCGGGCCAGCCTGGCTCAGCCTGGCTTAGCCTGGCTTAGCCTGGCCAACCGACTCGGCCCGGCCAACCAGCCCAGCTCCGCCGCGACGGCCGCTGGCCCGGTCCGCCGGCGCACCCCGGTGCTCGGGCTCTCGGGTTCGCGCTGGTGGGCGCCATGCCCAACCCCGGCTTCCGGCCCGACAAGGACGATCACCGGGTCTGGCGGTGTGCGCCGCCCTCAGCAGGGGCCGTGCCGTGGGTGGCGGTCGGGTGCCGTCCCTTACGAACCGGCGCTCATCCGTGCGGGCGGTGGCCGTCCCTCACGAACCGGCGCTCATCCGTGCGGGCGGTGGCCGTCCCTCCGAGGGGACGGGTGCGCACCTGCTGCGCGGTCGTCCTTGGGGACGGGTCCACCCGCGGCCCCGGTGGGGGAGTGCTCATGCCGTCGCCGGGATCCCGCTCGTCATTCCCGGGCGTGGCCCCTGACCGCCCTCGTGGTCCGGTCGGTCACGCGTGAATGCCGCCATGCCGTTCCCCGGATCCCCGGGACACGGCGAGGGGGCCCACGCGGAACCGGTCACACCGTTTGCAAGCGATCCGATCCGACCCTGAGAGGCGAGGGGGCCCTGGCGAAACGGGTCACGCCGTTTGTAAGCGATCCGATCCGACCCTGACAGGCGAGGGGGCCCACGCGGAACCGGTCACACCGTTCGCAATCGATCCGATCCGACCCTGAGAGGGGATGCGTTCCATGTTCCAGCGGAGCGACCTGGTGCTGACACCGGGCCGGCTGACGTCCGTCCTGGTCGCGGCCGTGCTGGCCGCGGTCGCGGCCTTCGCCGTCGCGCCCGCGCCGCCGCGCCTGGGGGCCGTGACCACGGGTGACCGCGCGCTCGCCCAGGCCGTGCGCCACGCGGCCGGCTCCGACGGCTACCGCGCGCTGTCCGTGGCGCTGATCGAGAACGGCGCCGTCCGTACGGCGGGCGTCGGCGACACGGGCGGCCCCGTCCCGCGTCCGGTCGACGCGTCCACCCCGTTCGAGATCGGCTCGGTGACCAAGGCGCTCACCGGCATGCTCCTCGCCGACATGGCCGCGAGGGACGGCCTCTACCCGCGGTCCCCGGTGCCGGGCCTGCAGGGCTCGATCACCTACGAGGAGCTGGCCGGCCACCGATCCGGCCTGCCGCGGCTCGCGGGCGGTCTCGGCACGCTGGTACGGGCAGCCGCCGCGAACTACACCCACGGCAACCCCTATTCCGGCCAGGACGTCTCCGACGTGCGCGCGGCGGCGAACTCCGCGACGCTCTCCGGACGCGGCACGGTCGCCTACTCCAACCTCGGCATGGCGGTGCTCGGGCACGCGCTCGCCGAACGCGCGCGGCAGCCGTACAGCGACCTGTTGAGGCGGCGGGTGCTCGACCCGCTCGGCATGAGGGCCACCACCACCTCCGTCCCACCGGAGGGCAGGGCGCACGGCTACGTGGAGGCCGGGCACGAGGCGGACCCGTGGACAAGCGACGGCTACGCCCCGGCGGGGGTGGGGATCTGGTCCACGAGCGCCGACCTCGCCCGCCTCGTCGACGCCATGCTCAAGGGCGGCGCACCTGGAGCCGAGGCGGCGGCGCCGCGCTTCACGGACGACGAGACCAGCCGCATCGGCTACGGCTGGTTCACGACGAAGACCGCGGAAGGCGAGGTCACCTGGCACAACGGCGGCACCGGCGGCTTCCGGTCATATGTCGGGTTCGACCGCGCGGGGCGGCGCGGCGTGGTCGTGCTGGGCAACACCGACAAGGACGTCGACCACGTGGGCCTGTGGCTGCTCGGCCACGAGGAACCCACGCCCGCGTCCACCGACCCGCTCCTCCTCACGGTCACCGCCGGGCTGCTCGCCGCCGCCGTGCTGATCACGTGGGAGCCGGCGACCCGGCGGCGGCCGAGCCGTAGCCGTCCGCAGGCCGACCGGCTCGGCGCCGTCAACGCGACGGCCAACGCCGCCCTGCTGCTGTGGGTGGCCTGGATGGCCGGGGCCTGGGGCACGGTGCCGTTCGCGGCGTTCATCCTCGTGGCGGCGGTCACCGCGGCGGGCACGGCCGTCCACCTGGCCCGCTGGCGGGAGCTGCCCACGGCCCGCCATCGCAGCCGCTGGCTGCCCGCCCTGCTCAGCCTCGCCATCGACGCCGCGATCGTCGCGCTCCTCGTGCTCGTGGTCTGACGCGTGCGCCCCCGTCCGCGTCCCGGCCGTCCGGTCCGGATCCCCTAGGGTCGTGCCATGAAGATCGCAGAGGCGCGGGCGGTGGCGGCGCGATGGGTGGCGGAGCATCAGGTCCCCGGATTCGTCGGCGCTTACGTCAGCGGGTCCGCGGCCTGGCTTCCGGCCGAGGCGGAGCTTCCGGCCGCCTCCGACGTCGATCTCGTGATCGTGGTAGACGGCGAGGCCCCGCCGAAGCTGGGCAAGTTCCGGCACGAGGGCGTGCTGCTGGAGGTCGGCTACGCCCCGCTGGAGTCCGCGGCGGACGTGCTGTCGTCACCGGCGCTGGCGCCCGCCTTGAGCAGGGGAGTCCTCCTGGCCGATCCGGACGGACGGCTCGCCGCGCTGCACACCGCGGTGGCGGGGGAGTTCGGCCGCTCCCGTTGGGTCCGCATCCGATGCGCGGCGCTGGAGGAGCGGATCGCCCCTCTGGCCCGGTTCGACGTCGGCCGGCCGCTGGCCGACCGGGTGCTCTCCTGGGCGTTCCTGGCCAGCCTGCCCACGCTGGTGATCCTGACCGCCGCCCGCGCCAACCCGACCGTCCGCCGCCGGTACGTGGCAGCCCGGGAGGTCCTGCTGAGGCACGGCCACGCCGGCTTCCACGACGTACTGCTCGACTGGCTCGGGTGCGCCCACCTCGACGCCTCCCGCGTCGCCGCGCACCTGGACCGGCTGGCCGACGTCTACGACCGCGTGCCGTACGATCCGGCGAAGCCGTACGGGACGGACCTGACCCCCGAGGCCCGGCAGATCTCCATCGACGGCACCCGCGACCTCATCGAGCAGGGCCTGCACCGGGAGGCGGTCTGGTGGATCGTGGTCACGTTCGCGCGCTGCCTGACGTTCAGCCCGTACGGCACGGCCGCCCTTCAGGACCTGCTCGACGACCTCGGCGTCGGCACCCCGGAGGAGATGCGGCGGCGGGCCGCGGCGGTGCCGGCCGGGCTGCCGGGGCTGCGGAAGGTGCGCGACGCGCTGATGGCCGAGACGGCATGACGGCCACCGAAACCGGCCCGCCGCGGCGCACGGCGCGCCCCTTCAGAGACGGACACGTCAGCCGCCACGGGGGACCACGGCCGGATCAGAGCGGCCAGGGTTCGTAGCCTGGAGGCCGGTAGTCCGAGTCCACGGGCACCCGCCCGCACCAGCCGTGGACCTCGCAGATCACCATCACCGACGCCTGGACGACCTGCCGGGTGAGCGTGTCGCGCCCCTCACCGTCCACCAAGGGGACGTGTCTCTGGGGCTCCCACCCGGTGACGGTCAGACGATCACCGTGGGGGACGACCTGACACACAGGTCCACGACTCACGGACATACCTGCCTCCAACCCATGCTGAAACGGATGTACAGAAGGCGGGGGTCATCTGAGTACAACACATCACGGAGCGTCACATCCGCAGGGGGTACCCCGCGTCGTTCAACCTTTTCCCAGACGCGCATCAGCCGAGCGGCAGCGCGATAGGCGTATCGGGCGGCGGGACCGACCGGCCACCGGGCCACTGCCGTGCCGCACCAACCAGGAAGCACCGTCAGCCGGCAGAAGGTCGCGCGGGCTCCCAGATGTCCCACGAGCAGCAGCAGGCAGTCACGGCCGTGCTCGCCGTCGCAAACCTCGGGGCCGGAACAGCCCACGCGGATGCCCTCACCGCAGCGGTCCAGCAGGCCGAAGGCCGCCTGCGCGCCCTGCTCGCCGCCATCGCGCCCGCAGCCCAGCCTTCAGGAACACGCCATGACCGGCCTGGAGACGACACCCAGCTCACGCTCGGCTTCAGGCGTTCGTTGACCGTGGCCAGCACGGGCCCCGCCGAGCGGCCCCACCGGTCGGACCTCCAGAACTACAGGGTGTCGCCCGCCTGGGGCAGCGCCAGGAGCGCCTCTCATGCGGCTGACCACGCGCACGGAGCCGTAGCGCGTCGTGTTCGTGCAGGCTTCCCGGTCCTGCGGGCCGACCAGGTGGAACAGCCCTGTCAACACGGCTCCGCGGTTCTGCCGGGGTCGCTGTTGTGCCGGTTGGCCAGGGCGATGATGCCGGCTACGGCGGCGGTGGCGAGGTCGGCGACCATCGCATCGTCGACGGGCACCTGGAGAATGTACAGGGCGGCGGTGAGGGAGCCGGCCAGGAGCACGTGGGCGATCGCGGGGTCGACGGGCCCGGTCAGCTCGCCGCGGGCCACGGCCCGTTCGATGATGCGGGCAACATCGGCGTGTTCGGCGGCCAGGAAGGTGTCCTGGAACCGGGTCACCAGTTCGGGATTGACGGCGAGTTCGCTCATCAGGGCCGGTCCCAGATCCCGGGTCGCCGGGGCGGCCAGGCGGACATGGAACGCGCGGGCCAGCGCCAGCAGGTCTCCGTGCAGGGAGCCGGTGTCGGCCGGCGGAGGCAACTGCTGTCCGTGCACGGTGGCGGCGAACGCCATCTCGGCTTTGGAGGTGTAGCGGCGGTAGATCGCCGCCTTGCCTACCCCGGCGCGGGCCGCGACCTGGTCGACGGTCAGGGCGGGGTAGCCGATCTCGTCGATCAGCTCACGGGCGGTCTGCAGGATTCTGTGATCCACACGACTGTCGCGGGGGCGTCCTCCCCGTTGCTTTCTCGCTGCCACGCCTGCATTATACGGAACGCGAGTATCGAAACCAGAGTTTCGTAACTGGAGTTCGCCCGGATGCGCGTGACTCCGCGAAAGAACGGAGAACTCAGATGATCAAGTGGGCCGGTTGGCTCATCGCGCTTTTCGGGGCCGCGCACACGCTCAGCGCCCTGACGCTGGAGGGCGCCGCGCGCCACGCCGGGGCATGGTTCAGCGGGGAGCTGTGGGGCGAGGACTTCGCCGCGATGGGCCCGGCGAACAGCGCGTACTGGCTGAGTCTGGCCAGCTTCGGCGTGCCGCTCATCGTGGTCGGCCTGATCGTGCTGTGGCTGGACCGCCGCGGCATTGTGCCGCCGCCGTTCATCGCGTGGACGCTGGGGATCTGGACCGTGGCCGGCGCTGTGGTCCTCGCGTTCACGCCCTGGCCGATCCTCCTGCTCGCGAACGTCCTGCTGCTGGTCGGAGCCCGCCGCGCCGCCCGCCAGGACAACCCCGCGCCCCAGGCCGGGCTTCGATGAGCGTTACCTGCAAGCCGCGCCGGTTCCCGATCGAACCCGTCCCCCGACCGGCTGGCCTCCTGGCGGCCGACGACCACCGCCCGGTCACCAGCGGCCGGGCCGGCCTCGCGCGGGCGGCTGCGTCGACCCGGACCGCCACCAGCGTGCAGAACCCGCGATTGATCCGTCTTACGGCCTGTCGGTAAGGCTCGCCCCATCAGCCGCCATCCATGACGTTCGCGCTGGTGAGCCAGGATGGCGTTCGCGTGAAACCTGGACAGTCAGACGGTTGATCGGGTAGCGGCGGTGTGACGCGAGTGTGGTCGGGTGCCATGCGTGCCTGGCGCCCGACCACCGGCCGAAGAAGGCCCTGCGCGAGCCGGTTCAGCTCTTACGCGGTCACCTGGGGGTGTCGGTCTTCGGGGGTTTTCTCCTCGTCCGCCGATGTGGAGAGCTTGTTTCGCGGACCGCGGACGGCGGTGTAGACGAACAAGACGCCCATGACGACGACACCTGCCCACATGGCCTGCTGCCAGCCGTCGACGAAGGACTGCCGGGCGGCATCAACCAGCGCCCGCGCGTGGGAGCCGGCAGTGCCCGCAGCCTCGACGGCGTTGGCGACGCCCTGGCGTGCAGCGTCCGCCGCGCCTTGAGGGACGCCGCCGAGCCTGTCGTCGATGGCACTGCGGTAGCCACTGGCCAGGAGGGTACCGAGGAGGGCGACGCCGAGTGCGGTGCCGAACTCGCGGGTGATGTCGTTCCCGCCGCCATGGTCGAGCGGGCGCCGATACGCGCGGCCAGCTTGTGCGCCAAGCCGGAGGTCGATGCCGCCACCGCCCTGCTGGTCAGCGCCGGGGAGCAGGCCCGCCGGCTACGCCGGCGCCACAGTGGGTGCGTCAGGTCCAGCTCGCCGAATCCG
Organism: Nonomuraea sp. NPDC003754; assembly: GCF_053605785.1. Lineage (NCBI taxonomy): Bacteria > Bacillati > Actinomycetota > Actinomycetes > Streptosporangiales > Streptosporangiaceae > Nonomuraea > Nonomuraea sp. NPDC003754. Next base: position 67,001 of record NZ_JBSGJX010000020.1, read on the forward strand.
GGTCGATGCCTCGATCGCGGGCGTTGGCGTCGATGATGTCACGGAGCCAGATGGTCAGGCCTGGCTCGATTGCGTCGTAGTAGGCCGTGAAGCCAGGATCGGCGGCGTACTTCCTTCCCAGGCAGACCTGCATCGAAAGGGTGCAGTCGAAGTACGCGTCCATGGAGGCCCTGTGTCGTTCCGCCAGAGCGTTGGCTTCGGCGCTGCCTGGCCTGACGCCGGCGCGCTTGGCTGCTGCCAGGTCGTGCTCGAGCGTTGCGATGTTGTCGGCGATCCGCTGCCAGTCCTCGGGGGTCATGCCCGCGGCGCGCTCGGCGTACTGTGCCCATTGAGCTGTGTCGCCCCACCGGTCACGTGCGCCCGCGGTCAGTGACGGCTTCCAGCGCTGCCCGAAGATCGCGACTTGTTCCTCCGCGGAGAGCAGGATGCCGGTGCGTGCTGCTTCGATCATGCGATCGACCGCGTCGACCATTGCCTGCAAGCGGGAGATGCGATCGAGGAGCTGGGCGCGCTGTTGTCTCAGCGGCACGGTCATATCGACCGTCGGAGCATCGAGAAGTTCACTGATGTCGTCGAGCGACAGACCGAGCTCGCGGTAGATGAGCACCCGGTGGATGCGTGCGATGTCGGCCGCGGAGTAGAGCCGGTAACCGCCGGTGGTCCGCCCGGACGGGCGGACGAGCCCGATCGCGTCCCAATGATGGAGGGTGCGGACGGTGACTTCCACGTGCGATGCCGCGGCCCCGACGGTCAGCCCGCCGGGTCCCGCGGCATCGTCCATCGCGGTGTCGGTCACGCTGCCGAGTCTGACATGCGCGTCTGACTTACCCGGTTTCACCCCTTGGGAAGCGTGAAGCCGTTTGCTTCGAGGTAGCGTGCCTCGGCGCTGTCGAGGTCGAGGGGACGGGCCGCAGTCATGATCACGCGAGCGTTCTCCGGCGTGATGACCTCCAGTTCCACGGTGTTCCACGGAGTCTGTCGCGGTCCTGTCGTGCATCCGGGCACCAGTGCGGTGCACGCCTGCGCGATCTCGTCGACTTGGCTCAGCACGCAACTGAAGCCGATGCTCACCGTCGAAGGGGCCGGCAGGGCGTCGGTCGGGACGAGCAGAGCGTCTTGGAACGCCCACCGTCGAAGGTGCGTGACCTGGCCCGGGACCGTGAACAGGTCGATGAAGCCGAGTCCGCGGGTCCAGAAATCCACGGACGCGGCCAGGTCCGGCGTCGGCACGGTGACGAACATCGGCATGCCGTAGATGCCCCGGTAAATCTCAGGTGGCGTCGCGTCGGGCCCGGGCGGGGGGACAGGGCTGATATCGAATGCCTCGTAGTAGTCGGTCATGCGTTCATCGTGGTGCCTGACGCAACGTCAGGGTCAAATCCGGATCAGCACGTGCGTCAAGCCGCACGAGTCTCGATCTGCGGGGCAGGAGTGCTCAGGCGGCTCGGGTCTGACCCGCTTGGTGCTGTCGCTGGAGCGTGGCTGGCCTTCCCCATGCACGTACGACAAGCGCGCCCGGGCCCCGGTTCGGCTTGCGGTGGGAGTGAGCCCAGGTTGCCCACTCCGTCGGATTCGAGCATGACCATCGGGGAATGGTCAGTGCCCTGCGTGAGTGCACCAGGGGTCATTCCCACGAGACAGGCAAGGCCCCATCACCGCTCGCGCACTGCCTTGGGCTTCACCGCAGCAGATGCAGACCCATCTCCGGGGTTTCGACGTCGATCCCGATCTGCGATGGGTGGATCACCTGCGCCTCGGTGGCGGAAAGCCCCGATGGGGTGCCGCGGACGATGGCCAGCATGCCCTGCCACGCGTTCTTACCCGGCGCGCTGGTGATGAGCTCAGCCTTGCCGTCGCCGGTAACGTCCAGGACCGAGACGGCCGCGCCGAAGGCGTCGCCGCGAACGGACTGCTCGCTGATCGGATCGGGCAGCGGCGTGGGAGCCGATCCGGACAGCGGCCGGACGCCGTCCTGCGTGATGACCTGCCCGTCCGCGATCGCCGGGCCGTTGCGGGACCCGGGGATCAGCACGACCGCGCCTCCTGCGGGAGCGGTGGAGCCGCCGACGTCGGGCCTGCCGAGAACGATGTCTTCGGCCCCGTCGCCGTTGACGTCCCCGGTGGTCACTCCGCGCCACAGCACGCCGCCCGCCCAGTCCACGTCCCGCGCCGTGAAGCCGGGAACGGTGCTCGGACCGGAGGACGAGCCGTAGAAGACGTGCAGGGTGCGCTTGCTGGGCGTGAGCATGATGACGTCGTCGTACTTGTCTCCGTTGACGTCGCCGGTCACGACCTGTGAGTCCGACTCCGGGCAAACGCGGAGAGCGGGATACGGCGAGGCGGTGCAGGTCGCCGGAGAGCCGAGCTCGATGATCCGGACGGGGCTCTCCTCCAGGTCGTCGGCGAGCACCAGGTGGTGCTCCACCCACTGCTCACCGGTCGAGGGCTCGCGCATCGACCTGGCCTGAACGATCGCGATCTCCTTGTCATAGCCGCCGTCCACGTTGCCGGAGGCGGTGTGCCTCGGCTCATTGCGGGTGACCCGGACGTCCGTGTCGGGCAAGGGGAAGGACTTGTACTGCCCCTGGCCGTCGTACCAGCCGCTGATGCCCGTCCACGGCGGGGTGACGCCGCGGACGACGGTGTCCGCCATGACCACGTCGTTGGCGAACTGGCCGCCGAACTGGCCGACCTCCATCCTGCCGTTGTACATGACAGTTGACACGTGCCGCTCGACCGTCCCGAACCCTCCGGACTGCCAGGACATGGCCTGCGCCTCGCTCAACCCGGAGAAGTACAGGTCGGTCCTGCCGTCACCGTTGGCGTCGGCGGCGGCCATCGTCAGCCCCCAAGACTGGCACGGGACGGTAGAGCCCCACCTGTCCACCGTGGCGCATCCGGCCGGGGGTCGGATGAGGTGGTGGCCACTGGTCCCGTTGGGTCCGCCGTAGAGCACGGCGATCCCGCCCGAGCTCCGGTACGCGAAGGTGAGGGCCACGTCGTTATAGCCGTCGCCGTTGAAGTCGGTGTTCCGCGCGGCCACGGCATGTGCAGGACCGGCGGGGAACACGAGCGCCGCGGTCAGGGCGAGCAACGTCGCCGACCGTACGATCTTTCTGACGTGCATGGCAGCAGCATCAGCACGCCGACTTGGGGATCACTTGTGCCTGACCGTAGTTCCTGGTCAGCCACCACGTGATGTCTGGGAGAAAGCCGAGAGCGACGAGGCCCCCCGGTGCGACCTGCGCCCCCTGAAGACTTCTGTGAGTCGGCCATCCGGGACTCCGGCCTGAACAGCCACGGTGGCTGGACGGCACCGCCGCGTCCCCGTCGGCGCGCCTCCCGCAGCGGCCCGGGATGATTCGCGAACGACCGTGTACACGAGTCGGGAAATCGATTACTTTCTTGGCAAGGAGGCTGTCATGAGAGCTGCGTTAGCGGGAGTGTTAGTCGCGGCCGGGCTGGTGGGGATCTCCTCGCCCGCCGCGGCCGCCACCTGTGACACCAAGATGATCTTCGAGGTGGGTGGCCACCTCGATCCGGACGCCAACGTCTACGACCGGACGAACGCCACCCTGCCCCCCGGCGTCGGCTTCACGAAGATCCGCTATTCGGCGTCCATCGCCCCCTACCCGGGCGACCCGGTCTCGCTGGACGACTCGGTCGCCGAGGGCATCGCCACCCTCGACCGGGCGGTGCGGGCTTTCCACGCGGCCTGCCCCGGCAGCCGCATCACGATCGCGGGCTACTCCCAGGGGGCGATCGTCGCGGGGGACGTGCTCCACGCCCTGTCCGGGTCCGGCGACATCCCGCACCAACTGATCAACGGCGTCCTGTACGGCGACCCGCGCAGAACCGGCGTCAACGGCGGGCCCGGCGGCATCGAGACCAACCTGCCCACCGTGGTGCCCGGCATCACCATGAAGGGCCCGCGCGGCTTCGGCGACCTGCGGGTGAAGCAGATCTGCAACCAGAACGACGGCATCTGCCACTCCGAGAACCCGATCACCAACCTGCTGGGCTTCGCCAACGGCGTCGCCGGCTACTTCCTCGGCGACCACGCCTACGACATCGACCCCGACGCGGTGACCGGCTCCGGTGACGTCGTCATCGCGCAACCCCCGAGGGTTCCGTACGGTCCCCCGCTCCCGCTGCCGATCCCCACCCCGTACGAGCTGTTCAACGGCGATCGCCAGCGGGCCGCGGACGCCGTGGCCGGTTACCGGGCGGCGATGGGGCCCGTCCTGCCGGCGGCGGTCCGCGACCGCCTCCACGAGTTCCCCTGGTTGCCGGTCTCCTAGGAGTCGCCCATGCGTTCCGCACGTCTCGCCTTGTCGGCCGTCGTCCTGCTGCTGGCGCTGTTACCCGCCCTCCCCGCCCACGCGGCGCCGCTGTTCAAGGCGCCCTTCCCCTGCGGCCAGACCTGGACCTACAGCCACCACTCCACCGAGGTGCGCCTCGCGCTCGACTTCGTCAGGTCGGACGGCGGCGCGACGGGCGGGACCCCGGTGCTGGCCTCGGCCTCGGGCACCGCCTACCGCTACTGGGAGGCCGGGGGCGCCGGCAACTACGTGGTGATCGATCACGGCGGCGGCTGGAAGACGTACTACTTCCACCTGGCCTCCTTCTCGGTGCCGCACGGCGCCTCCGTGTCGCAGGGCCAGCAGGTCGGCGTGACGGGCACGACCGGCGGCTCCAGCGGCCCGCACATCCACTACGAGCAGCTCTACAACGGCGCCGGGCAGACGATCGTGATCAACGGCCAGTCGTTGGCGCCCTACCCCCCGTACTACAACCAGCGCTACCTCACCAGCGACAACGGGTGCTCGGGCGGTGGCCGGTCCTGGGTGGACACGTTCGCCGACGCCACCGGCTACGCGGAGCCGAACACCGCCGACGCGCAGGGCGTGCTCAAGGCGGGCACCAACTACGTGTACTGCAAGGTCTGGGGCCAGGAGATCCGCGACGGCTCGGGCAACTACAACCACTGGTGGCTGAAGACCGACCTCGACATCGTGTACGCGGGCAAGAACGGCTGGGGCGCCTACGTGTCGGCCTACTACCTCAGCCGGTGGGGCAACGACGAGGCCAGGGACAACAACGGCGCCGTCATCCCCGACTGCTGACCGTGAGGAGCCGCTCGGCCATCCGGGTCAGCGGCTCTTCCAGGGCCACCAGGCCGTCGAGATCGTCTGCCATGAGGTGCGCGGTGACGAGCTGGGCGACGGCGGCCACCAGGGTCACGCAGGCGAACCTGTCGTCGTCGGTCCGCGCCTCGAAGATGTCGCCGATCTCGGCGGCGAAGCGCCGCTGCATCTCCATGCGCCTGGCCACCGCCTCGGGACCGGCGGCGTAGACCTCGACGAGGAAGAACCGGGCGCGGGCCGGCTCGGCGGCCAGGGCGCGCAGATACGTCCGCAGCAGCACGCGGAAGCGTTCGAGCGGCTGGAGCCGGGGATCGCGCGCGGCGTCGAGCAGCGCGGCCAGCAGGTCGATCGCCTCGTCGAGGCCCTGGACGAAACAGGCCTGTTTGGAGGCGAACTGCTGGTAGAACGTCTCCCGCGACACCCCGGCGCGGCGCACGATGTCGGTCACCGACGTGCCGGCGTAACCGCGTTCGAGCATCGACTCGCACATCGCCTTCAGCATGCGGGCGCGCTGGGAGGACACGACCTCCTCGCGGGTCAGCTGATGCCGTCCGCTGGGCAGGGGCCGCAGGTCAGTCACGAACGCTCCGGTGCGCGTCGGGCGCGCGATGCGCAGGGTCCCGATGAACGTCGCCAGCATCTCATAATGGCCGACCCGCATCACCAGCCGTACGGGTGACCCGGCCGGCGGGGGCGCTGGTCCACCCCCGGCGATCTCGACGGTGTCGGTCAGCGGTGTGTCCACCCCTCCAGGGCACACCGGCGTCACCGCGATCCCGCGCCTCATCACTCAGAGGCCAGCAGTCACGAACACTCCTGTACGTGAACCTTCAGGTCCCCGTGGGTGCAGGAGACCCGCACGCCGTCGTCGTCGCGGATGAGGGTCCCCCATCCCGTCGGAAGCAGCAGCGGCCACCGCCCGTGCCCACGGGGCGACACGGTCAGCCGCTGGGTGACGGCGTCGTAGGTGGCGCCGGACAGCGCGTCGAGCACCGACCAGCCGGCCATGGCGCGCACGTAGTGGTCGCCGCACTCGATCTCGTTGTACGGGTTGCGCCGCCGGCCGTCGTATCGGGCCCACACCCCGTCGAGGATCGCGCCGGCCTCCTCCTCCAGCCCCTCCCACAGGCAGTGGGCCGCGACCTGGTACTCGCTGCCGGTCCACACCTCGTCGCAGTAGCGGGTCGGCACCCGCGGCCTGCCGCCGCGCGGCCAGGTGCACAAGAGCAGGCCGGTGTCGGCGCCGTCGGCGAACACCCGGTACGGGTGGTCGAAGCCGTCGAACCCGGTACGCAGGTTGTGCCTGACGACCGCGCGCAGCGCGCTCACCACGTGCTCGCGCGGCAGCACGTGGCCGAGGCCGAGCTGGTGGGCCCACCACTGGCCGATGAGCTGGTCGGCCAGGCAGCCCTCCAGCCACTGGAACTCGGCCGAGTCGCCCTCCTCCAGCACCTGCGTGTAGTACTCCCCGTTGAACAGCGCCTCGTCGTAGCGCGTGCCGCCCTTGGTGAACAGCTCGCGCAGCTCCGCCGCCATGGCGGGCTCGCCCATCAGGATCGCCATCTCCTCAGCGGCGCGCAGCGCCGCCAGCCAGAGCGTGCCCATGAACGGGTTGAGCCCGCACAGGTCGATGTCGTGGGTGGAGGGCTGAACGCCGACCAGCACACCGCTGCCGTCGGGGTCCCATTTCTCCCTGATATGGGCCAGCAGGCGCTTGATCCGCGGCCAGTACCGCTGCAGCCAGTCCGCGCCGTGCCGTACCTCTCTGTAGGTCTTGAGTATCGTGCCGAGCATGCCGTCGAGCGCGGGTTCGACCGGGCCGCCGATGGGCACCTCCCAGAGCTGACGCAGGTAGGTGGGCGCGATCACCCGGTGCGGGAGGTAGCCCTCCGGCGCCTGCATGACGTCGAACTCGGTGGCGCGCATGCTCCTTTCGAGCGAGGGGAAGAGCCTGGCCACCGCCTGCGCGTAGTTCCACACGTGGGTGCAGTTGAGCGGGCAGGATCCGCCGACATCGCCCGACCACATCACGGTCGAGGCTCCGAGGACTCCCTCGAAGCCGAAGAACGCGCCGTCGGCCGTGCGGAAGCAGGACGGGCTGCGCAGGATCGCCGCCTGCGCGGCCAGGTGCTCGACCGCTGCCGGAGACAGACTGCTGCCGGCCAGCGTGTCCACCCAGCTCAGCGACGTGTCACGCAGCCGCGCCCACTGTTCGCGCACGTGTCCTGCGACGTCGACGGCGTCGGCGAACCTGGTCGCGTAGGCGTTGCCCAGCCAGAACCTGGTGGGCCCCCACTGCGGGTTCGGCGGCCCGAACTGGACGAAGTCGGCGTAGCGATTGGGGAAATACCACGCCAGACAAATCCGGATATTTCGGGACTCGCCAGGCTGGAGGATCATCGGGCGACCACGCCCCCGTTCCACGTCCGACCGGCCGGGCTGGGGCCGTACCCCTGCTGCGGCCCGCTGCCCTGGTAGTCCGCCAGCCACGGCGCGTGCCGCGCCTTCTCGGCGTCGGCGTAGACCGCGCGCCCGGCCAGGAAGGCGAGGAACTCGTCCGGATGCGTCCACTGCGGCATCGTCACGGCGTCGGCCGCGTCCACGGCCAGCACCGCCTGACCGGCGCCGGGCGCCGCCGGGTCGACCGCGGTGTTGTCCATGACCAGCGAGGTCCACCCGCGCTCGCGGCGCACCCGGTTGGTGTTGCCGCCGTAGCCGAGCGCGCGCACGCCGTCGACAGGGGTGCTGCCGTCGTGCCCGACCGGGTTCTGTACGGCCGCCGCCAGCCACACCTGCGCGGGAAGCGGCCCCGGGTTGCTGATCGTGAAGGTGAACAGCGCGGCGGGCAGCGAGCTGTCGTCCACGTCCAGCGGGATCAGCGGGTTGAACGCCTCCAGCCCGACCTCGACGGGCAATCCGTGATACTCCACGTGGGCGAAGGGGTAGAGCCCTCGGAAGGTCGTCCCAGTCACCCCCCGATGGCCGCGCAGCAGCTCGCGCTGCCACCCCGGCACGTGGTCGTCGTCGACCAGCGGCGTCGCCGGGGCGTCGGGAGCCTGCGCCTGCAGGACGAACACCTCGTTCGCGGGCGGCTCCCACGTGCTCACCCGCAGGGCGAAGAAGGTGTACGGCAGGACGCCGCGATGGTTGCCGACGTTCTGCAGCTGCCACTGCCGGAGCGCGCCGTCGGCACAGATCGCCAGATTGCCGGTGCCGATCCCGCCCAGGGGCATGGCCACGTGCCTGCCCTCGTCGTGGGATATCGGCCGGGCGTTGCCGAGGTGGGCGTTCACTTGAGTCCCGAGAGGCGCACGCCGCGGATGATGTGCCGCTGGAAGATCAGGAACAGGATGATGACGGGCAGGGCGGCCAGCGTGGATCCGGCCATGAGCAGGCCTTGCTCGCTGGTTCTTTCGGAGCGGAAGGTGGCCAGGTACTGCTGGATCGGGAACAGCTCAGGGTCGGTGATGGTGAGCACCGGCCAGACGTAGGAGTTCCAGAACAGCAGGAACGAGGTGGCGCCGACCACCACGAACGCGCCCTTGGACAGCGGGATGAAGATGTGGCGGAAGATCCGCCACGGCCCCGCGCCGTCGAGCTGCGCCGCCTCCTCCAGCGCGGTCGGCACCGCCAGGAAGAACTGGCGCAGGAAGAAGACCTGTACGGCCGAGGCCGCGCCGGGGACCACCAGGACCGCCATGCTGTCCAGCATGCCCAGCTCGGTGACCACGATGAACGAGGTCAGCATGATCGCGATGCCGGGGATGAACATGGTGGTGATCACGATGGCCCAGATCGTCCGCTTGAACGCGAACTCCAGCCTGGCGAAGGCATAGGCGCCCAGCGCGTTGACCACCAGGCTCAGCGCCGCGAACAGGGCGGCCCCGGCGAAGGTCACCCCGAGCGCGCGCACGAACGCCTCGTCGGCCAGCAGTTGGGCGTAGTTGTCCCAGCGCCACACCTCGGGGAAGAACTGGAACGGGGTGGCCGCCACCTCGGTCTTGGCCTTGAAGCCGGCCACTGCCAGCCAGGCCAGGGGGAACAGCGCGGCGACGATGATCGCCACGGCCAGGCCGTACCGGATGATCCAGCCGAGCGCGCCTCTCATGCGTCCATCGCCTTCTCTGATCTGACCAGCCGGAAGATGACCGCCGACACCGCGCCGAGCACCCCGAACAGCAGCAGCGCCGCGGCGATCGAGTAGCCGACGTACAGGTCGGTGTTGAAGTGCTGGAGGATGAACAGGTTCGGCAGGTTGGTGGAGTTCACCGGCCCGCCCTGCGTCATGAGCCACGGCAGGATGAGGAACTGCAGCGACGCCGCGAAGCCGGTGACCAGCAGGAACAGGATGACGTTCTTCATCAGCGGCAGGGTGATGCGGAACATCTTGGTCCACGGCCCCGCCCCGTCCAGCGAGGCGCACTCGTAGTACGCCTCCGGGATGTCGAGCAGGCCGGCCAGCATGATCAGGGACGCCACACCCATGCCGATCCAGATCGCGGGGATCGCCACCGCCGGCAGCGCGGTGGCGGTGTCGCCGAGCCAGGGGACCGCCTCGATGCCGAAGAAGTCGAGGAACCAGTTCAGCAGGCCGCCGCGATGGGTGTAGATGAGCGCGAACACGATGGCGGCGATCACCTCGGAGATCACGGCGGGGACGTAGATCGTCACCTTCATGACGGCGGCCATCCGGCGGCTGACCGTCTTGACCAGGTTGGCGAAGACGAACGCGATCGTGACCTGGACGGGGACCACCATGGCGGAGAACAGCAGGCCGCGCACCACCGAGTTGACGAATTCCTCGTCGGTGACCACGTTGATGTAGTTCTCCAGCCCGACGAACACCGCCGGGTCGTAGAAGCTCCAGGTGAAGAAGCTGATGTAGACCGCGTGGATCAGCGGCCAGATCACGAAGACCGCGAGAAGGACCAGCAGCGGCGCCAGCATGGTGAACGCCGCCCTGCTCTCCCGCCTTGGGCGGGCGCGGACGCCGGCGCGGCGTTCCACGCGTGCCGCCCGCAGTGACGTGACAGCCACGGGCGCTCCTTTCTCCGCTGCCGGTCCTGTGCGGGACCGGCAGCGGGCTCACTGGTCAGGAACCCTGTCCGGCCAGGTTGTTCTTGGCGATCACGTCCTTGATCTCGGCGTCGGCCGCCTGGAGCGCCTGGTCGATGTCCTTGCCCTGCAGCGCCTTCTCGATGGCCTTGCCGAAGGCCAGGCTGACGGCCCAGTCATAGGCGGGCTCCGGCTTGGCGTACTTCACGACCTGCTCCTCGATCGTCCGGGCCCAGGGGTTCTCCGCCGCGGCCGGGTCGTTCTTGATCGCGTCGGCCACGGCCGCCCGCGGCGAGTACTTGGAGAACTTGGTGTTCTTGAAGAACTCGACCAGCAGCGTGGGGTCACCGGCCAGCAGCCAGGAGACGAAGTCGGCCGAGGCCTTGGCGTTCTTGGACTTGGCGTCGACGACCAGCGTCCAACCGCCGAGCGTGGCGGTGGGCTTGGTGGTGTCGCCGTCGAAGGAGGGCAGCGCGGCGGCGCCGATGTCGGCGACCATCTTCGGGTAGTCCTGGAGCAGCACGCTGGCCGCCCACGAACCGCAGACCATCATCGCGGTCTTGCCCTGACCCAGCGGGTTGGCGTCGGCGTAGGGCGCCAGCGGCTGCTTGGGCATGATCCCCTGCTGGTACAGCGTCTGGTAGACCTGCAGCAGTTGCTTGTACTTCGCGTCGGCCGCCTGCGGCGTGGACCAGTCGTCGCTGATCGGCAGGTGCCCGGCGGCGTTCCACTGCAGACCCCAGGTCGACCAGGCCATGTCGATCTGATTGGCGGCGGTGACGACACCCGCGACGTCCTTGGTGGTCAGCTTCTTGCCGTAGTCGATGAGCTCCTGCCAGGTGGCCGGCGGCTTGTTCGGGTCGAGCCCGGCCTTGGCGAACAGGTCCTTGCGGTAGTAGAGCACGGCCGACGGCTCGACCAGCATGGGGTAGCCGTACTTCTTGCCCTTGTGCTCCACCGAGCCGACCACCGACTCCTGCAGCCCGGCCCACTTGTCGGCCGGGATGAGCGGGTCGAGCGCCTGGATCTGACCGGTGCGGGCGAAGCCGGGCACCTTGCTGTAGTTGACGGTGTAGACGTCGGGCGCCTTGCCGGCGGCCTGGGCGGCCTTCATCTTCTGGTCCCACACGTCGGCCGGCACGATCACATGCTTGAGCACGACCTTGTCCTGCGACTTGTTGAACGCGGCGACAGCCCTCTTGTACCAGGCGTCCTCCTGGTCGGTGAACTTCTGCTGCCACAGCGTGATCTCGGCCTTGCCGCCTGCCGCGCCCTGGCCCGTGCCGCCCGACCCGCAGCCGACGGCCAGCACCGCGGTGCCGGCCACGGCCGCGATCAGCCGGATGAGTTGTGTGCGCACGTCGTCTCCTTCGGTGACGTGGGGGGTGAGCCCTGTCGATGCGCCGCGGACCGAGGTACGGCTCGCAGAGCGACAGGTTGGAGGACACCCGGCCGCCGGCGGAGGAACGGCGCCGGGTGCGGGAAGCGCGCGGCCCGGGTGATCACAAGATGGGCAGCCGCGCGCTGACGGGTGGGAGCGTGAACGGCCGGTGCGGGAGTTCCTGGTACCAGTAGGCGACCGAGGACAGGTCGTCCTGGCGGCGGTTGGCGTGGCCGTGCTCGATGGTGACCTTGATCGAGGTGGTGAACGGCACCGGGTCCTCGACGTGGAAGCGGTACATCGAGATCTGTCCTGACCAGTTCTCGCCGCCCGGCAGGGTGAGCCCGTGGTAGGGGGCGTGGTACGGCTGGCTGGGACACCACGCGGTGTTGAAGTAGTCCTCGGTCCCTGTGCCGTGCAGGCTCGGCGGGAACGCCTCGCCGTCGATGAAGATCATGTCGTCGCCCTCGCCGTACCAGTTCCAGTCGCAGGTGCGGCGGAGGTTGGTGACGTTCAGGACGCAGCCGACGTAGTGGCCGCGGCCCTCGGCCTCGAGGATGACGTAGTTGCCGTCGCCGTCGAGGTTGGTCCCGCCGAACAGGTACTCGGCGTTGGACATCTGCCCCTGGTCGAGACCGTCAGCGGGGCACTCGCGCCGCCACTGGGCGTGGAAGCGGCCCAGCCCCTCACCGAGTTCGTCGAACTCGTCGTAGTCGATGTAGTAGTAGAACCAGAGCACCTCCGCCTCGCACTCGCTCGTCAGCTCGAACCTGGCCCGGCTGCTGAACGGCATGTGGAACCAGCAGTTGAAGGCCTTGCCGTCCTGCGGGCTCATCTGGAGCGGTGCCGAGACGAAGTTGGCGGTACGGGCGTGGCCCATGCCGAAGAAGTCGCCCAGCGGCACGAGCACGCTGGGGTGTTCGTTGTCGTCCCAGAAGACCCGCAGGACGAGCTTGCGCAGGAAGTCCCGGTCGTGGGTCTCGGGCGTGCCGGGGTCGCGGGGCGCCACGGTCATCCAGATGTGGTTGATCGAGCCGGCGCCGCGGATGTCGGCGAGGGTGACCGTCTCTCCCGGCGCGACCGTCACACGGTCGTCGTTGCCGCCCGAACGGTCCCAGCTCGACGCCCTCCTGCGGCGGTGCGAACGCAGGCGCGGAAGGTCGCGCAGGCTGCTGCCGTGCTGACCGTAGGTCACGGGTCCTCCTATGAGAAGCGAGAAGATGACTGTCACGTCGATGAGGTCAGGTCCTGGTCAGGGCGAAGTCGTCCAGTTGGAGCCACATGTCGCCGTTGTCGGTCCAGATCCCGGCGAAGACCTCGACGGAGCTGCGGCTACCGCTGTCGAAGGTGACGGTGAACTTCGTCCAGCCGCCGACGGCCCCGAAGTTGACCTCGGCGAACGGCGGGCCGCCCGGGTTGCGCACGCCGAAGAACCCGTTGTCGTTGTTGGGCGAGGTCCTGAGCCAGCCGCTCAGCGTGTAGGCCGTGTGCGGGGTGACGGAGACGGTCTGGTGCAGGTCGTGCCAGCCGCGGTTGTACCTGACGAAGCCGTTGCGATCCGCGGTGAAGGCCCAGGTGGCCTGGTCGATGCCGCCGTTGCCGGTCACCGCCCACGGCGCCGACACCGTGCCCGTGGTCTGGCGTTCGAAGCTGGGGTCCCGGACGAGGTTCGGGTTGGTGATGCTCCCGTCGCGGTTCAGGGTGACGCGGATCAGATAGACGTTGTACGGCGTCCACTCCGACAGCGCCAGATACAGGTTCGGCCCCGACGACCAGGGATGCATGAAGCCGCCGTACAGGCCGGGGAAGTCGGCGAAGCCGGCCACCACCGCGGGGGCGCTCCACGGGCCGGTGGGCGCGGGCGCGGTCCTCAGCACCACGTCGCTGCCCTTCAGATAGGTCATCAGCCACTTGCCGGTGAAGGCGTTGAACTGCACCGACAGTTCGGACACGGGCGCCGCGACCACCGGGGTGGCCAGCGTGTCAGGGCCGGACCGCCAGGCGCTTCCCGTCCAGTACCGGTAGGCGGCCTTGTCCAGCACGGCGGCCTCGGGGACCCTGGCCAGGTAGGCGGCGCCGTTGCGGCCGTTCGGCGTGCCGTACATGTAGACGAAGCCGTCACGCCGGACGAACGCCGCCATCTGGAAGTGGTTGTCACCGCCGGGGTTGTCCCATCGGGGGCCGCCGGTGACCCAGTTCTGGCCGTTGTCGTCGGAGTAGGCGATCGAGGAGTGGTTCGTGGTCCAGACTCCGGGCTCGCCCCAGTGCCGTACGGACATGTAGGCGAGGTACTGCCGTGTCCCCACCGACACGCCCGCCGTGGGGATCACGGTGATCTCGTCACCGTCGATCTTCTTGCTGGGGATGAGTTCCTTGGCGTGGCCGGGAGCGTCGGTGGCCGCGCTGCTGAACGACATGCCGTCGGCGAGGTCGGGGTCCGTGCTGCGCAGGAGCACCTGGCTGCGCCAGTCGTCGCCGTTGGCGCCAGGGGGTCGCCAGGTGTCGCCGAACGTGTCGCCGAACGCGGAGAGGATCTCGCCGCTGCCGTTGTCCCACATGACGCCGAGATCGGTGGCCTTGATCTTCCAGTTGGTGTCGGTGGCGCTGACGGAGCCGGGTCCGGTCATCTTGCTCACCACGATGGCCGGTGAGTGGGCCGACGAGGCCTGGGCGGGGCCCGCTCCCACCAGACCGGACAGCAGAACCATGGCGATCGGGACGCGTAAGAGCTTCACCGCTCTCTCCCTCCTGGGACAGGCGCGGAGATTCCGCACAGGTGCACGTGCACGCCGAGCTCGGCGAAGGCCGCGGCCTTGGCCGTCAGCGCCCTGTCGGCGCTGTCCGCGTCGTGGGCGTAGGCCACGTTGAGGTGGTTGGCCCGGTGGCGGGCCATGAACTGGTTGCGGGTGACGCCGTGCAGCACCGCGTGCATGATCGGCCACTGCGGGGTGGTGGCGTCGAGCCTGCGCCTGGTCTCCTCCTCCGGCAGCTCCACCACGCTCGCCCGGCCGAGGTCGACGTGCAACTCGCCGTCCATGATGAACACCCGCGACCAGACGATCTCGCCGGGCTTGGAGACGCCGCTCAGCGTGCCGCCGCCGAGGGGGAAGTACATCGGCGGCTGCCGCATGCTCCACGACTTGTCGTAACCGCCGTTGTGCGACGCCGGCACCGACCCCGAAATCTCCAGAACCCAGACGAACCGCCCCTCGTACTCCTCGCCCCATCGAATGTCGTGCAGCGTGGTGGCCGGGTCGAGGCCCATCGCGCTCCACACCCTGTTGGTGATCAGCGAGTCGACCGCGACCCCCTCGTCCACCTCGTTGAAGTGCGGCAGCGGACGGCCGGCGTAGAGCTCGCGCAAGCCGTCGCGGCTGCGCACCGGCGGGCGCTCGACGTTGTTGAGCAGCCCCTCCACCAGGTCGCTGGCCGGTACCACGTCCTTGAGCCCCTGCTGGTACTGGATGCCCACGGCGTCCAGGCCGAAGTCGTCGGCGATGCGCAGCGCCGCGACGTACATCTTGAACTGGCTGATCAGCTGCGACTCGGTCAGCTCGGTGGCCTCGTCGGCGCCGGTGTGGAAGGTCAGGCCCGCCTCGTCGAGCCACGCGCGCACCGCGAGCGCCTCGGCGTCGCCGACCCGGTTCATCTCGGCGACGAGCGCGCTCTGCGACAGCCGCTCCTTGTAGATGCCGAGCGGGTTGAGCTGCTCGTCGTCGATGATGGCGTTGTACATCCCCATGCAGCCCTCGTCGAAGACGCCGATGATCGCCTTCTCCGTGGCGAGCTGGCGGGCGAGCGCCCGGCCCAGCTCGGACTCGGGGGTCGGGGGCAGCTCGCCCAGCCTGGTGACGTGGCTGGTGTCGTGGGTCAGCTCGCCGTTCTCCAGCCAGGTCTTCAGTCCGTGCCTGGCCCACTCGTCGGTGAAGTCCTCGCTCCACAGCACCGAGTACGGCCTGCCCGCCTTGGTCAGGCTGCCGGCCAGGTTCAGCAGGCCGACCAGGCCAGGCCACTGACCGCTCCAGTTGGCCACGATGAGGATCGGCCCGCGGTGGCTGCGCAGCCCGGCCAGCACGTGGTGGCTGTACTGCCAGACCGCCTCCACCACGATCAGCGGCGCGTCCGGCGGCAGGGCCTTGAACACCTCGATGCCGGCACGCTGGCTGTCGATGAAGCCGTGTCCCTTGTCGGGATCGACGTCGTGGCCGCGCCGGACCGACCAGCCCAGGTCGCGCAGCGTGGCCGCGAGATCGTTCTCCAGTTTCTCCTGCACCGGCCAGCAGGTCTGGTTGGCGCTCTGACGCAGGTCGCCGCTGGCGACGGTGTAGACGACGCCGGGCTCCGCCGCGGGCGGTTCGTTGAGCTCGGGGAATCGGTACATGGGCTGCCCTTCACGTGGGGGGTCAACGATGCTGGCGGCCGGCCAGGGCGTGCGCGATGCCGGCCGTGCTCGGGTAGAGCTGCTGGTAGAGGCGGTAGAGCTGGTCGTACTGGGTGACCGCGTCCGGCCGCGGGGTCACCAGGTGCCGGACGGGGTTCCACGCGTCGATCGACGCCTCACCGACGAGCCGGGCGGCCAGGAAGGCGCTGCCGTACGAGGCTCCGATCGAGGTGGCGCGCACCTCCTGGGGTGTACCGGTGACGTCGGAGACGATCTGCGTCCACAGACCGCCCTGGGTGCCGCCGCCGACGGCGACGATGCGCCGGATGTCGCCGCCGGCCGCCCGCATGGTCTCGACGTTGTGCCGTACGGCGAAGCCGGTGGCCTCCAGCGCCGCCCGGTAGAGGTCGCCCCGGGTGTGGGAGAGAGTGAGCCCGGCGATCACGCCTCTGGCCTGAGGGTCCATGACCGGGGTGCGCTCTCCGGCGAAGTAGGGCAGCATCAGCAGCCCGTTGGCGCCGATGCCGGACGCGTCGGCCTCCTGGAGCAGCTCCTGGTAGGCGGCCCCGAACAGGTCGCGCAGCCAGGCGGTGATCGCGCCGGAGGTGGCCATGCCGCCGGCCAGGTTGTAGGTGCCCGGCAGGGCACCGACGGTCCCCCACAGGCCGGGCCAGGTCCGGTGTTCCGGCGTGGTGTGGACCAGGAACATGGTCGTGCCGTACATGAGCATGAGATCGCCGGGGTGGTGGGCGCCGACGCTGAGCGCCTCGGCCCAGGCGTCGACCGTCCCGGTGATCACGGGGATGCCTTCCGGGAGATCGGTTTCCCGGGCGGCCTGCCGGGTGAGCGTCCCCGCGGGCTCGCCCGGCCAGCGCAGCGGGGGCAGCTCGATGCCCGGCGCGACCGTGTCCGCCCACGGCCGGTGCCAGTCGAGACGGCCGACGTCGTAGAGCGGGGTGCACTGGCTGGCCGAGTGGTGGTCGAGCACGTACGCCCCGGTGAGCCGGCGCACCAGCCACGAGCTGGGCATGTACAGCCGCCGCGCCCTCGCGTAGAGCTCGGGCTCCTCGTCGGCCACCCATGCGATCTTCGCGCCCGCCGCCTGGCTCGACAGGTCGGAGCCGCCCCTGCGGCGGATCTCCTCCACTCCGAGCTCGCGTTCGAGCCTGGCGATCTGGGCGGTGGAGCGGGTGTCGACGCCGTAGAGGATGGCGGGCCGCACCGGGCGATCGGCGGAGTCGGCGAGCAGGACGCAGGGCCCCATCCCGCTCACTCCGACCGCGACCACCTCGGCGTCCCGGCCGAGCTCGCGGGCCAGCTCGCGGAACTCCTCCCACCAGAGCCGCCCGTCCATCTCGAAGCGCCCGGGGCCGGGGCGGTCCACCGCGTGCTCGCGGACCGCTGACCGCATCAGCGTGCCGTCCAGGCCGACCAGCACTCCCTTGCTGCTGGACGTCCCGATGTCGACCCCGAGCACGACGGGCACAGACATGCGCACCCCTGAGAAATCGATTGCTGATTGCCCAGAACGTAATGAACGCAGACACCGGAGTCAATGGTGTCGGCGGCGGTTCGCTGGGGTCAGTGACAGTTCGCCGGTGCGGCGGCAGTCGCTGGGGTCAGCGGCGGGAGCTCTCGCGGACGTGCAGCTGGGTGTGCAGGGTGACGCTGCCGGCCGGGCGGGACGGCTCGGCGATCCGCTCGGCCAGCAGCAGGGCGGCGGTACGGCCCAGCTCGTAGGTGGGCTGCCCCACGGTCGTCAGCGACGGCCTGACCAGATGCGCCCACGGGATGTTGTCGAAGCCGACCACGCCGACCTCCTCGGGGATGCGCACACCCTGGTCGACCAGGCATTCCACGGCGCCGACCGTCATCAGGTTGTTGGCGGCGAACACGGCGTCCGGCGGGGAGTCCTGCCGCAGCAACGCCTCCATCGCCGCATACCCGCCTTCCTCCCGGAAGTCGGCATATCTGACCAGCTCTTCCCGTACGGCACGGCGGTGCCCGCGCAGCGCACGCTGGTAGCCGCGCAGCCGCTGGACGGCCGTCGACAGCCTGCGCGGCCCCGTGATGCACGCGATGCGCTCATACCCCGAGTCGATGAGGTGAGCGGTGGCCAGCTCGGCGCCGTGCTCGTTGTCCACCAGCACGGTGTCGACGGCGATGCCGCGCAGCTGCCGGTCGATGACCACCACCGGCACCCGGGCGTCGACCAGCCGGTTGACATGCGTGGCCCGCCCGGACGGCGAGATGATCACACCGGCCATCTGGTCGTCCAGCGCGGCGGTGACGTACTTGCCCTCCTTGGCGGGGTCCTCGTCGCTGTTGCACAGCACGACCGAGAAACCGGCTTTCTGGGCGACGTCCTCCACGCCCCTGACCATCGCGGTGAAGAACGGGTTGCCCACGTCGGAGATGATGACGGCCCACAGCGTGGTCTGGCTCTTGCGCAGGTTGCGCGCCACGGCGTTGGGGCGGTACTCGAGCTCGGTCAGGGCCCGCCTGACCCGCTCGGCCAGCACCGGATCCACGTTCGGCCGGCCGTTCACCACCCGCGAGACCGTCGCGGCGGACACCCCCGCGTGGCGAGCCACATCGTAGATCGTCGTCATCCTGTCCCCGTTTCGGATCCTCTGGAGGGAAAGCGTAGCTGCAATCGATTCCTCACAGCAGATCCGTGCGCTCACCGGGCCCTGGGCGTCCCGCGCGGCGGGCCAGGGAGCGACCCCGCCTCCCCTGGAGACCTCGGGACTCCGCCCGAGGGTCAGCTTGCGGGATGAGCGTGTCGGCGAAATCGGTGACGGCGGCGATGAACTCCCTGGGCTTGTCGTCGTGGATGACATGTCTGGCGTCGATGCGGCGGTAGACGGTCTGAGGCGCGAGTCCGGGCACCCGGCGGGCGTCGTCATCGTCCATGGCGCCGACGAGTCCGTACCTGTCGTACCGGCTCCACCTGGTGTGCGACGACAGAGACCCAGCTCGCCGCGCACGGACAGCCCGCCCTGCTCGCCGGCATGCGGCTCGAGATCATTTCGTGACGCCGGAGCGACAAGATCCTCCGCATGAAACGTGTCGCAGTCGTTGCCGTCACGGCCGTGGTCGCCGCGTTCTTCGCGGGTGGCGGACAAGCTCAGGCCGCCGCGCCCGAGGACCCGGTCACGGCCGTGCAGAAGCGGTTCGCCCCTGGGCGTGGCGTCCGGGTGTCCGAGGCGAACCGGACCACCGTCAGCGGGATCAAAGGAGTCTTCCTCACCCGGACCAGCGGCGTGATCGGGTTCGGAAAGTCCGCGGCCGTGGACTACGACCTCACGTCGAAGACGAAGCTCACCGACGAGCAGAAGGCGGCTCTCGGGCTAGGCGAGGACTACGAGCCGGCCACGCTGCGTGCGATCAAGGTGGGCCGCGCCACCTACGTGAAGGGCTTCGAGTGGGGCGACATGCCCGAAGGCAAGCACTGGGTCCGGTTCAGCGGCAGCTCCTCGTGGAACAACGACGGGCAGCGCGGCGACCAGCGTGTCGACGTCCTGAACCCGGCGATCCTGAAGCTGGTGATCGCGAAGGCCACGTTCGCCAGGGCCGGAGAGTACCGCGGCGCTCTCAGCGGGAAGGAGCTGTACAAGGAGAAGTACGGCAACTCCGAGGTGGGCAAGATCTCCTTCAGGCTCTTCGTCGACCGTGACCGGCTGCCTGTCCGTCTGATCACGGAGTACAGCCTGAAAACCGAGGTGCCCAAGGACGGCAAGCTGGTCAAGGCCACGGTGCACGACATCGTCGACACGCGCTACAGCGGCTGGGGCGCGAAGGTCGCGATCGCGGCGCCTCCGGCCGGCGAGGTCGTCGACTTCGATGATCTGAAGTGGCCGTCGGTCGACGACGACCCGATCAGCGCGCTGACCGACGCAGGCCGAGGAGCTGGGGGAGCGTCAGCCGTTCACGGGGCGGAGGGCGCCGGGGGCGGCCGGTGAGGCGGTCGAGCGCGGTCATGTTCACCGCCTGCGGCCAGAGGCCCGGCTCGCCGTCGACGCAGAGTTGTGGCATGTCCGGCTCTCGTCCACGGCGGGGTGGGACGAGGGCGGCTACCCCGTCAGGGCGGAAGGTGGCGGTGACGTGGCGCTTCGCTGCTGCGGCCGACCGTTGAGTCTCCGGGGTGGGCGCGGACCCCGGAGATGCTCAGAACCCGTCGTGGACTTCCACGGCGGCGCGTACCCGCTCGATGCGTGTGGGAGGGAGTCAGCCCGCCTGGCAGGCGGTGTTCAGCGCCGTCGTCTTCGCGTCCGTGCCCTTCTGCGCCGCATCGATGCCCGCCTCGTCGCCTGCGTCGATGGCGGCGTTGGCAGCGTCGAGCGAAGCGGCCATGTCGTCCATGGCCGACTTGACCGCGCCGTCCACCTTGCCTGCCTGCTCGACCAGCACCGCCTTGTACGTGGTGTTGACGCCCTTGACCGCCTCCGCGCCTTGAGCGGAGCCGAGCTCCTTTTCCCAGGTCGCACTGGCCGCTGCCGCGGCGTTGCACGCGTCGGCGGAGGCGGAGCCGCAACTGGTCAGGAAGGGTACGGCGGTCATCAGGGCGATGGTCATCACAATCTTCTTCATGGCGTCAGAGCCTACGAACCCCACTTTGACGGTTGATGAACGATCTATAACCGCACAGCTCTCCTCCTAGGCGGGCCGCCTGGGCCGGGCAACCGGCGGCAGTCGGCCGGCGGTCCCCCATGAGGTGCGGCTCAAGGCCGTCCATCAGGAACGGTACGGTGACCTTCACCATCGGCCTGAGCCTGCTCGACGTCGTTCTTCAGGCGGTGCAGGCCGAGTTCAGTTTCGACACGGTCGCACTGGCCTGGTCGGTGTACTGGTCCGCCTCTTCTGGCGCGCTGATCCCCGCCAGTTCCTCGTAAAGGGAGACGACCGCGCCCTGGGCCTCCTCGACCTTCTCGTCGACGTCCAGTTCCTTGATCTTCTGTGCGCTGTCGCCGTAGAACTGCTTCATCGCCTCCAGGTCCTCGGCGTTGCTCTGGAGCTGGGTCACCGTGCTCGCCATGATGGCTCGTATCTCCTTGCAGCCCTTGGTGTCGGCCACGGCGGCAGTCTCGCCTCCCGAGCCGCAGGCCGCCGTACTCAGGGTCAGGAACATGAGAGCGGAGACGCTCAGGGCGAGTTTGTACAAGGACATGGCTTTTCCTCCGTGCTGTCGCTATGGTCACGACAGCCTTCACCGCGGCCATGGACAGCCGATCGTCAACCGGTGAACGCTCGCCCTGCCGTCAGCCGATCCCGGGATTTCGGCGAACGGCGCGCCCCGCGGCGACCCTCGGCGTCGTCCCAGCTGGATGCTCAAGCATCAGCTGCCGGACCCGCGCGGGCGCGTGCGGGGCGTGGGTCAGCGCGAGCCATCCGCCGTAGGAGTGCCCGCACACCGCCGCGCTGTCGACCCCCAGAGCGGTAGCACCGGACCCGGAGGTGGTCGAGGTGCGGTTGTCGGCTATCGCCCGGTGTGCCGAAGGATCGCGGCGGAGATACGAGGAATCACCGGCGGCGGGAACCCGTGCCCCATTCCCTCGATGGGCAGAAACTCGCTGTTGGGAATCGCCGCTGCCAGTGCCTCGCCATGGGCGATGGGTGCCATCGGATCGTCCGACCCGTGAATCACCAGAGTCGGGGCGGTGATCGAGCTGACAAGCCCGGAGCGGTCGCGAGAGGCGAAGGCCGCGAGGACGTGGTTCTTCGAGGCGTGGCCCGCATCGGTGGCACTTTCGATCTGCTGCTCGATGAGCGCACGCGTGGCGGTCTCGTCGAACGCCGTCACCTGTCCGGTGAGAATGCGAGCCAGCTTCAGATGTGCCTCAACGTGCTCCTCTCGGGTGCTGGGCGGATTGGCGATCTGCTCGGCGTCCCAGGCGGCCAGCCGTGGATCCCGCTGCGTGCCCCGGAAGGTGTTGGTCACGGGATCGAGAGGCTCGGCGCTCGACATGATGACCGTCAGGCTGCGCAGCCGGTCAGCGTGTTCGAGCGCGATCTCCTGGGCGATCATGCCGCCCATCGACGCGCCGACCACGTCCGCCGCGGCGATGCCCAAGCCGTCGAGCAAGCCGACCGCGTCCTGGGCGAGGTCGATCATGGTGTACGGCTTGGCCTCGTAATCGACACAGCTGGACAGCCCGGTGTCCCGGTTGTCGTAGCGGATGACGTGCCGCCCTCCCTCCTGGAGAAGCCGGCAGAGCTCATCGGGCCAGGTGGCGCCTCGGGCACCGAGACCCATCACGAGCAGCAGCGCGGGATCGGCCGGATCCCCGAACGTCTCGCACCACAGGCGGATCCCGTTGGCCTCGACCATGCGTTCCATCAATTCTGCCCTTCGTTCTGGCTTGGACCAGTTGCGACGACTGGCGCTACGGCGTCCCGCACGAGGCCGAGCGCTCACTGACCGTCCGCCGAGTCCGCGCTCTCTTCCCGCAGCACCCTTCCAGAAAAAGTATAGACACGTTAACTTTTACTCGAACCGGAACCGTCACAAGACAGCCGGCGCATGCAGGACGGCGATCATCTGGGTCCGCAGATGCACGCTCAGCGCTTGGGTGTCATCGCTCAGCCGGGCGGCGAGCACCGACGTCACCATCCCCATGACGGATGTGACGGCGATCCGCGCCGCGAGGTCGGACAGCTCCGGTCGCACCTCGATCAGCAGCCCGACCCACTCCTCACGTATCTGCCGCATCTGGCGATTGAGTCGCCGCCGATCCTGCTCCGGCAGCCACAGCAGCTCGGCCTGCATGACCAAAGTCAGACTCCGGTTCTCGACGGAAAACCGGGAGAACCAGTCCACCAGGGCAATCAGCGCCTCCTGAGGCTCCCGGTCCTGGTCGGCCAGCGCGGCTTGCGTCCCCTCCCGCAGACGCTCCAGCGACAGCTCGATCAGGGCGAGGAGGATGGCCTGCTTGCCGGGGAAGTGCCGGTAGACCGCAGGCCCGCTGATGCCGACCGCGGCCCCTATGTCGTCGATTCCGGTGTCGGCGTAACCTCGCTCCACGAAGAGCCGGGCAGCCTGCAACAGGATGATGCGCTTGCGCACCCCATGCTTGCGCCCCTGGGAGATGAGCGATTCCAGCTCATCGGACTCGGCCACTGGCGTACCTCTCTGAGAGAAAAACGGGAACCACGGTTAACATATCGGAGTCTCCGGCCGCGGATGGAGATCGGCGCCGAGACGGTGCGCCAGGAGGTGGAACGCGCCGGGCAACTCTTCCCCGACGCGGTGGCGCGCTTCCACAACGCCCTGCGGGCCCTGCCTGCCGAGCAGGCCGACAGCCCGTTCGTGAAGGCCCTGGTGGAACCGGTCACGC
Source organism: Nonomuraea sp. NPDC003754 (assembly GCF_053605785.1). Taxonomy (NCBI): domain Bacteria; kingdom Bacillati; phylum Actinomycetota; class Actinomycetes; order Streptosporangiales; family Streptosporangiaceae; genus Nonomuraea; species Nonomuraea sp. NPDC003754. The sequence goes on from NZ_JBSGJX010000020.1 coordinate 90,302, forward strand.
TGAAGGACGACACGTTTCGCGGCCGCGGCGGTTTCGTCATCCTGCCGGAGTGGGCCGACATCCTGGACCGGCATTTCCCGCGACCTCGCAGTAGCAGACACGGGTCAGCCCTCGGCTCGGGCAGCATCCCAGGTGGCCAGGTGTTCTGTCCCGTGAGGTTGGTGACGCGGCCGGCGGGCGGTCGGCCTCCGAGCGCGGTGTGTCCGCGGTGATGGTTGTACAGGTGCAGCCAGGCTGGCCAGGCGGCGCGGCGTTCGGCCACGTCGGTCGCCGATGACGTAGGCGCACGGGGACCGGCTGGGGCTGGGGTGTGTCGGCCGGTTAGCGGGGTGGCGAGGCGTGGGGTCCGGGGTGGGGCCGGCTGGGGTGGGGCGCGTTGGCCGGCTATCGGTGTGGTGGGCCGCTCTCCGTGGTGCGGGCGTCGTGCGCGGGCTGGGCGGGGTTCGGTCGAGCCGGCCGGTCACCGTACCTGGTCGGTGGTGTGATCCTCGTCGAAGATGTCGGCGGCGGAGATCACGATCCGGGGATCGGGGGTGCCCACGACGTGGGCGTCCTTGTCGGCGTAGTCGAACCGGCTCAGGACGTGACGCATGGCTTCCAGCCGGGCGCGCTTCTTGTCGTTGCTCTTGATGACGGTCCAGGGCGCCACGTCGGTGTCGGTGTGCAGGAACATGTCCTCCTTGGCCCGGGTGTACTCGTCCCACTTGTTCAGCGAGGCCAGGTCCATCGGCGACAGCTTCCACTGCCGGACCGGGTCGACCTGGCGGATGATGAACCGGGTGCGCTGCTCGGCGCGCGAGACCGAGAACCAGAGCTTGATGAGATGCAGGCCCGACTCGACCAGGAGCCGTTCGAGCCGCGGCGCCTGCTCGATGAACTCCAGGTACTCCTCCTCGGTGCAGAAGCCCATCACCCGCTCGACGCCCGCCCGGTTGTACCAGGACCGGTCGAACAGCACGATCTCGCCCGCGGCCGGCAGGTGGGCGATGTAGCGCTGGAAGTACCACTGGCTCCGTTCGCGTTCGCTGGGCTTCTCCAGCGCGACCACGGTCGCGCCGCGCGGGTTGAGGTGTTCCATGAAGCGCTTGATGGTGCCGCCCTTGCCGGCGGCGTCGCGCCCCTCGAACAGCACCACGAGTCGCAGGCCGGTCCGTTTGATCCAGTACTGCAGCTTCAGCAGCTCGATCTGCAGCAAGCGCTTGTCGTGCTCGTACGCCGGCCGCGGCAGGCGTGCCGGATAGGGGTAGTGCTGGCGCCAGGTGTCGACCTGCGTACCGTCCGCGCGGTACAGCCTGGGGTCGTCATCGTCGCGATCATCGACCCACAGGCCGGGCGTGCTGTCGAGCAGCTCTCCGGTGTCGTCCGCGTCCTGGGAGCCGAGGACGACCAGGCGTCGTCGGTGCGGATCGTTCATCGTGCACACCCGGCGAGAGTGGTGATGCCCATACCGTCACCATGCACCCTCGGCGGCCGATCTAACCACCTTCCGCCACGTTCGCCGATAAATCCCGCCGGGCAGGAGCCGCCAGCGGAACGACCCGCTCGTCTGCTCCCCGCTCGTCCGCTCCGTCTGCTCGCCCGCTCCGCCGTCCCCCCCCGTTCGCCCGCTCGGCTCGTTCCGCTCGTTCCGCCCAGCGGCGGCGAGCACCAGACGACCGAAGGCGACGCGTGTCCATCGATGGATGTACACGCAGTTTCGTCTGGCGGTAGGAGATCACGGTCTCCTGCCGCTGGAAGGCTTGATGCGTGACCACACGTATCGACGCGCTGGACGTGCTGCGGGGTGTCGCCATCATGGGCACCCTCGGCACGAACATCTGGATCTTCACCGATCCGGCGGGCCCCGCCGGAATACTCGCCATGGGCGGCGCACCGGGCACGGTGGAGACCCTCCTGCGGTTCCTGTCCAACGGCAAGTTCCTCGGGCTGCTGACCCTGCTGTTCGGCATCGGGCTCGAACTCCAGTACCGCAGCGCCGTGCGCAAGGGCCTCACCTGGCCGGGAAGATACCTGTGGCGGGCCGCCCTGCTCTTCGCCGAGGGACTCCTGCACTACATCCTGATCTTCGAGTTCGACGTGCTCATGGGGTACGCGATCACCTCCATGGTCGTCGCGTACCTGATCGGCAGAAGCGAGCGCACGGTGCGGATCTGGATGGTCGCCGCGGGTACGGTGCACGTCACCCTGGTCGCGCTGCTGACACTGGCCCTGCTCGCGGAGGACGCCCCCGGCGGCTCAGGGGCCGTCACCCTCTACAGCCAGGGCGGCTGGACCGACCAGGTGGCCGCGCGCCTGGAGCACGTCCTTCTCCTGCGCGCGGAGCTGGTCTTCATCGTGCCCATGGGGATCGTGCTGTTCCTGCTCGGCTCGCGGCTGCTGCGAGCCGGGGTGTTCGAGGAGAGGGGCGCGGGCCTGCGCAGGAAGCTGGCTCTCGCCGGGCTCGGGGTGGCCGCCCCGCTGAACCTGGTCACGTCCTTCGCGGGCCCCGCGTGGTTCGCCGTGGACCGCTACATCCTGCCGCCGCTGGTCGCGCTGGGCCTGCTCGCGCTGCTCACCTCGATCGTGCTCGGAATGAAGGGCGCGCCGGGCGTCATGCGCAGGGGGCTGGCCGGCGTCGGCCGTACCGCGCTGTCCTGCTACGTCTTCCAGAACCTGGCGGCGAGCGTGCTCTGCTACGGCTGGGGGCTCGGCCTGGCCGTCCGGCTCGACGGGCTGCGACCCTGGTGGGTGCCCGTCGCATGGGCGGCCATCTGCCTGCTGTTCATGACGCTGGCCGCCCTCTGGCTGCGCCGCTTCGACCGCGGACCGCTGGAGCTGGCCTGGCAGTGGGCCTACCAGGCCCCCTGGAGGCGGCAGGCCGAACTCCAGCGGTCGTGACCGGGCGCCCGTACCCGCGCCGCGCCGCCCGACCAGCCGAGCGCCCGCCCGGGCGAGGCCCAGGACCCCTCGGTCTACGCCGGCACGAACGGGGAGGAACGGCCGGGCCCGGAGCCGCTGGGGCGCTCCGGGCCCGGCCCATGCCGTCCGGCGATCAACCGGCCTGCCAGGACGCCCGCACCAGGGCCCGCTCGGTCGCGGCCAGGTGGGCCGCGGCGGCCAGCCAGGCCCACGCGTAACGATCGGTGTCGGACTCGGCCAACCGGCCGAACACGTCGCGAGCCCTGCGGTCGGCCTCGGCGGTGAGCGCGGTCACCAGGTCCGCCGCGGCAAGGAACCCCGCACCGCGCAGGGCGGCCGCCTGCGCGCGGGCGTCGCCGTTGCGCGCTGGTTCCGCCACCGCCCTGCGGCCACCGGCGACGGCCAGCTCGACCAGCCGGCGTACCCGCCAGAGCGGCGCGCCCGCCACCGGATCGACGCGTTCCTCCGCCCCCTCCATCCGGTACGGCAGGCAGGCGTCATCCGGAGGCAGGTGCGAGCGTTGCAGGCGGTCGTAGCCGAGGTCGGCCCGATCGTGCCAGTCGGCGGGAAGGCGCAGGGTCGCCTCGGCGCCCGGCACCGGACCCACCGCCAAGGGGATCAGGGTGGCCGCCCGGTCCGGATCGACCCGGCCCACGACGCGCACCAGCATGCCGGGGCGCGAGGCGAGACGTCGCAGGTTGTCGAGGTGGGCCAGGCCGGGGTGCCGGCCGGCGGGGACGAGCCGGATGAGCGGGCCGCCGGGTCGCGCCGGCCGGACATCGTCACCGGCCAGGCCGCTCGACGGGGCCCGCCACACCGGATCACCGTCCGCCGGGCCGCCGGGTGGTGCCTGAGGGGTGGGACCGTCGGCATCCGCGCCCGCCGTGGCGGCGGGCCACAGCTCGCGGGCCAGCACGGCGTCGCCCGCCGTACCGACGATCACCAGATCGCAGCCGACCGGCTCGCGGGCCGCCTCCGCCTCGCTCCACCCGTCGTCGGACAGCCGGGCGGCGGCGGACTCGGCCAGGGGACGCGCGAACAGGGCGGCCAGCGGACCGGCTGTCCACGGGATGCCGGTGAGCGGGGTGGCGCGCACCCCGCGACCCGCGCCGAGGCGGCCGTCGGGCGAAACGGTCGCTCCGACGATCAACAGGCCCGCCCGCGCCAGCTGGGCATGGCTCAGCATGGCCGAGCCGATGGCCACGGTCGCGGTGGCCGCCCCGCGCGCGCGAGCGGCCCCGCCCGGTTTGACGTCGGCGACCGAGAACCACCGGCCGTCCTCCGCGACGAGATGGGTGACCACGCCGCCGTAGCCGGTGGCACTGATCACCGGCTCCCTGAAGACGCCGTGCGCCCGCAGGCTCCCGCCCTGCTGGTAGCTCCGGCGAACGCTGCCGACCAGCGCGGGATCCGGGTCCGCCAAAGCCAGCCGGCCAGCGGTGAGCAGCAGCTCGCGCAGCGCGGACACCAGGTCGGCGAGACGGTGACCGTCGTGGCGTTCGCGGGCCGCGCGCAGACCGCGCACGACGCGTACGGCGGCGGCCTCGGCGTTGGGCAGGCCGGCCAGCCGGGCGGTGTGCGCTGCCCTGAGCAACTCGGCCTGCGGAACCGCGCCCGCGGCGGGCACCCCGGCGGACAGCACCGCCGCGGCGGCGGCCCACAGCCCGGCCGCCGCGGCCACCTGCGCCGCACTCGGCCCCGCGCGGGATGGATCGGCGGCCTGGGCGGAGCCGTCCGTCCCGGTGGGGGACCCGGAACCCGCGCCCCCGCCGGCCGTCGCCTCCGCGCCCGAGCCCGCACGGGTGGCCGGTGCCGTGCCGGCGGAGTCCGCGTGGGTGGTCGGACTCGCGCCGGAGTGGTCGCCGCCGGCCGGTGCCACACCGGAGCTCGCGTCGGCATCCGCGCCGGTGCCGGCGACCTCTCCGGCGGAGACCTCTCCGGTGTTGGTCTCTCCGGTGCCGGCCGTCTCTCCGGCGGCGTCGGCCACGGGGCAGGCGCTGAGAACGGCCGCGCGGTGCAGGCACCGCGGCGACAGCAGGCAGCTGCACCGCGCCTGGTCCTCCTCGAGGATCGCACCCGACGTCCCCGGCGAGAGTGTCACGACCGCGTCCTCGCCGCAGCGGATCGTGATGCCGTCGCCGTCGGCGACGGGGGACACGGCGGCGTACTGCTCGACCGCCGCGTCCAGCTTCTTGCGCAGCCTGGAGGTCAGGACCTCGACGGCCGCGGCCACCACGTGCGGCGCCACGGGCGGCAGGGCGGGGGGAACGGTTGGCGTGGGGGAGTTCACCTGGCTTCTCCGCGGAGGCGGTCGCCCACCCAGCGGGCGAGGGCGAGCGGGCTGAGGGCGGCGACCGGCATGCCGGCCGCGACGAGCTGCTGGGCGACGGGCAACGAGTAGCGGGGGACGCCTTCGTCGTCGAGGGCGGCGCAGCCCAGCAGGTGGACGCCCGACCCGACGAGCGAACGCACCTCGCCGAGAAGGCCGCCCAGGGGGTATCCCTCCTCGAAGTCGCTGACGACCACGACGAGCGTACGGCTCGGCACGGTGACCAGCGAGCGGGCGTGAGACAGCCCCGCCGCGATGTGCGTACCCCCGCCGACCTGCACCTCGAGCAGGAGGGAAAGCGGGTCGGCGACCCTGTCGGTGAGGTCGATCACCTGCGTGGAGAACGCCAGGAAGTGGGTGGAGAGCGTGGGCACGCCCGCCAGGACCGCGGCGGTCAGCGCCGACCACACCACCGAGGCCTCCATCGAGCCGGACACGTCCACCACGAGGATCAGCCGCCAGTCGGCCTCCTGGCGGGCCCGGCTGTTGAACACCGGCCGTTCGGGGACCACCACGAGCCGTCCGTCGCCCATGCGGCGCGTGTGGGCCAGGTTCGCCCGCAGCGTGCGCGGCAGGTCGAGCCTGCCACCCGGACGGCGGGTCGGACGCGGGTTCGCCACCCCGGTCAGCGCCGGCCGGAGCCGGGTGGCCAGCTCGCGGGTGAGCTCCGCGACCAGATGGCGGACCAGCGGCCGCAATGTGGCCAGCCGCTGCTCGGGCAGGCCGCCCGCCAGCGTCAGCACCGAGGTCAGCAGCTCGATCGACGGCCGCACCGCGCCGGGCCGCAGAACGTCGAGGACGTCGGTCCTCCCGGCCTCGGCCGCTCGCGCCAGGACCTCCTCCCGCACGTCCGCCCCGAACAGGGCCTCCAGCTCCTCCGCCCACTCGCGTGCGGTGGGGAAGGAGTCGCCGGTGCCGCCGGGCCCGTCGCTTTCCCCGAAGTCGTCGGCGCCTTCGCCGCGGCCCGCGCCGTACAGCTCGTCCAGCGCTCGCGCGTAGGAACGGGCGCCCGCCGCGAGCCGCTCGGACTCCCGCCCGAGCAGCAGCCGCCACCGGTCTGTCGGCGCGAACCTGCGCGAAGCGTCGCTTGAGGCGGCGGATTCGGGGATCGTCAGGGCTCGGGGTCCGTCGTCCGAGGTGGCGGAGTCGGCGGCCGTCAGGGCTCGGGGTCCGTCGTCCGAGGTGGCGGGCCCGGGGGTCGTCTGGTCCTGCCGTGCCACGAGGAGGTCACCGGTCGCCTGGTTCGGTGCGAACGGCAGCCCGAGCGCACGCAGCGCGCCCAGCCCCGCCGTGTCGGCGGCGGCCCACAGGGCGAGCAGCGCGGGCGGAGCCTCCAGCGTCACGTCGAGCCGCCCGCCGAGGCGCGCGGACACCTCGCTCAGCAACCGGGTACGGCCCGCGGGCGCGAGCGTGTCGAACCCGCCCCGCAACGCCGGCAGCCGATCGAGGAACTCCTGGTCGGCCAGCGCGTCGATGCGGTCCATGAGCGGCACGAGGGCTTCAGGGGCCGACTGCAGCAGCGGCGCGGCCGCCGTGAGCACGCCGCTCAGCAGGCGGCTGAGGCGTCTGCGGCTGTCGAGGTCGGTCGCGGTGTCGACCCACCCCGCCGCCCTGGCGCCGAGAGCGTCCGGACCGTCCAGGTCGAGCAGGACGCGTGCGGCCATGGCCGCCCCCTGGATCAGCGGCGAGGCGGTGCGCGCGAGCCCCGCCAGCGTGTCGTCCATCCGCAGGCCGAGGCGTTCCTCCCCGGCCCTGGAGGCGAGGGCGACCAGGGCGACCGCGTCCTCCGGCTGGTCGCTGCCCGCCAGGCCGGGCAGCGCGCGTACGGCGGCTTCGAGCAGGGTGCCCGCCAGTTCGGCGGCCTGCTCGCGACCCTGCGGGGTGGTGCCGGGCAGATGCTCGCGGCGCAGGGCCTCCAGCATGTCGAGCGCCTCGAGCAACTCGGCGAGCGTGGCGGCGGCGGGAAGCGTGACCGCGGCGTCGTCGAGGCGGGCCGCCACCAGCTCCGGCAGGTCGCAGCGGGCCGCGGCGCGCAGGCCGTCGAGGATCAGCGCGCAGGTGGGCCCGCCGTCGGCGGACTCGCGGCGGAACCTGTCGCGCAGCGTGCCCGCCGCGGCCTGGGCGAGGGTCACCCCGCGAACGCCGGCCAGGTCGAGCCGGGCCGGGACGGCAGGCGTCCACGCCAGCCGCCATTTGGTGGTGAGCGCGCCGGCGTCGCCCGTTCCCGCCACCTCGATCGGCTCGCCGTAGCCCGCCCCGCAGACCAGGAGGCGTCGCAGGGCCACTTCCCTGCGCGCGTCCAGCTCGGAGCGGAGCGGGTCGAGCCGTACCTCCCGATGGTCGGGATCGTCGGGGCACGGCAGGCGCAGCGCGGCGAGCTCCGCCTCGACGGCGGGGCCGAGGCCGGAACGGGGCGTGCCGGGGGCGATCCTGCCCCGTTCCGCGCCGACGAGGACGGTCTCCATGGCCTGCGCCAGGGCTCGTCCTCTGCCCAGGGGTTCGCCCTGGCCGAGCACGGTCGTCACCGCCTCGACCAGCTCGCCGCGCCCGGGGGCGGGCAGGCCGCGCAGCCGTGCCAGGTCGCAGGCCATCCGGAGCGTCTCGACGGCCTCGCCGGTGCCCGCGGTGTGCCCGGCGGCGCGCAGTTGCCGGCACACCTCGGTGATGGCGTGGGCGGCGCCGTCCCTGACCCGCCCGGGATCGCCGCCCGCCGCGAACACCGCCTGCTGCCAGCGGGGGTCGCGGATGCCCGCGGGGTATCCGGACCTCGAGTCGAGCAGGTCGAAGGCGTACGGCACCAGCGAGGTGACGGGTGTGCCGGCCGCCGCCGGCGCCTCTGCCTGGGCGCCGGGCTGGAGGCCGAGCAGGGCCGGGGCGTGGAAGGCGCCGACGACCGCGGCGACGCGGCGCCCGCCTGCCGCTGCTCCGGCGAGCACGCGGCGCATGTGCGCCTCCCGCGCCAGGTCCCTGGCCGGGACGCCGCCCGCCGACTCCGTGCCTGTCTCGGCGTCGCGGCGCAGCGCCCAGCCGACGCCGAGCGCGGCACGGCGCACCGCCTCCGGCTCGCAGCCCGGCGCCAGAACCTCCACGGCCCTGTCCCACAGGTCGTCGCCCTCGCGTCCGGTGCCCGAGGCGGCCAGCGCGTCGGCGAAGGCCACACCCGCCTTCGGGCCGGGCGTGGACGGGTCAGGAGCGGGCAGGCCGGGCGGGTCGGCCGCCTGCCAGCCGGGGTCCGACAGCGGAAGGTCGCAGCAGAGCACCTCGGCTCCCCGCTTCCACGCCCAGCGGACGGCCACCAGCTCGGGCGAGAAGTCGGCGAACGGGTAGAAGCCGAGCCGCCCGTCCACGCCTGACCCGGCGAGGGCGACCGGCGCGACGGTCGCGGGGTCGGCGAGGTGCTGCAGCCACGGCTGGAAGTCGGCGGGCAGCTCGACGCACACCACCTCGGGGTCGGCGGCGTCGAGCAGCGCGGGCAGCGCCACCGCCAGCGCGGGGCTGTGGTGGCGCACCCCCACCACGTACGGCACCGCCGAGGCGGCCAGCGCGGCGACCGCCTCCCTGGGGTCGGGGCCGACCGTGTCGTGGTCCTGGACGGTCACCGGAGGGTCTCCCGCAGGTCCCACAGCCGCCGCCACATCGCCGAGCCGTCCTCGGCGCGGCGCCGTACCGGGCCGTCCCAATAGCCGAGCAGCCGCCCGTGGTCGGCCGGGTCGTCCTTGCGGACCACCCCGAGCAGGTGTCCGGGCACCAGGTCGAGGACGTCCCCGCCGGGCAGGTAGGCGGTGGCGACACCGAGGGAGGCCGCGACCTGCACCGCCTCGGCGGTGGACATCACGGTGCCGGGCCGCTCCACGTCCCAGCCCTCGTCCGAACGGCCGGAGCGCAGGTCGCGGAAGACGGTGACCAGCGCCTCGAGCACGGCGTCGTCGACGGCGAAGGCGGCGCCGGCCCGCTGCACGACCGCGGTGGCCTGCCGGCGCACCAGGGAGGTCTCCGCGGCGGCGTCGGCGATGGGGTCGACGGTCTCGAAGTTGAAGCGCCGCTTCAGCGCGGCCGACATCTCCGAGACCCCGCGGTCGCGCAGGTTGGCCGTGGCGATCACGGTGAAGCCCGGCGTGGCCGCCACCTGGGCGTCGGGGGTGCCGGCCAGCTCGGGCACGCTGACCCGCCGGTCGGACAGGATCGACACCAGGGCGTCCTGCACCTCGGGCAGGCAGCGGGTGATCTCCTCCACCCTGGCGACGCGCCCGGCGCGCATGGCCGTGAGCACGGGGGAGTCGACCAGCGCGGCGGGACTCGGCCCCTGGGCGAGCAGCAGGGCGTAGTTCCAGCCGTAGCGGAAGGCGTCCTCGGTGGTGCCCGCGGTGCCCTGCACGGTGAGCGCGCTGGTGCCGCACACGGCGGCCGCCAGCAGCTCCGACAGCATCGACTTGGCGGTGCCCGGCTCGCCGACCAGCAGCAGGCCGCGCTCTCCCGCGAGCGTCACCACGCATCGTTCGACCAGCGCCCGCTCGCCGACGAACTTGGCGGCGATCTTCAGCCGGGCCGGCGCGCCGTCGGCGGGCCGCCGGTTCTTCGGCAGCTCCAGCGTCTCGTCGCCGCTGCCGCAGATGAACGTCACCACCGCGCGGGGCGTCAGCCTCCAGCCGGGCGGCCGGGGGCCGTCGTCGTGAGCGGCGAGAAAGGCGAGCTCGGCGGCGTGACGCTCCTCGGCGGGCAGCACCTGCCGGGGCGCGGTCGCCTGGTCCTGTGTCAGGGTCATGAATACACGTCCTCGTCGGTACGGATGTCGGTCAGCGGCGCTTGCCGCGCCTGATCTGGAGCTGGGCGAACCTGGGGGCGTCGCCGTCCCTGACCCGCCGCCAGGCCCCTGCGTACAGGTCGGCGGCCGGCTCGGCGGGCACGAGCGGGGTGCGTCCTGCCGTGGTGCCGAACAGCGGTGCCTTCCACTCCTCCAGCGGCAGGCACGGGGACCGCAGCTCGTTCCAGCCGCCGGGCAGGAACAGCGAGCGGCCCGCCCGGTTCCTGGCGGCCTCGACGACCAGGTCCGTGGCGGCCAGCTCGGCGCGGGCCGCCTTGAACCGGGCCGGTTTCCAGCCCGTCCACCGGGCCACGTGGCGATCGGTGGGGTCGGGCATGGCCAGCAGCATCAGGTAGAGGGCCGCGGCGTCCTCGCCGAGGCCGTACTCCTTGGCCGCCTCGACCACCAGGTCGGGCACCGAGCGGGTGGGGTCCTGCGGCCACCACGTGCCGTCGGCGTCACGCGTGCCGGCCACCGGATCGCCGGGGTCGGCCAGCAGCGCCGCGAAGCGCGGGTCGAGGGCGGTGCGCAGAGCGGTCTCGACGGGGAACGGCTGCTCCATGCCGAGCAGGGTGCGCAGGTAGGGGTCGGCGCCGGACGGGTCGAGCAGCGAGGTGCGGACGCCGGGCGCGGGCCGCTCGTCGTAGGTCGCCATGACGAGCGCGCCGTACCTCTCGTAGCCCGTGCCGACCTCGGTCGGCGCTCCGGCGGCCGTCCTGAACGCGGGCAGGTCGACGTACCGGTCGAGGTCGAGCATCAGCTCCGGGTTGGCCAGCCGCGCCCTGACCGCCGCCAGCGCCTCGGGCAGCGCCGCGCGGATGGGGTCTCCCGCGGGCAGCCGATGGGCGAGCCAGCCCGCCGTGGTGACGACCATGGCGAGCGTGTGCCCGGTGAAGCCGGTGGCCTCCTCGTCGGCGGGCCTGACCCGGTCGCCCCGCACCGTCCAGACCAGGTCGCGGCTCAGCTCGGGCGCGGCGGCGGGCTCGGCCAGCGTGCGCAGCGCCGTGCCGGGCGCACCGACGCCCCGCAGGTCGCGGTTGGCGTCGGCGGTGAGCCACTCGGGGATCGGCGTCTGCCGTCCCATGGCGCCGCTCCAGATCGCGGCCGCGCGGGCCACGTCGGGTCCGTCCGTCCAGAGCCGGGCGGGGTCGTCGGGCAGGAGCGCCGAGACGACCGCCCGCCGCAGCCCGTGGTCCGTCCCGCGCAGCTCCTCCTTGGCGATGGCGGCGTCGCCGACCTTCACCCCGAGCGTGGTGCGGGCGTCCTTGGGGAGGAAGCTGCGCTCGTAGCTGTCCACGTACGGCATGCCGGACACGACCAGCCGGGCGAGCGTCAGCGAGACACCGGTGAGCCTGGCGAACTCCTCCGCCGCCGCGGGCAGCCACGGCGCGGGACCGCGCGCGTCGAGCTCGGCGAGGAAGGCCTCCAGCCAGTCGGCCCGCCTCGCCTCGCCCACCGGGCCGGAGGCGACGACGGTGTACGGGGCGGGAACCTCGAACCGGCCCGTGGGGTCGTGGAACAGCGCCGACCACGAGGCGCCCGTGTCGCCGAGCGACTCGCAGAACAGGAAGGCGAGCACCGCGCCGCCGCCGAGCGGCAGCAGCGCGTCCCGCATCTCGCGCCTGTCGCCGTCCGGGGCGAGCAGGTGGCTCTGGTCCAGGCGTAGCGTCATCGTGCGCCACCGGGCCGGATCGGCCGCGACGGGCAGCCCGAACTCGCCGAAGTGGCGCAGCAGCTCGCGCAGGACCGCGCGGTGCTCCGGCTCGCTCACCTCCGCGGCGGCTCGGAACGCCACGGCGGCGAGGTGGTCGAGCAGGCGATCCCACGGCAGGCCCGTGACGGGCAGCTCGGGCTGGTCGAGGTGCAGGCGGCCGGGGGCCGCGGCTTCGGCGCCCGCCGCCACCGCCTCCCCGATGGCCCGCATCCGCCGGTAGGCGGCGTCGGTGTGCCGGCGGTTCCAGACGTTCCTGACGGTGCTGGTGAGCCCGTTGAGGGCCGCTTCGAGCAGGTCGTCCGAGGGGCCGGCCGGTCCCTCGTCCTGGGAACGGCCGTCGAGGACCGCCGTGAGCCGCGCCTCGACACCGCGCAGCGCGGCCTGCTGAACGGCGGCGAAGCGCACCACCCCCGCGATGCCGGCGATCAGCGCGTCATGGCTGACCTGCGGTATCGCCGCGCGGATCCGTGCGGGCAGGTCGACGTCGCGGCTCTCGCCCGCCGCCAGCAGGGCGGCCGCGGTGTCCCTGTCGAGGCGGCGCAGGGCGGCCGAGCCCTCCGGGTCCCGTGGCCGCAGGCAGTGCCAGTAGCGCACCGGCGGCAGGATGAGCGTGCCCTCGGCGAAGACGCCGGGAGCGGCGTCGGTCCTGGCCACGGCCGTGACGACACCGTCGGGGTCGGAGAGGCCGACGCGGTAGCTGCTCTGTCGTACCAGGGCTCTGGGCCGGTCGTCGCCGGGGAAGGTCAGGGCGCGCAGCACGGCGTCGGTGCCGGGCGGCACCGTGACGGTACGGCCGGACAGGTCCTCGCCGCGCAGCGACCCGTCGGGCAGCACCACCACCCGCCAGCCGTACAGGCCGCGCACCGGAACGGCTGCGGGGGTGGGCTCGTCCGAGGACGCCGGCAGGAGCCAGCCCGAGTCGAACGTGCTGCCGGTCGGCGCGGCGCGCAACGCGTCGGCGAGGAAGCCGGGCATGGCCTTCCTACCCACCTGCCCGTCGGCGGGGTCGAACTCGTACCAGCCGGTGGTGGTGCCGTCGCCGCCGTCCCACGTCCACACCCAGTGGGAGGTGCCGTCAGTGATCACCGACCGCTCGGACGGCACCGCCGTGTCACCCTTGCGCAGCGGCGCGTGGCCGGTCGTGCGCCCGCCGCCGGGCAGCGGCAGGGTGACGGGATCGTCGCCGCGGTACCAGTCGAGCCGGGTGCCGCGGGGGTGATCGCCTTCCACGTGGTGGAGCCGGCCGGGAGAGGTGTGCCAGTATCCGCACAGCTCGCCGTCAAGCTGGCGGGACTGCCAGTACACGAGCAGCTCGCCGTCCACGTAGTGGAATCCGGCGTCGCCCCAGTCGTCGTCGGCCGGGCGGCGCAGGTCGTGGGTGAGCACCGCGCCGTCGGCCGCCAGCACCCGCGCCTGCGCGGAACCGGCGACGATCAGGTGCGGCCAGGCGTCGGCCACGATCAGGTCGTCGACGTCCTCCTTGCGCACGAGCGCGGCGGCCGCCTCCTCCCACGCCGGCCAGCCCAGCTCGTCGAACAGCCCCGCGCGCAGCGTGCGGGCCAGCACCTCGGCCACGTCGGCGCGCGCGGCCCGCCGCACCTCCTCCTCGGCCAGGGCCAGCGCCTCACCCGGCAGCCAGGACAGCCGCCGCATGGCGTCGGGCAGCTCCGGCAGCCCCGCGGCCGAGGAGCGGGCGGCCACCGAGCGCACCCACGCGGCCAGCAGCGGCCGCCCGCCGGGCGAGGCCGCCAGCAGGCGGGCGGCGCGCCTGCCGTCCTCGTCGTCGGTGAACCGGTCGGCCGCCCGCTGGAAGGGCAGGTGGAAGCGGTCGTCGGCGGCCAGGGCGAGCAGGTCGCGCTGGCCCTCGCCGCGCGCCCACTGCTCCAGCAGCAGAGTGTTCGGCTCGGCCACGGGGATGTCGAGGGCGAGCAGCAGGTCGAGCAGGTCGAGGTCGTAGGGGACCCGCAGCGCGCGGCCGGATCCGGCCAGCTCGGCCCGCACGACGCCGGCCAGCCGCTCGACCAGCAGGTAGAGGGCGGGCAGCCGCGGCGGGACGCCCCAGGCGTCGTCGCGGGCCTTCAGGAAGCGCTCGAGCCAGCCGGCGGTGCCGTCGCCGGGGCGCTCGCCCTCGGGCACCTCGCCACCGGCCAGGCCGGCGGTGGCGCCGCAAGCCTCGAGGATGTCCAGCCACACCGCCGGCAGCTCGTGGTCGTTCGCCTGCGGCATGACGTTCAGCAGCCTGCCGCGGACCTCGGGCTCGCGCCGGCCCAGGGCGACGATCGCCGCGCGGTGCGCCTTCCACCAGCCGGCCGGGGCCAGCAGGGTCGCGGACAGGTCGAGCAGCCGGCCCAGGAACGCCTGCTCCTCCGCGTCGGCGTCGGCGCCCGCCGCCTTGGCGAGCCGGCGCAGATCGGTCGCCATCTGCGTCGAGGGCGGCAGCCCGCCCGCGGTGCGCCGCACGCACAGCCGCGCGAACCTGCGCAGCGCCTCGTCGGCCGGCAGGCGGGCGGCCAGCTCCTTCGCGTAGCCGGACAGCACCTTCACCGGCAGCGCGCCCGCCAGCGCGAACTCGAGGAACACCGCGTCGAGCCGGTCCTCGTCGATGGCGAGCCCGTGCCGCGCCTCGGCCTTGCGGGCGTGGCCGAACAGCTGGGCGGCGTAGGTGGCGTTCTCCACCTCCAGGAACACCCGGCCGGCCTGCTCGTAGAACGTGGGCAGGAAGTGCGGGACCGCGGCGGCCAGCCTGCCGGCCAGCTCGTGGTAGGCCTCCAGCGCGGCCTTGGGCCTGGACTTCGCCTGCCGCGCCGCGCGCTCCAGCTCAGGCACGACGGCGAGCGCGTGCTGCCCGTCCTCCGGGTGGTGCACCAGCACCCATTCGGGGAAGCCGAGGGACCGCCGCGAGCCGAGCCCGACGACGGCGGGCTCGCCGTCAGGGATCAGGCCCAGGAAGCCCGCGGCCAGGTCCTCCGCCGCGCCGAGCTCCGCGGCGACCAGACGGACCACCACCCGGTCGTCCAGGCCGGGGTGGCGGTAGGCCCTGGTGGTGAGCGGCACCGCCCGCTCGCCGGCCCCCTCGGTGTCCGGCGGCAGCACCGCCCCCGCCTTCAGCAGCTCCTCCGCCGGCGACATCTCCATGGTCACGCGCCCTTCCCCTCCTCGACCCGCCGCCCCGCGTAGAGCGCCGCCGCCATCCGCATCCCCTCCGACCAGGCCACCGGGCCGACCTCGCGCAGCGCGAGCGTGCGGCCGTCCTGGTCACTCCACCGCAGGTCGCCCGTCGCCACGTTGTCGTCCCAGTACGGCTCGCCGATCCACACCGCGGCCTCGGTGATGCGCCCGGCGTCGCGCACCCTGCAGGTGGCGTGACCGCCGGACACCCGGTAGCCGAGCGAGGTGGCGCGGGCGGCCAGCCCGAAGCGCGAGTCGAAGCTGCCGCCGGCGAACTCCTTCACCGCGCTGTCCCGCTCGCCCAGCTCGGCGGGCTTGCGCCAGGTGGCGCGGTGGATCTGCTCGACCTTCTGGACCACGCCGAGCTCGGCGGCGAACTCGCGCAGCTCCTCCAGGTCCTGCAGGAGCACGGGGTGCGGCAGGGTCACCGTCCGCGGCGACAGCCGTACGGTCTCGCCGTCGAGGTCGACCACCCGCAGCTCGCCCGCGTCGGTGGCGTCGCGCAGGAAGCCGACCTCGTCGGGATCGTCGCCGACCACGACCAGGTCGCGCAGTGCCGACTGCCACGCCTCGTCGGGCCACACGCGGGCCAGCAGCTCGGTGGGGACGGGCAGCGACGAGACCATCCACGCGTCGACCTGGGCGACGCAGGAGGCGGCGTGCCGGTCGAGCCACTCGGCGAGGCGGCGCAGCCGGTCCACCTCGGGATGGTCTCGCAACGCCTTCGGCAGCGACTTCAGCTGCCGTCCCGCCGCCCTGCCGGCGGTGGCTCTCGCCGCCACCCGGCCCTCGATGAGGGCGACCTCATATCCGTCGCCCGCCGCCAGCCAACCCAACGCTGCCGCCTTTCGCCCATGCCGAAGACGCGGGACGCAGCTCCCGCGGCTGTGATGATGCGCGGAACGCTAGCGGCATCCACCGACAAATGCGCCCGGAAGCCCTGCGGGCGCGGGCTTCCGGACTGCGCGAGAGCCACCGGAGGAGCGAGAGCCACCGGAGGAGCGGGGGCCATCGGAGGAGCGGGGGCCACCGGAGGAGCGGTGGCTACCGAAGGAGCGGGGCCACCGGAGGAGTGAGGGCTACCGGAGGAGCGGGCGCTACCGGAGAAGGTCGAGCCGGCGCGGCGAGGGGTGCGGGGTCAGCCGGCGGGTGCTCGCGCACGTTCCCCGCCTTCAGCGGTGAGGATGACGCCCGCCAGCGGTGTCGTGCGTGGTTGGGGGCCCGGGTGCAGCGCGCCGGTCAGCTCGATCCGGTCGGCGATGCCGGGGGGTCGCGTTCACGACGAAGCGGCTGCCGCCGTCGAGCTCGACCGCGAGCGAGGCCTGGCGGCGGCGCCGCCACGGATGGGCGCGTGCCCCGGAGCAGCCGGGGCACGCGCAGTTCCACTGGGGAGACCACCACCGGCCGCCGTGCCCAGCACGCGCAGGCCCATCGCGGCGCTCTCGGTTACCCGGTGGCCAGGACGCAGGCCGACATCTCCACCGAGGCCTCCACCACCTGGTGGTCGGGCTTGTGCCAGGTGGTCTCCTCGCCGCGCGACTTCACGCGCCTGCGGGGAGGGGCCCCTGGTCATCGGATGCATTCGCGGCAAAGCTCGCGAAGTAGCTCGCCGCCATGTCGTCGTCCCCGTGTCCCTGAGCCTCCGCCCTCCTGAACCGCTCGCCCGCGGCCTCGGCCAGGTCCACCGCGACGCCCGCGCCCGCCGCCGCCTCGGCGATCAGCCGGGTGTCCTTCTCGGCGTTGCGCACGGTGAAGCTGGGCGTGTAGTCCCCGGCCAGGATGGCCTTCACCTTCGCCTGCAGGTACGGGTTGTCCATCGGCCCGCCGGTGATGACCTCGCCGAACAGCGCCGGATCCACGCCGAGCCCCTTGGCCAGCGCCAGCGCCTCGGCGACCACCGAGGTCAGCGAGATCCCGAAGCCGACCGTCGTGAGCTTGAGCCGGGTGGCCGCCCCTACCTCGCCGACCCACAGGGTCTTGGCGCCGATCACGGAGAAGATCGGCTCCAGCCGCTCGTCGGCGGGCCCCGCCGCGAGGATGACCAGTGTCCCGGCCTCGGCGGGCTGCCGGGTGCCCTGCACCGGCGCGTCCACGAACACCAGCCCGTGTGACCGGGCGACCTCGGCGAGCCGGTCGATGGCGGCGACGCCGACGGTGCTCATCTGCGCCCACACCTGCCCGGCGCGCAGCCCGGGCGCGGCCGCCGACATCGCCTCCTGGACCGCGTCACCGTCGTTCAGCATCGTGATCACGACCTCCGCGCCCGCCACGGCCTCGGCCGGGCCGGCGGCGACGACCGCGCCGTCGGCCTCCAGCGGCAGCGCCCTCTCCCTCGTCCGGTTCCAGACCGCCACCTCGTGGCCCGCCCTCGCCAGATTGCGCGCCATGGCCGCGCCCATGATCCCCGTGCCCAGCACTGCGACCCTGGTCATATCGAACTCCAATCGTGAATGAACAGTACAGAAAGCGTCAGTTCGACGACGGCCACCAGCCGCCGCCGGTCGGCGCCCGCCTTGCCCTGGACGCGCAGGCCCTGGATCGTGGTCACGAGGAGGTCGGCCATCGCGGTCACGTCGGCGTCGGGCGGCAGCTCGCCGCGCTCCCTGGCGCGGCGCAGCACGGCGGTGAAGGCCGTGGCGTTGCGGTCGAGCGCCCCGCCCGCCACCCTGCCGGCGACCGGGTCGGCGGGCAGCCGCTCGGTCACGGTGTTGGTGATCAGGCAGCCACGCCGCCCGGGATCGGTGACCGTGGCCTCCACCAGCGCGATCAGCACATCCTTTAGCACCTCGCGGATGGGTGCCGCGCTGTCCAGGCGGGCGGCGATGTCGGCGGAGGAGCGCTCGGCGTAGCGCGTGAGCGCCGCCTCGTACAGCCCCTCCTTGCTGCCGAAGGCGGCGTACAACGAGCCGCGGCCGATCCCCGTCGCCTCGACCAGGTCCTGGATGGAGGTGGCGGCGTAGCCCTTGCTCCAGAAGACGCCGATCGCCGCCTCGACCACCGCGTCGGTGTCGAACTCCCTCGTTCTCGCCACGCGGCTCACTCTACCCCATATCTGGAACGCGCATTCAAGATTCCAAGAGTGGCTCCTGTTGACCATCCCCACCGAGCGCATCGATGCGGCGAAAATGCCCAAACGATGACTTTTCTTCACTTACCGCCAACGAAGCGCCGGGTAAGGAGGTGTCAGATCGGCCTGGGCGGCGGATGCCCGCCTGGAACGACGGGGGGAGTCGCCGTGCGCGTAGTCGTTGATCTCACACGCTGTCAGGGATACGGGCAGTGCGCCTTCCTGGCGCCGGACGCGTTCGTCATGCTCGGCCAGGAAGCGCTTCTCTACGACACCGACCCCGATGACGGCCAGCGCGAGCGGGTGCTCCAGGCCGCGGCCGCCTGTCCCGTGCAGGCCATCCACCTCGACCGGATGGCCACCCAGCACCGAACCGTGGACCCCGAGCTGTCACACCCGACGAGTGACAGCGACGGCAAGTTCAAGCGCAGCGGGCACATCGTCATCGTCGGCGCGTCCCTGGCCGGCGGCCGCGCCGCGGGCGTCCTGCGCAGGGACGGCTTCAAGGGCACCGTGACCCTGGTCGGCGACGAGCCGTACCAGCCGTACGACCGGCCGCCGCTGTCCAAGCAGGTGCTCAAGGGCATGGTCGAGGCCGAGCACACCATGCTGCCCCACCTGCGGGAGATCGACGTCGAATGGGTGGCGGGAACCCCCGCGACCGGGCTCGACCTCGGCGCCAAGCAGGTCCGCCTCGCCGACGGCCGGACGATCGACTTCGACAAGGTGCTGATCGCCACCGGCGCGCGGGCCAGACCGTGGCCGAAACCGGAAGAGGCCGCGCTCGACGGGGTGTACGTGCTGCGCACCCTCGAAGAGGCACGCCAGGTGCGGGACCGGCTGGCCGCCGGCGTCGGCAGGGTGCTGGTCATCGGCGGCGGGTTCACCGGATGCGAGGTGGCCTCGGTCTGCCGCGACCTCGATCTGCCCGTCACCCTCGTCGAGGCCGGGCAGGCGCCGCTGCACGGCTCGATGGGTGAGGTGATCGGCGCCGTCGCGGCGGACATGCAGCGCGAGGCGGGCGTCGACCTGCGGTGCGGGGTCACCGTCAGGGCGCTCGAAGGCGACGCCGCCGGCCGGCTGGTGGGGGCGGAGCTGTCCGACGGCAGCCGGGTCGAGGCCGACGTGGCGGTGGTCGCGCTCGGCGCCATCCGCAACGTCGAATGGCTGCAGGGCTCCGGGCTGGCGGCAGGACCCTGGGGCGTGGCCACCGACGCGGGCTGCCGCGCCTTCGACATCAACGGCCTGGTCACCGACGACGTCTTCGTCGCCGGTGACGTGGCGCGCTTCCCGCACCCGGTCTACCACTACCAGTTCATGGCGCTGGAGCACTGGGGCAACGCGGTCGCCCAGGCCGAGATCGCCGCCCACAACATGCTCAGCGACCAGGCCCACCGCTGGCCGCACCTGTCGCTGCCGGTCTTCTGGTCCATCCAGTTCGGCGTCAACATCAAGTCGGTCGGCGTGCCGACCGTGGCCGACGAGATCGCGATCGTGCAGGGCTCGGTGGACCGGCGCAGGTTCGTCGCCGTCTACGGCTTCCGCGGCAGGATCACCGCCGCGGTCACCTTCGACCAGGCGATGTGGCTGGACTTCTACCGGGACCAGATCGAGCGGGCCGCGCCGTTCCCGCCGGAGGCCCGCATGGTCGGCCGGACACAGGAGGTGCGGCCGGTGCCCGCCGGGGTCCCGCAGCGGCTGGCCCCGGCCGAGGGCGCGACGGTGGTGGTGACCGGGCACGACCCGGCCGAACGCCGCGTCACGCTCGTACGGCATTCGCAGTAGCACCCTCGAACGACAAGACAGGGAGGCACCTTCGTGGCGCCGGCAAGCATTTACGAGCAGATCCTCCAGTTCGCCAACCGGGCCGACCCGTACACGCTGTACACCGAACTCCGCAAGACGCCCGTGGCGCGCCAGGAGGACGGCAGCTACGTCGTCAGCACCTACGACGCGATCGTCGCGCTGCTGCACGACCCGCGGGTCAGCTCCGACGCCGAGAACCTGAACGAGCCGCCGCCCACCGGCGGGCTGCCGCCCTCGTTCATCATGCGCGATCCGCCCGAGCACGACCGGCTCCGGAGCCTGGCGATGCGCCATTTCGGACCGCCGCACTCGCCGCGCGTGGTCGACAACCTGCGCGGGGATCTCCAGCGGATCGTCACGGGCCTGGTCGACGGCCTCGACGGCCGCACGCGGGCCGACGTCGTCGACGACGTCGCCTACCCCTTCCCCGTCACGGTGATCTGCCACCTGCTCGGCGTACCGCGCGAGGACGAGCCCCGCTTCCACACCTGGGCCACGGCGATCGTGGAGAGCATCGGCCCCGGCGAGGGGGACGCGGAGGAGCGGGAACGGCGCCACCAGGCCGCCAGGCTCGAGCTCGGCCGCTACCTCGGCGAGCTCGCCGAGGCCCACCGCCGCGATCCGGGTGACGACCTCATGTCGGGCCTGGTCACCTACAGCGGTCCCGAGGGCTCGATGTCGGACGTCGACGTGATGGCGACCTGCGCGCTGCTGCTGCTCGCCGGGCACGAGACCACGGTCAACCTCATCGCCAACGGCATGCTCACCATCCTGCGCAACCCGTGGATGATCGACCGGCTCCGCAAGGAGCCCGAACTGATCATCCACACCGTCGAGGAGTTGCTGCGCTTCGAGCCGCCCGTGCACTTCCTGCCGCAGCGCGTCGCCTTCGACGACATCACCGTCGCGGGCGTCGACATCCCCAAGGGCTCCTCCATCATCCTGGCGCTCGCCTCGGGCAGCCGCGACCCCGCGCACGTGCACGATCCCGACCGCTTCGACCCGGACCGCCCCTACATCCAGCACCTCGGCTTCGGCGGGGGCATCCACCAGTGCTTCGGCGCGCCGCTGGCCCGGCTCGAGGCCCAGATCGCCCTGCGCGAGCTGGTGAGCCGGCTGGTCAACCCGCGGCTGGTCACCGACCCGCCGCCCTACCGTCCCAGCGCGGTACTGCGCGGGCCGCGCCACGTCGAGATCGACTACGACCAGGTCCTGCCGTCGCAGCAGCCCTGAGCGGGCCGGGCAGCCGCCGGCCGCCCGGCGCGGAAGGGGATCACGCCACGGGGGCCGGAGGCGGGGAAACGGGGAATGCGGTGAAGGGAAACGACCTGGGACTGCCCGGCGGCGTGCGGGCGTGCCTGTTCGACCTGGACGGCGTGCTCACCCGGACGGCCACGGTGCACGCCGCCGCGTGGGAGGAGATGTTCGACGGCTACCTGAGAGAGCGGGCCAGGGCGCGCGGCGAGCCGTACGTGCCCTTCGACCCGGTGGCCGACTACGACGACTACGTGGACGGCAGGCCCCGCGCCGACGGCGTCCGCGCCTTCCTCGCCTCCCGCGGCATCGAACTGCCCGAGGGCAGCCCCGACGACCCGCAGCGGGCCGATACCGTGAAGGGGCTGGCCGACAGGAAGAACGTGATCCTGCTGCGCAAGATGAAGCAGGACGGCGTGCGGCCTTACGAGGGGTCGGTGCGCTACGTCAAGGCGGCGCGGGAGGCGGGGCTGCGCCGCGCCGTGGTCTCCTCCAGCGCGAACTGCCGCGACGTGCTGGTCGCCGCGGGCATCGAGGACCTGTTCGAGGTGCGTGTCGACGGGCTCACGGCGGAGCGGGAGCACCTGGCGGGAAAGCCGGCGCCGGACATGTACCTGGCGGGCGCGCGGGCGTTCGCGATGGACCCGGCCGGCTGCGCGGTGTTCGAGGACGCCCTCGCGGGAGTGGCGGCGGGCCGGGCCGGCGGCTTCGGGTTCGTGGTCGGCGTCGACCGGGCGGGCCAGGCGGCCGAGCTCAGGGCGCACGGCGCCGACGTCGTGGTGAAGGACCTGGCCGAGCTCCTGGAGCACCCGTGATCAGCCATGCCGCCTTCCCCACCGAGCCGTGGTGCCTGCGCGCCACCTACCTCGACCTGGACGTCCTGGCCCACTACGAGTCGCTGTTCGCGCTGTCCAACGGCCACATCGGCTGGCGGGGCAACCTCGAGGAGGGCGAGCCGCACGGCCTGCCGGGCTGCTACCTCAACGGCGTCTACGAGCTGCGGCCGCTGCCGTACGCGGAGGCGGGCTACGGCTACCCGCAGTCCGGCCAGACCGTCATCAACGTGACGAACGGCAAGCTGATCCGGCTGCTCGTCGACGACGAGCCGTTCGACGTCCGCTACGGGGAGCTGCGCTCGCACGAGCTGCTGCTCGACCTGCGCGCCGGGGTGCTGCACCGCCGGGCCGAATGGGCCTCGCCCTCCGACGACGTGGTGCGCGTGTCCTCTACCCGGCTGGTGTCCTTCACGCAGCGCTCGGTGGCGGCCATCTGCTACGACGTGGAGACCCTGGCCCGCCCGGTGCGGCTGGTGGTGCAGTCGGAACTCGTCGCCAACGAGCCGCTCCCGCCGCCCGGCGGCGATCCACGGGTCGCCGCCGCGCTGCAGGCCCCGCTGCTCGGCCTGGAGCACGGCGCCAAGGACGCTCGCGCAGGGCTGCTGCACCGCACCAGGGAGAGCCGCCTGATCGTCGCGGCGGGCATGGACCACGTCGTCGAGGGGCCGGACAACGTGCTGGTCAGCGCCGAGAGCGGGCCCGACCTCGGCCGGGTGACGGTGACGGTGTTCCTCAGCCCGGGGGAGCGGCTGCGCCTGGTCAAGTTCGTCGGGTACGGCTGGTCGGCCGCGCGGTCGGAGCCTGCCGTACGCGACCAGGCGGCCGCCGCGCTCACCGGCGCGGTGCAGACCGGATGGGACGGCCTGCTGGCCCAGCAGCGCGCCTACCTCGACACGTTCTGGGGCAACGCGGACGTGCAGGTCGACGGGGACGGCGAGGTCCAGCAGGCGGTGCGCTTCGCGATGTTCCACGTGCTGCAGGCCGGCGCTCGGGCGGAGGGCAGGGCGATCCCGGCCAAGGGGCTGACCGGGCCCGGCTACGACGGGCACAGCTTCTGGGACACCGAGGCGTACGTGCTGCCCCTGCTCACCCAGGTCCTGCCGGACAGCGCCGCGCACGCGCTGCGCTGGCGGCACTCCACCCTGCCGCTGGCCATGGAGCGGGCACGCCAGCTCGGCCTGCGCGGCGCCGGCTTCCCGTGGCGGACGATCAACGGCGAGGAGTGCTCGGGGTACTGGCCGGCGGGCACCGCGGCCTTCCACATCAACGCCGACATCGCCGACGCGGTCGTCCGCTACGTCGACTGCACGGCGGACGAGGACTTCGACCGCGGGATCGGGCTCGAACTGCTGGCGCAGACCGCGCGGCTGTGGCGGTCGCTGGGGCACCACGACGCCCAGGGCCGCTTCCACATCGACGGGGTGACCGGACCCGACGAGTACAGCGCCATCTCCGACGACAACGTCTACACCAACCTGATGGCCCAGCAGAACCTGGTGGCCGCCGCCGAGGCCGCGGGCCGCCATCCCGAACGCGCCCGCGAGCTCGGCGTCGACCAGGAGGAGATGGCCGGCTGGCGCGACGCGGCGGAGGCGATACACGTCCCCTACGACGCCACGCTCGGCGTCCACCCCCAGGCGGCCGGGTTCACCGGCCACGAGGTGTGGGACTTCGCGGCCACCACCGACGAGCAGTACCCGCTGCTGCTGCACTTCCCCTACTTCGACCTGTACCGCAAGCAGGTGGTCAAGCAGGCCGACCTGGTGCTGGCCATGTTCCGGCGTGGCGACGCCTTCACCCCCGAGCAGAAGGCCCGCAACTTCGACTACTACGAACGGCTCACCGTCCGCGACTCCTCCCTGTCGGCGGGCGTCCAGGCGGTGCTCGCCGCCGAGGTCGGGCACCTGCGGCTGGCCTACGACTACGTGGCCGAGGCCGCGCTGATGGACCTCGACGACCTGGAGCACAACACCCGCGACGGGCTCCACATCGCCTCGCTGGCGGGCAGCTGGATGGCCCTGGTCAACGGCCTGGCCGGCATGCGCAGCCGGCGCGGCGGGCTGACCTTCGCGCCGCGCCTTCCCGACGGGCTGTCGCGGCTCGGCTTCACCATCGTGATGCGGGGGAGCAGGCTGGCGGTGCGGGTGGACCAGGGCAGCGCCACCTACACGCTGCTCGACGGCGACCCGCTGCCCCTCCTGCACCACGGCAAGCCGATCATGGTCGCCCACGGCTCGCCCGTCACCTGCCCCGTTCCGGCGCCGCCGCCGGCGACCGCCGCGCCCCGCCAGCCGCGCGGGCGCGAACCGGCCCGGCGCCGCCTGCGGCCGGCGGAGGGCGCCTCCTCCATGACGGCCGCCACCTGAGCGCGCGGCCTGAACGTCTGGCGGTAGGCCGTCGTCGAGGCCATGCAGAAGATCAACGTGGCCATCCTCAACCCGGTTTTCATGATCCTGTTCATGGGTGGCCTGGTGGTCCCGCCACCGCTCGTTCGGCTGCTTCGTGTGGGCGCTGATCGTCCACGCCCGGTCCCGCGGCTGACGCCCGGTGCTTGATCGCGGGTCAGCGGGATCACTAGGCTCCCGCCACGTAGATCGTCCGTTGTGCCGAACGACTCCCCTAGGTGGCAGATGACGAAGCGCAGGACCGGCGTCGCGTTGGCGGCCGCCGGGCTCGTGGCCGGTTCCCTCACCGGCGCCCCGCCGGCCGTCGCGGGCGCGCCGGCCTGCCCGCTGGTCTTCGGGCACGGCGGCTACCCCCACGACCCGGCCGACATGGCCAAGGACCAGGTCCGCCAGCCCAACAGCGGTCGTGGCGTCGACGACCAGAAGTCCTGGGGTGCCGCAGGCGTCGAAGCCGACGTCCAGCTCACCAGGGAGGGCACCAAGGCGGTGATGTGGCACAACACCTCCACCAACGGCCTGACGGGGACCCGGCGCGACATCACCGACATCTGGTGGGCCTACGGGAGCGACAACCTGCAGAGCCGCCGCGTCTCCCGCGGTCCCTACACCGGCGAGCGGGTGTACACGCTGCGGGAGTGGCTGGACCATGTGGCCGCCAGGAACCTGGTCGCCCTGCTCGAGATCAAGCCCGAGACCAAGGCCGTCCTCACCTCCGGCCACGCGGCGCGCGGATGGAAGGAGATCTCCGACCCGATCGTCGAACGGCAGGGCAGGCAGCGGATCCTGGTCTACTCGACCGACTCCTGGATCCAGGGCGAGCTCGCCAGGCGCCATCCCGGGCTGCTCAAGGGGTCGGCCGCCCGGTGGACCGACAGCGTCGGATGGGACGAGCCGCCACCGGACTGGCGCGGCAACACGGCCCGCTGGCAGGCCGTCCTGAACCAGGCCCCCAAGAGCGTGATGACCAACTACACCAAGGACTACCGGGCCTGGCTGGCCGGACGGTGCGTCTAGAGCCGCCGGCCGCCCGCACCGGCCACCGGCGCGGCCGGCCCGGGGCCCGGGACCGGCCCTGGGACCGCGCTCCCACGGCCGCGTCGTCCTGCCGGAGGAGAGGGCGGCGGCGGCCGGGGCGCGGGTCGTAGCGGCGGCTCCGTCTGCGCGGAGGAGGTGACGGGCGGGCCGCGTCCCTAGGTTCGAGGCATGACGCGTGGAGATGCGCCGGCGGCACGGCCGCGGCGGCGGCTGCTGCGGCGGGGCGCCCTGTGGGCCGCGGGCCTGCTCGTGCTGGCCGTGAGCGGGGGATTCCTGTACGAGACGGTCGCCCGGCAGGGCGACGCCGCACGCCACCGGATGCCGGGACGGCTGGTCGACGTCGGCGGCCACCGCCTGCACCTGCACTGCACAGGGACCGGCGCGCCCACCGTCGTCCTGGAGGCGGGCCTGGCCGAGTCGAGCGCGAGCTGGGAGCCGATCCAGCGGCGGCTGTCAGAGGGCAACCGGGTGTGCTCCTACGACCGGGCCGGATACGCGTGGAGCCGGCGGAGCCCGTCGCCGCCGACCGCCGAGCGGGCCGCCGAGGACCTGCACGCGCTGCTGGCCGCCGCGGGTGAGGCGGGTCCCTATGTCCTGGTCGCGCACTCCTTCGGCGGCAACAGCGTGCGGATCTTCGCCGACCGCCGGCCGGAACTCACCGCCGGCCTGGTGCTGGTCGACGTCACCGACGAGACGGCCGCCGGGGCGATCGAGGTCTCCCGGCCGCTGCTGGCCGTCCAGTTCACCGCCTACCAGCTCGCCGCCCGCCTGGGCCTGCTCCGGCTGTTCGGCGACGCCTTCGTGCCGGCCTCGGCCACCGGGGCGGCTCGCGAGCACGCCGTCGTCGTCTACGGCTCCGGCAGCATGGCGGCCGCCCGGGCCGAGGCGTGGGCGGCCGCCGACGGCGCCGCACAGGTGCGCGCGACGGTCCGGCCGCGGGCGTGGGGCGACCTGCCGGTCGTGGTGATCTCCCCGTCCGGCCAGGAGGCGACCGCTACGGCACGCGCTGCGGACCTCGCCGCCCTGTCGACGCGCGGCCGGCTGGTGGTCGCCGACACGGCCGACCACTACGTGCACATCACGCGGCCCGGCCTGGTCCTCGACGCCGTCCAGGAGGTGATCGCCGCGGCCCGTACGCGGTGAAGGGAGGGTCAGGCGGAGGTGGGCAGGATCCAGGTGCTGCCGGCTACTCGGCGCAGGCCAAGGTTGAGCAGACGGCGGAGGTTGAGCGCTGCCATGCGGGTGCGCAGCCACCAGTGGGCGGCGGCGGTGTCGCGATGGCGCAGACGGCGGCAGCGGCCTTCAGGCTCAATCAGCCAGGCGATGGAGCGTTCGACCATGGGCCGGTGCTGCCGGTTCTGGGCTGGTGTGTCGCCGGGAATCACCCGAACGCGGGCTTTGGCGAGGATGCCCAGGCCCATGTAGCGGCGTGCTTCGACCCACTCGTCGGTCTGCTCGGCCAGTACAGCCCCGACCAGCCGGATGATCGCGGCCCGGTTGGGGAAGATCTGCTCGCCTCATCTCACGCCTTCAATCGCTTGGTGGCACGGCGCCAACTCTCCGCCGCGACGGAAACGGGCTGCGGCGGCGGCCCCAGGTTAGTTTCACCGTTCTCTCGAGCGTGAGAGTAACCAGCCCGGGGTCGCTTCTCCGGAACCTTGCGCCTCTTCGTAGGTCTCGGAGGTGATCCCAGACGCGAACCCCCGTGCCGGCACCTAGGAATCCGATGGCCGTGAACAGCTTGAGCAGCTTGCCGGGCCGCGAGTCGATCAGCGCGATCAACTCCTCGGCGCGGACCTGCGCGCGTATGGAGTCCCGATACCGAAGGTGAGCGGACCAGCGGACGAGCCTCTTCGCCAGCCACGGCGAGACGTCGCACATCTCGTTGACGATCAGGCCCGCGACGAAGGCGAATATGATCTCCCAGCCGCTCAACGAGCACCTCCGGCCAGTAGCGTGTTCAGCCAGGCGAGCGGCGCGAAGCCGAGCGCCGGGCGGGTCGTGAGCGCGGACGGGCGGCGCTGGGCCAGGAGAGCGCGGGCGGCGGGCACACCCTCGCCGGTCAGCTCGTAGAACCGGCGACGCGGGCCGGGCTGGTCGTCGGCGAGTTCTTCCCATCTCCCCTTGACCCAGTGGGCGTCTTCGAGCCGGTCGAGGACCTTGTAGACGGTGGGACCGGCGCGGCCGGTGGCTTTCATGATGGCCCAGCCGTGCATCTCCTCACTCCGTTGCTGGGCCTGAACCAGCGCTTCGAGGACGTCCAACGTGGGCTGTGTGACTCGTTCAATGCCCGCCATAGATCTATCTTACCTAGATGAAATAAGGTATTGCTGACGACGACTCCTCCGGGATGCCGTGCAGCTCGCCCTGCCAGACCAGGGCCTCCATGCCGGTGACGAGGTGGCCGTGACGTTCCGCGGCATCCTCGGAAGCCTCGATCCCGCGCAGGACGAGCCTGGCGTGGGTTGCCGCCCTTGTACGCGATGATCGCGGCAAGCCGATAGCCGTCAGCCTCATCCAACGTGCGCCCCTTCGATGGGGGCGCGGCGCGGCTCAGACGTCTACTCGGGATGGGGTCTTCGGCGTCCCGGTGCACACGGTGGTCTGCGGCCAACGCCATCAGCTTCCGCCGCGCCCCCGGCACCGCGCCCGCGTGGCTGGCCGTACGGCGGCGCCGGCTGGCCTGGCCGGTACCTCGAACGCCGTGGAGAAGGTCCCGTCAACCTGGCCCTGGTACACACAGGCTCGACCGCCGCCCGAACCGAGTCACGTCCAAGAACGGGAAGCCCATACAGGCGTGCGCCAAGCAGGGAGAACTCGGGGCTTACAACCGCACTCATGACGACTGAGGGAAGGCCCGCGAGGAACGACGCGGACAGACACCCTCGCAAGTCCCAACGCGGCCCATAGACAGGAAAGTTCACGGCGGAGCAGCATGACGACGCCACGCTGCGGCCCGCCCATCCACCCTGCTGCGCTCCGAGCCCGGCGGGCGCTTCCGATCCGTCTGCGACCGTGGCGGATACCGGGTGCGACACTTGGCCGGTGGACGAGGGGCTGGGCGTGGCTGTGGGACGGCTTCGGGAGGTGTTCGCCCGCTACCCGCGCCGGGCGGTCCTTGACGGGTGTCCGCACTGTCGCGGTTCGGTGCGGGTGGATGAGCATGACCTGTTCGCACTGACGATCAGCCTGGGGAACACGGTCGGGACCGACGACGACGTGAAGAGTCTGCTGCCGTTGCTGCTGGAGCGGCTCGTCACGGGAAACGAGCTGTACCCGAGTATGGTCCTGGGCCTGCTGGTCCGGCTGGGCTGGCGGGCCTGGCCCGCAGCTGAGCGGGAGGCTGTCGACGGCTACCTCATGGCGGTCTGGCGGTCGCTGTTGGCGAAGTATCCACCGCAGGTCGGCTCGTTCGGCGACACGGCCGAATTCCTCAGCGTGGTCGGCGAGTTCACCGACAGCGTGAGCCTGTTCCTCGACGATTGGGACGCCATTCGCGGACCAGCGGCAGACCGTCATCTCGCCGACCTGGTGACCGGGTGGGTCAGAGGAGTGCATCTACCCGCCGCGGTCCTCACCTGGCTGCATCGCGACCGGGTCAGAGAGCGCCTGTACAGCGCATTTGAGCGTGATCACGACACGCCGTGGGCCGATGACCTGGCGCGAGCTTACGATGTGCTCGCCTGGCGATGAGCATGCCGGAACCTGGGATGCCGCACAGCGTCGGCCCCATCGGCACTCTGCTCCATGTGAGGCAAGAGCTCCGAAGATCGGCTGCTTAGCGGATTCCCATCCTGTGCAGTGAGATGCCCCCCCGCGCGAGGGAGGCGGATCCCCTTGCCGGGGGAGACCCGTCCCGTGGACGTCGCAGCACAGTGGTAGCCGAGGAGGAGCCATGAGGATTGCGTATGCGGCGATGGCATGGACGGGCCTGTACGTGGCGTCGAAGGTGTCGTACGCCCTGGATGGACGGCTCGGCGTCACGGGCGGGCCGCACGTGTCGCCCGACAGCTACCAGGTGTACGGGCCTGGGGAGGTGGCGCTGGCGCAGTGGGCCAACGCCGGGAGCGCGCTGCTCATCATCGCGGTCCTGATCATTGGCCGGCTCAGCCTGCCGGGGCGGTGGCCGCGCAGGATCCTGCTCGCGCTGCATTGGCTGGTCACGGCGATGGCAGCCGTGGGCGGCGTCGGCATGCTGGGCACCGGGCTGTTCACTGACCGGGGCGGCGCGCTGTTCGGCGGCTACTGTTCGGTGTGGGCCGTCCTGCTGTTCCTGAGCACGCGCGAGCTGCAGCGCCGCCCGACGCGCGAGCTCCCGTTGCGGGCGGTGCCCCGATGACCTCCGCCGAGGACGGGCCGGCGCCGGCCTGGAACTCGTGGGCGCCGCGCGCGGTGCTTGCCTGAGCCCTGCTGTACGGCACGCTCCAGGCGCACTGGGCGTTCGTCGACAGCCCGCCACAGATGTCTCCGGTAGGCGTCGATCTGATCGCTTTCTCCGGGTGGAAGGCGGTCGTGCTCTGTCTGGCCGCGGTGGCGGTCACGGTCGGGCTCGCGCGGCTGCGGCGGTCGATTGTGGCCCGTCGCGTCCTGCTGGCCGGGGCGTGGATCGTGAGCGGGGTGTTGATCGTGGCCGCGGCCCTGTTCGTGCTGGACGTGGTCGGTGGGCTGCTGCCCGGCATCGGCGTGCGGTTCTTTCCGTTGGGCTTCCTCAGCCGTACCGCGTGCCTGACGGAGGAGCGCTGGTAGCCGCTGTGGCCTTGATGCACGCGCGGCGCCTGCGCGGCGGTTGCCTCGCCTGTGGCCGCACGACGGAGGTCGCGCGGGCCGAGCACGCGCCGAGGTGGGCGAAAGGGGCGGCCTACGCCGCCACCGCGGGCTGCGCGGGATATCCATCGCGATGACCGTGCACTTCGGGATGATCCTTACCAAGATGCTGGGCACGCTGGTGAGCGGCGCGGATGACCTCGGCTTCGGCCAGGGGCTGCCTGGCCGGTTCTACTGGGTTTCTGTTCCCATGTACTGGCTGTGGGGGGTGGCTTTTGGTATGGCCGCCATCAGCTACGCCCGCCGCACCCGCCCTCACTGCCGCCGGTGCGACCGCTGACCCCTTCACCGAGCCAACGCGCATCCTGGGCTCCGGGCTCAAGAGGTCCCGGAGTCGGGAGCATGGCTACCCATGCCGAGTCACGGCGGTAGGTGAAGAGGCTCGGCCGTCAGGGCAGTCGGGATCACGTGGCGGGATGATGTCGATCTCCGGACCGCTCGACCGCGAGGGTCTGCGCCAGGGCCAGACCGCGGCGATTCGTACCGCTCCTATTCTGGCCTCTCGTTAGTACCTATGGCCGACGTTGAGAATGGAGAAGCATTGCCCACCATAGAGATCGCCCGCAAGGTCTTGGCGGCCCAGCCGTTCAGCGCTCTACTGGGCGCACGGCTGGTCGCCTTCGGCGACGGAAAGGCAACCTTGGAGCTGGACATTCGCGACGACCTGCGCCAGCAGAACGGTTTCCTTCACGGTGGAGTCCTGGCCTATGCCGCAGACAACGCCTTGACCTTCGCCGCCGGCACTGTGGCCGGCGCGAACCTGGTCACCTCCGGGTTCACCATCGACTATCTGCGGCCCGCCGTCGGCGCGATGCTGCGCGCACGCGCGCATGTCGTCCGCGCCGGCCGGACCCGCGTCGTCTGCCAGTGCGAGCTGTCGACCGTGGGCCCTGATGGTCTCGAGACCCTGTGTGCCGTGGCGCAAGGCACCATCGCAGTTCCGGTCAGCTCGTAAGCGCGTCGGCGAAGGGCGGTAAGGAGTTGAGATCAGTGGGGCTGCGGCGTGTCGCGGTCGGTGAACCTGGGATGATCAGCAACAGGAACGGCAACTCCACGCCCGCCATGGCTATGGCGGGCACCCAGCCGGACGTGGTCATCATCAGCCGGATCCCGCCGACGACCACCACGACCGCGAGTCCGAGCGCCACGGCCGAGCGGCGGGTCAGGTTCATCGCCACCGCGGCCTTGACGGCCCCGAACGCCACGGACAGTGCGCTGATCCCCAGCTCCGCCGCCCCTCGCCGTCGGCGAGCCACTGCTCGAGACAGCGCTCGCGCCGCGCCTTCCCGGGCAGGATCGCGGCGGCTGTGACGATGATCTGGCGCGGGGCCCGCTGGATGGCCGGACGCGCAGCTCCCGACGTGGTCGTCCACCACGCCGTGCCCGCGGTGCCGGCGGGCAGCAGGAACCGCAGCGGCGCCGGCCGGAGCCGGCGACTGACGGCGGGTCCGGCCGGGGCCGGCGTGGGTGGGGCCGGTGCGGGCGGAGTCCGGGGTCACACCCACACCGGCCGGGGTCGGCCGTCAGGGGACCCAGTGGTTGCCGGTCACGGTGATCATGACCTGGAGCTGGATGCTGGCCGCGAAGTAGCTCTCCGCGTCGATCGGGGTGGCGACCATCTTGTTCCACAGGGAGTCCAGCCAGGCCTGGCTGCCGGAGTCGGTCATCGCCGCCACCGCGAACGGGGCGAAGAAGGCGGCGTCGCTGCCGCTGGAGATCTGCGCGCCGTTGAGCCGGTAGCCGATGGCGATCTTGCCGGGGTCGCCGCCGGTCTTGCTCCTGATCCAGGAGTTGAGCTTGCGGGCCGCCGCGAGCGACTTGGCGTCCCCGCTGGTCACCGCGTCGGCGCCGATGCGCCACGGGACGCGGCAGGAGTTCCACCAGTAGTAGCCGTCGTTGACGTGCTCCAGGACCTTGCCAGAGGCCGGCTTGGGCGTGGTGTTGGTGTTGACCACGAAGTCGGGCAGCAGGCCGGTGCCCGAAGCGTAGTTCGCCTGCATCGAGGCGATCAGGTTCTGGTGCGCCGTGCGCACGGTGTCCCAGGTGGCGTCACCGGTCGCCTTCCGGAAGGCACGGAAGTGGTCCACCATCCAGTCGGAGGCGCGGGAGACGTAGTACCGCTGGTCGCCCGAATCGGCCCAGTCGCCCAGCTTGAGGAGGTTGGTGGACGGGTTCAGCTCGTCGTGCTTGATCGCGTTGATGTGCCTGATCGCGAGGTTACGGTAGTTGTAGGTGCCGGAGCTGCCCCACTGGCGGTCGGCCAGGAGCAGGCCGTAGGCGACGTCCATGTCGCCGTCGGTGGCGGCGTCCCCGCCCTCGACGCTCTGGCAGGAGGTGTCCTGCTCGGCGGCCAGCAGGTCGGGGTTGATGGACGAGGGGTGGTCCAGCATCCACTTGACCAGCCCGTCGAAGATCTTCTTGGCGTCGGGGTCGGCTCCGGCCATCGTCGCGGCGATCACCATGCCGTAGCCCTGGGCCTCACCCACGTAGGGGTGGTCGGCGTCGGGGGAGATGACCTGGTACCAGCCGTTGCCGCAGTTCTGCCGGACGAAGGCGGCCTTCCACCGCCGGTAGTAGTCGATCACCTTCTGGTCCAGCGTGGCCTGGTCGCCCGAGGGGCGCAGCATTCCCGCGGCGTAGGGGATGGTGTGGCTGCCGAAGGGGACGGCGGGTCCGCCCTGGCTCGCCTGGGTGGTCGCGGTGATCGCGGTGCTGGCCGGAGAGGTGTTCCCGGCGGCGTCGCGGGCCTTGACGGTGTAGGAGTAGCCGGTCGAGGCGCTCAGCCCGGTGTCGGTGTGGGTGGTGCCCGTGGCGGTGGCGACCCGGGTGCCGTCCCGGTAGACGTCGTACCCGGTGACGCCGACGTTGTCGGTGGCGGCGTTCCAGGCGAGCGAGACGCTGCTGGAGGTGGTGGCCGTGGCGCGCAGGCTCCCGGGGGCGGTCGGGGCCGTGGTGTCGCCGCCGCCGGTGCTGCCGTAGACCTCGAACTCCCACAGCGAGTAGCCGTAGGGCGTGCCGCGGGTCGTGCCGTACAGGCGGATGTAGCGGCCGGTGCCGGTGACGGCCAGGTCGTCGACGGCGCCGTCGCCGGTGCTGGTGGAGTAGGCGTCGGTCCAGGTGGAGCCGTCCGCGGAGGTCTGGATCCGGTAGGCCTTGGCGTAGGCCGCCTCCCAGGTGAGCCGGACCCTGCTGATCGTGGCGGCGGCGCCGAGGTCGACGCTGATCCATTCGGGGTCGTGGCCCTCGGCGCTGGCCCAGCGGGTGCCGGTGTCGCCGTCGACCGCCAGGCCGGCGCCGAAACCGCTGCCCTCCACGGAGGAGGAGGTGGCCGGCTTGCCCTGCGACAGCAGGACGTCCGCCCGCGCGGTGGCGGCCGCTGCCGGGGGTGCTGACAGGATGGGGTGGACGAGGAGGGCGGCCAGGGCGGCGGCTCTCAGACGAGATGTCATGCGCGGGTCCTCCAGGGGGATAGTTAGGAAGACTTCCTAACTAACGCCGCAGGGTAAGGTCCTTCCGGCGCGCGCGCAAGACCCAAGCGGCGATTCGTCCAAGACCCGAGGTCACGGAGGGCGACCAGGGTGGGCGGGCACGGAGGCACCCACCCGCCCACCGTGGAGGCCAGGGTCAGCGCCAGATGACGGCCTGCGTGTTGAGACCGGTGTTCCAGTGGTAGTCGATGAAGCCGGCGATCCAGCCCTGGTTGTTGATGTCGAAAGCTCCGGAGGAGTCCACCCTCACATCGGCGGGCAGCGGCAGGGTCCGGGGCGGGGACGTGGGGCCGGCCCACAGGGTGGCGAAGCCGTACACCTCGCCGACCTTGATGGAGGAGCCGACGATCTGGCCGCGGTCGTTGATGGCCTCGGCGCCGGCGCCTGAAGCGTCGGCGGGCAGGGGAAGGGGCGTCATGGAGGAGCCGTTCCAGAAGAAGCCGCGGCGGCGGCCGTCGGCCGTGTCGGAGTTGCCGACCACCTGGCCGAGGTTGTTGATCGAGCTGGGGGAGCTCATCCCGCCCAGCGTGCCGAGCTCCCGGCCGGTGCCGTCGTGCCACAGGTACGCCCGGTACGTCGACAGCGGGAAGCCGCTCTCGTCCACGGTGTAGTTGTCGGCGCCCACCACCTGGCCGCTGTCGTTGACGGCGTTGGCCGTCAGGCCGGGACGGCGGTCGATGACGGTCTTGACGTCACCGGACAGCAGGAAGGCGCGCTGCTCGGCGAAGCCGGGGGTGGGGGCGAAAGTGGCGATGATGTGCCCGCGGGCGACGTCCGCGCCGCAGAAGCCGGGTGCGCCGTGCGCCCCGAGATCGGTCATCGTGCCGTTCTGCCACAGGAAGGGACTCCACTCACCCGAAGGCAACTCGCTGCAGCCGACGACGCGGCCGTCGTCGTCGACGTCAGAGGCGAAGCTGGTCTCGCCGCCGAGCGTGCCGAGGTCGGTCATCTTGCCGTTCTTCCAGAGGAACGCGTGGCTGAGCCCGGACTCCACCGGGCTGTCGCCGACGACGTGGCCGTGGTTGTTGATACCGCGGGCGATGCTCCACGTGCCGCCGAGGGTGCCGAGGTGGACGGCGCGCAGGGGTGCCGCTGTGCCGGCCGCCGCGGCGTGCGGAGAGGTGATCGAGGCTAATGACGTGGTCGCGGCCAGGGCCACGGCCGTCGCTGCGAGACGGCGGAGGTGTCGGCGCATGCTGAAGGTCCCTTCGGGAGGGGCGGGAGGGGGTCGTGATCACCGTAAGGCCGCTCTCGGCCGGCATTTCTCACGAAGTCCTTACGCCCTGGAGCGCACCGGTCGCCCGGTCGGGCGTCACATGAAATCTACTTTGTAAAGGCGGCTGGCCGGATGTGCGAAACACCCGAGCCGTCCGGCCGTCGGCGGCACATTTTCCGGGCCGTTGACCGGATATCG
Source organism: Nonomuraea sp. NPDC003754 (assembly GCF_053605785.1). NCBI lineage: Bacteria > Bacillati > Actinomycetota > Actinomycetes > Streptosporangiales > Streptosporangiaceae > Nonomuraea > Nonomuraea sp. NPDC003754. Next base: position 125,341 of record NZ_JBSGJX010000020.1, read on the forward strand.
ATAGGTGTTCGCTAAGTTACGCCGGTATGACGCGCAAGAGCCCGCGCCTCGGGCCGCTCACCGCCCGACAGCGCTGGCGCCGGGCCAGGCTGCAGGCGTACTCGTGGCTGCTCACCGGCGCCTACCGGCTGGGCAGCCTGCATCCCGCCGTCTGGCGGTTCGTGGCCCGTTCCTACCATCCGGCCCTCGACCGGCTCGCCCGCGTCCATGCCCGGGTGGCCGGCCAGTTCGCCGCCGTGGACGTGCCCGCCTACCGCGACTTCGTGCGCGGCCACGGCGCCGAGGACGCCAGGCGGCTGGCGGACTTCCCCGAGACGACCAAGCAGAACTACGCCGCCGTCTACGACGAGCAGAGCCGGTGCCAGGAGGGCAGGCTGCACCGGCCAGGCGTGATCGTGGACGAGTCGTCGGGTTCGAGCGGGAAGCCGTACAACTGGGTGCGCGGGCCGCGGGAGCTGCGGGGCATCTACCGCAACGCCGCCGGATACATCGAGCTGGTCTTCCCCGGCGAGAAGCTGTTCGTGATCAACGCCTACTCGATGGGCGCCTGGGCGACCGGCACGACCACCGGCGCCGCCATGGCCCGCATCGCGATGGTCAAGAACACCGGCCCCGACCTGGAGAAGATCGCCGACACGCTGGAGCACTTCGGCCCCGGCTACGACTACGTGGTGGCCGCCTACCCGCCCTTCCTCAAGCACCTGCGCGACCGGCTCGACGCCGCGGGCTTCCCCTGGAAGGACTACCGCATCCGGGGGATGGTCGGTGGCGAGGGCATGACGGAGGCGCTGCGCGACTACCTGGAGGAGCGCTTCGAGGAGGTCCGTTCCGGGTACGGCGCCAGCGACCTGACGATCGGCATGGGCGCCGAGAGCGGTTTCACCGTACGGTTGCGCAAGCGCCTGGCCACCGACCAGCGGCTGCGTGACGCCCTGCTCGGCCCGGGCGAGCAGCGGCTACCGATGATCTTCCACTACAACCCGCTGGAGACCTTCCTGGAGGTCAACGGCTCCGGCGAGCTGCTGTGCACGATCAACACCAAGAGCTGCCTGCAGCCGAAGCTGCGCTACAACGTCGGTGACGAGGCCAGGCTGCACACGCTGGCCGAGGTCAGGCGGGCGCTGGGCGCCGACTACCCGGCCACCTGGACCGACGAGCGGATGAACCTGCCGCTGCTGTTCCTGTTCGGCCGCAAGGACTCGACGATCTCCTACATGGGCGCCAACCTCTACCCGCAGGACGTGGAGTACGGCCTCTACCAGGGCAACCCGTACGCCGCGAGCATCTCCAGGTTCTGCCTGTCGCTGGAGGAGCTGCCCGGCCTGGAGTACCGCCCGGTGATCAACGTCGAGTTGCGCGAAGGCGCCGAGCCCGATCGCGACGCGCTGGCCGGCATCTGCCGTGAGGGCGTCGTGGCCCACCTGCGGCGGGTCTCGCGCGACTTCGCCGAGTCGCTCAAGGAGGACCCGACCGCCGCCGACCTGCGCGTGCGGATCTTCGACAGCGGCGAGGGCCCGTTCGCGGGTCTGACCAAGATGAAGAACGTCTACCTGGTGGAGGACGCGTGAGGACCACCGACTTCAGCAAGGCGCCGCCGCAGGGGCAGGCCACCGCGATGTTCGTCGGCGCCACCCGCTACCGCGGGCCGCTGTCGATCATCACGCTGACCTTCACCTGGTTCCGCATGGTGCGCGACATGAAGCGGATGCGCGGCTACCGCTGGCACAAGGTCTACTGGGAGTTCCCCTTCACGCTGGGCACGCTGGCCTTCTTCGAGGACCGCGACGCGCTGCTGCGCTTCGCCCGCAGCCGCCACCACCGCAGGCTGATGCAGTGGGTGACCGACGGCACCAGGAACGCCACCGGGGGATACATCCGCCTCTACAACGCCGAGCCCGAGGGCTACTCCAACGGCGTCTGGCGGGCGGAGGGCGGTCCGATGGCGCACATCGAGACGTTCACGCCGCTGTCCGCCGAGGAGGGCGAGGGGCCGCGGGTGAGCCGCGGGTGAGCCTGCGTCCCGTCGAGTCCGGGCGCGACCTGCGCGCCTTCCTCGGGCTCACCGACCGGATCTACGGCGGCGACCCGCGTTTCGTGCCGCCGCTGCACGCGACCGTCCGCGCCTGGCATCGCCGGGGCGTACGGCTGTGCCTGCTCGAACGCGGGGGAGAGGTGGTCGGGCGGACCACCCTGCACACCGACGCCGCCCTGGACGCCAAGCTCGGCACGGCCGCGCAGCTGTTCGGGCTGACCGAGTTCACGCAGGAGGCGGGGGAGGAACTGCTGGACGGCATCTGCGCGGCCGGGCGCGCAGCGGGCAGGCAGTCGGTCTTCGGCCCGGTGTCGCTGCTGCCGAACCAGTCGGGCGGGGTCATCACCTCGGGGTTCGGCGAGCGCGGCTTCATCGACAGCGCCTGGAACCACCCGTACTACCCCGGCACCTACGAGCGGACGGGGTTCACCCGCAGGTTCGAGTCCGACACCTGGATCTGCCCGGTGCCCGACGAGCCGGTGTTCGCCTTCGACGACTCCCGCATCGCGGCCGAGGGGCTGCGGATCCACCGCGGCGACAGGAGGCGGATCGGCTGGCAGCTGCCGATCCTGCGCGAGATGCTCAACGCCAGCTTCGCCCAGCTCGGCTACTACACCGAGATCTCGGCCGAGCAGCTGGCCGAGCAGACCGACGGCCTGGCCTTCCTGCTGGACGAGTCGCTGCTGCTGTACCTGACGAAGGCGGGCCGTCCGGTGGCCTTCGTGCTCTGCGTACCCGACATCTCGCGCTTCGTCGCGGAGGTCGGCGGGAACCTGCACCTTCTCAACCAGCTCAGGCTGCTGGCTGTCCGCAAGCGGCACCGCCGCGAGGCCGTGCTCATCATCAAGGGCACCGTCCCAGGGGAGCAGGGCCACGGTTACATGCGCCTGCTGTCCCGCGAGCTGCACGAGGGCCTGCGCCGCGGCGGCTACCTGGCGCTGCGCAGCACCTACGTCGAACGCGTCAACCCGGCCTCCGCCGCGCAGTACGTCGCCATGGGCGGCCGCCCCCTGCACGGCTACACCTTCTACGAGAAGAACCTCACTTGATCGACGAGTTGCGCGCCCTCGAGCCGGACTTCTGGCGCGCGCCCAGCGCGCACAACACCCAGCCGTGGACCCTCACCTACCACGGGGCCGAGGCCATGGTCGGGTGGGACCCGGAGCGCTGCCTGCCGATCGGCGACCCCACCGGCCGCGACCTGCGCCTCAGCCTGGGCGCGTTCGTCGAGTGCTGCCTGATCGTCTGCGCCTCGGCGGGTCTGCGCGTCGGCTTCCGGCCCGACCCCGGCCTGGCCAGGGTGGGCTTCCTGTACGGCACGGCGCAGCCGTACCAGACCCCCTTCACCACGGCGGACGTACGGCGGCGCGGCACCAACCGCGGCGCCTACCACCCGGGAGGCCTGCCCGCCGACGTCCTGGAGCGGCTGCGCGGCCAGGGACGGCTCGAGGCGCGCCGCCTGGCCTGCCGTGACGTGGCGGACCTGCTGCACGCGGCCGACGTGCGCCAGTGGTCCGACGCCGCGGTCACCGGCGAGCTACGCGCGTGGCTGCGGCTGACCCCGGCTCATCCCCGTTACCGGCTCGACGGCCTCACGCACCAGGCGCTGGGGCTGAGCTCCGCCGAGACGGCAGGTCTGCGCGCCGCCCTGGCCGCCTATCCGGCGCTGCGCCGGGTCGGCCTGCCCCGGCTGCTGGCGGGCGCCGCCCGCGGGCTGCTCGACCACGACGGCGACGTGCTGGTGCTGGTCGGGGCCGTGGACGACCAGGTCGAGGCGGGCCGCGCGCTGATGCGGCAGTGGCTGGCGCTGTCCGCGCTCGGCTACGCCACCCACCCGCTCAGCCAGATCATCGACTGCGCCGCCACCCGCGACCGCCTGGCCGAGCGGCTGGGCGTCGCCGACCCGCGGACTCTCCTGCACGTGGCCAGGGTGGGGCGGCCGCTGGCCCCCGCCGTCCGCTCGGCCCGGCTGCTCCAGTGAGCTGACGCCGTCCCGGTCAGGCCAGGAACCGTCCCGCGATGAGGGTCCAGTTCTCGTCGGAACGGTCGACCCGCTGGTCGGTGACCCGGTCGGCGGCCGCGGTGAAGGCCCGCAGCCCGCGCAGGAGAGCTTTGCGGGCCGCGGGCGGCATCTGGTCCATCACCTGGGCCAGGTCGTCGCGGCGCCGCTTGCGCAGCTCCTCCAGCAGGGCCTTTCCCGAGGCGGTCAGGCGGATGGTCAGCTCGCGCCGGTCGTCGTGGGAGGCCGCGCGGCGTACCCACCCCGTCGCCTCCAGGCGGTCGCACAGCCTGCTGGTGGAGGACGGCAGCGCGCCCAGCGCCTCGCCCAGCCTGGCGAGGTTGATCTCGCCGTGGCGCTCGATGGTCAGCAGCGCCTGGAGCTGGGTGGAGGAGACCTGGGTGGCCGCGGAGTGGCGGGAGTACGCCCAGACCGCGATCAGCGCCGCGGCGGCGCTTTCGACGGCGGCCCCGGTGGCGGGGTCGAGGTGACCGAGCTCGTGATGGTCGTTCATGCGGCAATCCAGGTTCGAGCCGAGGGCGCGTCCGTCACATGACGTCGCCCCTGGCGGGGGGAAGGTCATCAGCCTGCTGCTCGGCCGTCCAGTCAAGGCAGACCACGACGGCGTCGTCGAAGACGTCCACGCCTTCTCTGAAGGTCAGCATGCCACGAATCATGGTACGGACCGCCTCGTCGGCCGGTTGGAGGCGTGTGGATCTGACGGCCGACTCCAGCAGCGCCTCGCCGAAGGAGCCGTCCTGCCGCGACCGCGCGTCGTACACCCCGTCGGTCATGACGACGAGCCGGTCGCCGGGTTGGAGCGTGACACTCTGCTCGGTGTAGGCGGTGTTGCCGAACATGCCGAGGGGAAGCTGCTGCTCCAGCTTGATCGTCTCGACGTCGGTGCCGCGCAGGCGCATCATGCGCGGGGAGCCGGCGTCGACGGCGGACAGCTGCCCTGTGACGGCGTCGAAGTGGAGCAGGAGGGTCGAGACGTGCTCGCGCCCGCCGTACTGCGCGTAGACCGCCTCGTCGGCGAGGCCGGCCTGCTCTTCCAGGTTCGCCCCCGAACGGCGGGCGTTGCGCAGCGCGGTGACCGCCAGCGTGGTGAGCAGCGCCGCGCGCATGCCCTCGCCCATGCCGTTGGTGATCGAGACGGTCAGCGAGCCGGGGCCGCAGCTCCAGTCGAAGTTGTCGCCGTAGACGGCGTAGGCCGGTTCGAGCTGGCCCGCGAGCCGGTAGCCGGTACCGCGGTGGCCGTAGCCGGGCAGCAGGCCCCACTGCATCTCGGCGGCCAGCGTCATCCGGGCCAGGCGGCGGGCCCGCTGGTAGCGGTCGGTGAGCCGGTCCGCGCCGAGCAGGCCGTGCGCGAGCGCGGCGGCCACCTCGCCGAAGTCGGGCATCTCGTCGGGCTCGGGCGGGGCGGGCAGGCGGACGCCGAGGACGCCGAACCGTTCGCCGCAGGCCGTGACGGGCAGGTAGAGGGTGCTGTGGGCGTCCTCCCAGAGCGGCTGCTGGGAGGCGAAGGCGCGCCCGGCGGCGCTGGAGTCGATGCGGATCTCGGGGGTCGCCGGGTCGGGGTCGGCGAGCACCGGTCGCAGTGCCACGAGCGCGTAGTCGGCCAGCAGGAGCTCCACGCTCCGCGCGGATCCGTGCCCGATGAGCGCATCGCGGACCGCTTCGGCCAGAGCGTACGGTGCAGCGGCGCGCATCGCTTGGTAGACGGCGTTCAGGCCGTTTCGGAGTGCCACGTGCCATTCCTAGCGGATGGAGAGGTTCTTTGCACCATAGCAAATAGTTGGTCACCGCTACGGATTGTCGATACATGATCCTCTGCGCTAGCCTCCTGTCAATATTTGTCTCATGGCAACGATATTGAGGGGGCGGGCGACAGCGTGAGCGGCAGCCGGTCGGGTGCGCGGCAGGTCGGCCAGACGGGAGAGCTCGAGCTGCGGCAGCTGCTGGCCGGGCTCACCGCCGTCAGGGACGGCGACTTCGGCACGCGACTGCCCGGCGACGCCGACGGCCTGCTGGGCGAGATCGCCCACGTCTTCAACGGCATGGTCGACCAGCTGTCGCTGTTCACCTCGGAGGTCACCAGGGTGGCCAGGGAGGTCGGCACCGAGGGACGGCTGGGCGGTCAGGCCGACGTGCCGGGTGTGTCAGGCACGTGGAAAGATCTTACCGACTCCGTGAACGCCATGGCCGGCAACCTGACCGCCCAGGTGCGCAACATCTCCCAGGTGGCGACCGCGGTGGCGCGCGGCGACCTCAGCCAGAAGATCACCGTCTCGGCGCGCGGCGAGATCCTGGAGCTGAAGAACACGCTCAACACGATGGTCGACCAGCTGTCGTCGTTCGCCGACGAGGTGACCAGGGTGGCCCGCGAGGTGGGCACCGAGGGACGGCTGGGCGGCCAGGCCGACGTCAAGGGCGTCTCCGGCACCTGGAAGGCCCTGACGGAGTCGGTCAACGTCATGGCCGACAACCTCACCGCCCAGGTGCGCAGCATCGCCGAGGTCACCACCGCCGTCGCGAAGGGCGACCTGACGCAGAAGATCAGGGTGGACGCCCGCGGCGAGATCCTCGAGCTCAAGGAGACCATCAACACGATGGTCGACCAGCTGTCCGCCTTCGCCGACGAGGTGACACGCGTGGCCCGCGAGGTCGGCACCGAGGGCCAGCTCGGCGGCCAGGCCACCGTGCGGGGCGTGTCGGGCACCTGGAAGGACCTCACCGACAACGTCAACTTCATGGCCTCCAACCTGACCGACCAGGTGCGCGGCATCGCCCAGGTGGCGACCGCGGTGGCCAAGGGCGACCTGTCGCAGAAGATCATCGTCGAGGCCAAGGGGGAGGTGGCCGCGCTCGCGCAGACGATCAACACGATGGTCGGCACGCTGTCCGCCTTCGCCGACGAGGTGACCAGGGTGGCCCGCGAGGTCGGCACCGAAGGCCAGCTCGGCGGCCAGGCCCGCGTGCCCAACGTCGCGGGCACCTGGAAGGACCTGACCGACAACGTCAACTCCATGGCCGACAACCTCACCAACCAGGTGCGCAGCATCGCCCAGGTCACCACCGCCGTGGCCAGGGGCGACCTCACCAGGAAGATCGACGTGGACGCCCGCGGCGAGATCCTGGAGCTCAAGACCACGATCAACACCATGGTCGACCAGCTGTCGTCCTTCGCGGCCGAGGTCACCAGGGTGGCCCGCGAGGTCGGCAGCGAGGGACGGCTGGGCGGCCAGGCCGAGGTCGAAGGCGTGTCAGGCACGTGGAAGCGGCTGACGGAGAACGTCAACGAGCTGGCCGGCAACCTGACCCGCCAGGTGCGCGCCATCGCCGAGGTGACCAGCGCCGTCACCTCGGGCGACCTGACCCGCTCCATCACGGTCGACGCCTCCGGCGAGGTGGCCGAGCTCAAGGACAACATCAACTCGATGGTGAAGTCGCTGCGCGAGACCACCAGGGCCAACCAGGACCAGGACTGGCTCAAGTCCAACCTGGCCCGGATGTCGGGCCTCATGCAGGGGCACCGGGACCTGTCCACGGTGGCCGAGCTGGTGATGAACGAGCTCGCGCCGCTGGTCTCGGCCCAGGTCGGCGCCTTCTACCTGGCCGAGGAGGCGCCCACCGGCACCGAGCTGCAGCTCATCAGCGCCTACGGCCACCCGGCGGGCGACTCCGTCACGAGGTTCAGGATGGGCGAGTCGCTGGTCGGCCAGGCGGCCCGCACCCGCAGGACGATCGCCATGGAGGAGATCCCGCCCGGCTACGTCAGGATCTCCTCCGGGCTCGGCCAGACCGTGCCCACGTCCCTGATCGTCCTGCCCATCGTGGTCGAGGAGCAGGTGCTCGGCGTCATCGAGCTGGCCTCGCTGTACGCGTTCACCCCCGTGCACCGGGCCTTCCTCGACCAGCTCATGGAGACGATAGGGGCCAACGTCAACACCATCGTCGCCAACGCCCGCACCGACGAGCTGCTGGCGGAGTCGCAGCGGCTGACCGCCGAGCTTCAGTCCCGCTCGGAGGAGCTGCAGAACCAGCAGGAGGAGCTGCGGCGCTCCAACGCCGAGCTGGAGGAGAAGGCGGCGCTGCTGGCCGCGCAGAACCAGGACATCGAGACCAAGAACCTGGAGATCGAGCAGGCCAGGCAGGAGCTGGAGGACCGCGCCCAGCAGCTGTCGCTGGCCTCCACGTACAAGAGCGAGTTCCTGGCCAACATGAGCCACGAGCTGCGGACGCCGCTGAACTCCCTGCTCATCCTCGCGCAGCTGCTGGCCCAGAACCCCACCCGCAACCTGACCCCCAAGCAGGTCGAGTACGCCAGCGTCATCCACTCGGCCGGATCGGACCTGCTGCAGCTCATCAACGACATCCTCGACCTGTCCAAGGTGGAGGCCGGCAAGATGGACATCAGCCCCGAACGGGTGTCGCTGCGCCAGTTGCTCGACTACGTCGAGGCCACCTTCCGGCCGATGACCACGGACAAGAGCCTCGAGTTCCGCATCACGACCGCGCCCGGGGTGCCCGACGGCCTGCTCACCGACGACTCCAGGCTCCGCCAGGTGCTGCGCAACCTGCTGTCCAACGCGGTCAAGTTCACCGAGACCGGCAGCGTCGAGCTGCGCATCGAACCGGTTCCCCGGGCACAGCTCCCCGCCTCGGTCAGACCGTACGGCCCCGCCGTCGCCTTCCGCGTCATCGACACCGGCATCGGCATCGCCGAGCAGCAGCTGGAAGCCATCTTCGGTGCTTTCCAGCAGGCCGACGGCACCACCAGCCGCAAGTACGGCGGCACCGGGCTCGGCCTGTCCATCAGCAGGGAGATCGCCTACCTGCTCGGCGGCGCGATCACCGCGCAGAGCACGCAGGGCGAGGGCAGCACGTTCACACTGTTCCTGCCGGTCGCCAGACCCGACTTCACCGAGCGGCCCGCCGACCCCGCGGCGCCGCACGCCGGCCGCGGCGACGCCGAGCGCCGCGCCGACCGACAGCAGGACCAGCCCCCGCCCCAGCCGCCGCACCCGCAGCGCAGGCTGCTGGTGGTGGAGGAACGGCCGCGCGGCCTGCTGTCGCTGGTGGCCGAGAGCGTCCTGGCGGACCTGGCCGGCCGCGACGTCGGCACCGCCCCCATGGAGGGCCCCATCGAGATGGTGACCGCCGCGGGCGCGCAGGAGGCCGCGGCCACGCTGGCCGCCGAGCCCTGCCACTGCATCGTCCTCGACCTCGACATGCCGGGCAGGGCGGGCTTCGGGCTGCTGGACGCCATCGACGGCGACACCGCGCTGCGGGGGGTGCCCATCCTGGCCTACAACAACTGGCGCATGGACCTGGCGCAGGAACGGCAACTGCGGTCCCGCGCCGACTGCCAGCCGCTGGAGCTGCTGTCGAGCCTGGACGAGCTGCGCGAGCGCATCGCCCTGCACCTGACCGCCGACCAGCCGGGCGACGTGCTGCCGCTGGTGCGTTCGGAGAAGGAGGGCCGGCCCGCCGACCGGGAGCAGGGCGGCACGCTGGCCGGCCGTACCGTGCTGGTGGTCGACGACGACGCGCGCAACCTGTTCGCGCTGACCAGCATCCTGGAGATCCACGGCATGCGGGTGCTGCACGCCGAGAACGGGCGCGCGGGCATCGACACGCTGATCGCCCACCCCGAGATCGACCTCGTGCTGATGGACGTGATGATGCCGGAGATGGACGGCTACACGGCCACCTCGGCGATCAGGGCCATGCCGCAGTACGCGGAACTGCCGATCATCGCGGTCACCGCCAAGGCGATGCCGGGCGACCAGGAGAAGAGCCTGGCGGCGGGGGCGAGCGGCCACGTCACCAAACCCGTCGACTCCGACAGCCTGCTCGCCCGCATCCAGCAGTGGATCGCACGCTAGCCCGTGGAGGCCGTCCCCGTGGAAGGAGCAGAGCAGAGCGTGCCGACCCCTACCAGGCCCGATGAGCCGACCCCGCGCCACGCCGGCACCGTCGGCAGGCTGGCCGCCACGATCGAGCGGCTGCGCGACGAGATCGCGCGCGCCCAGCACGCGGCCGAGGGCCGGGCGCTGATCGAGCTGGCCAAGGGCATCCTGGTCGAGCGGCTGCACTGCGGCCCCACCGAGGCGGCCCTGCAGCTCGCGACGCTCGCCGAGCAGGCCGGACTGTCCCAGCTGGAGCTGGCCGCCGACCTCATCAACCAGGCCGCGCAGGACCGGCTGACGCAGGTCGCGCGCGAGCTGCTCGTCGAGCGGCCGCGGCGCTCCGGCGGCTACGGCGGCGGCGGCTACGGCGGCGACGGCGAAGATGATGACGGCGGTGACGGCGGCGGTGATGGTGACGGCGGTGGGGACGGCGGCGGCTCGGTCGCGGTGCAGCTGCGCGAGGCCGAAAGCGGCATGCTGGGCGCCGCCGACAGCCAGATGTTGGCCGAGTCCCTGCTGGAACACGCGCTGACGCCGCTGGGTGCCACCGCGGTCGCGCTGTGGTCGGCCGGCGCCGACGCCTCGCTGACCCTGGTGGGTTTCGCCGGGCACAGCGTGGAGGAGGCCAGGAGGTGGCGCTACGTGCCACCCGGCGTGGCCACGCCCGCCCGGCGCGCGCTCATGGAACGGCGCACGGTGTGGTTCGCCGACCTCGGCGAGTCGGGCCTGCCGTCCATCGGCCACCGCCAGGCCGTGCCGGCCGGCCGCGTCGTCGTGCCCGCCGGCACCGGCGGCCGCATCCTCGGCGTCCTGGAGATCAGCTGGCCGCAGCCGCTGCAACGGCAGCCGGCACCGATCCACCGCCAGGTGGAGGCCCTGGCCGAGCTGTGCGCGCGCACCCTGGAAGACCGCGCGGCCACGCCCGCGCCGGCGCCCGACCTGGCCGAACTGGTCGAACTGGCCGACGCGCTCGCCGACCCGGCCCTCGTGCTGCGCCCCGAACTGGACGCCGGCGGGCTGCTGACCGACTTCCGCATCCACCACGCCAACCCGCGCTTCGCCGACCCCGCGGGCCGGCCCCGCACCGTGGTCGCCGGGGCCCTGCTGCTGGAGGCCTACCCGACGGCGGCCGAGGAACACGGCCTGTTCGAGAAGATCGAGCACGTGCACGCCACCGGCGAGGCCTTCCGCACCGAGCGGATGACGCTCACCGCGCTGATCGAGCACGTGCCGCTGACCAGCGTGGCCGGCGTGAGCATCACCCGGCACGGCGACTGCGTGCTGCTGATCTGGCGGATGCGGGACGAGTCGCTGCGCCTGGCCAGCCTGCTGCAGCACGCCCAGCGGCTCGGCCGGATCGGCGGGTTCGAGGAGGACGCCCAGACCGGCGAGATCACCTGGAACAGCCAGCTCCACGAGCTGCACGGACTGGAGCCGGGCGAGCGGCCGATCCCGCTGGAGCACCTGCGCGAGCACGCCCACCCGGACGACGCCGACGCCATCGGCCGCTTCCTGCGCACCGTGCTCCACCACCGGCGGCCCGCCTCCACCACCTTCAGGCTCCAGCGTCCCGACGGCAGCACCCGGCACATCCGCGTCGTCGCCGAACCCGTCTTCGACGCCGACGACCGGCTGCTGGCCGTACGGGGGGCCTACCAGGACATCTCCGCCCAGCACTGGACCGAGGTCGCGCTGGCCGCCACCCGCGACCAGCTGGCCCACTCCGAGCAGCAGGCGGCCGAACGCAACCGGCTCACGCTGCAGCTCCAGCACGCCATCATGCCGCCGGCCCAGGGGCCGGTGGAGGCGTTCGGCCTGAACATCGCCGTCCGCTACCGGCCCGCCGAGGAAGGCCACCTGGTCGGCGGCGACTGGTACGACGCGGTCGTGCTGCCGTCGAAGAAGGTCCTGCTGTCGGTGGGCGACGTCGCCGGGCACGGCATCGAGGCGGCCACCGGCATGGTCGTCCTGCGCAACGCGCTGCGCGGCCTGGCCACCACCGGAGCTGGCCCGGCGCAGCTCATGGGCTGGCTCAACCTGGTCACCCACCACCTGACCGAACGCGTCACCGCGACGGCCATCTGCGGCCTGTACGACCCGGAGACCCGCGTGCTCCGCTGGGCCAGGGCCGGCCACCTGCCGCCGGTGCTGGTACGCGACGGCGGGGCGGCCGAGCTGCCGTTGATCAACGGGCTGATGCTCGGCGTGATCTCGGAGGCCGACTACGAGGAGGGAGTCGTCCAGCTGGAGCGCGACGACACCCTGTTCATGTACACCGACGGCCTGATCGAACGGCGCGACGTCACCCTGGAACGCTCGCAGGAACACCTGCTCGCCACGTTGGAGCAGCTGAGCACCACCCTGGAGCACAGCCTCGACCGGCTCCTCACGCACAGCAACTCCGACACCGACGACGACACCTGCCTGATCGGCATCGAAGTGCTCTGACCGCCCATCGACGTGGTCTGATCGGCCGTCGACGTGGTCTGGCCGGCCGTCGAGGTGCTCTGGCCGGCCACAGTGACGGCCACGGCGGTCCGGGTGACGGCCGCGGTGACGGCCCCGGTGACGGCCGCCACGTTGACGGGCGGCCGTCACCGAGCCCGCCCGGTCACCGAATCCGCTGGGCCACCGGGCCTGCTCGGTCGCCGGACCTGTTTGGTCCCCAGGCCGGTTTCGGACCAGCGGGGTCACCGGACCCGCTTCAGTCCTCACCGGACCCCTTGGTCGTCGTCGGTCCTCACCAGGCACCTTGGCCCGCATCGGTCCTCACCGGACCCGTTTGGCCGTCATCGGGTCCGGTTTGTCGGGCCCGTGTGGTCACGTGGCCCGTGTGGTCACATGGCCCGTGTGGTCATGTCACCTGGCCCGCTTGGTCACCTGGGTCACCAGGCCCTTGGTCGCCGGAGCCCCGTGGTTGCCGGGCATGGCCGGTCAGCGGGTCTCGTGCCGCCGGCGGCAGGCCACGCAGTGCCGCGTCAGCGGCCGGATCTTCAGCCGCTCGAACGGGATGGCCGTGCCGCAGTCGGCGCACTGCCCGTAGGACCGGCCGGACACCCGCTCCAGGCACAGCTGGATCTCGGCGATGCTCCGCTCGGTCGCGGCCAGATCGGCGAGCACGCCCTGCAGGGAGCCGTCGCCCTTGTCGATGTTCTCGGCCAGGACCCTGAGCTCGTCCAGCCGCGACGTGCGCCACATCAGCTGCTCCCGCAGGTCCTCGGTGATGGCCTGGACTTGGACGTCGCTGAGCAGGACGGATTCGTTGTCGTGAGTCATGAGTGCTTCCTTGTACGGGTCGAGGGGACGGCGCTGACGCCGTCGGTCAGATCGCGGATGCCGCAGGCGCTGCTCTCGGGGCGCGCGGCATCCCCATGCGGTCAGGTCGCCGACGCCACGGGCCCAGGCCGCGGGTGCGCGGCGGCGGCCCATGAGGCGCGGCGCCGAACCGCGGACAAGCGGCGCCGAACCACCGGCAAACGGACACGCCTGCCCGCATCCCGGGCGCGGCACAGCGGACATGCGACAGCGGCATGCGGCATGCGACATGGGAGAGATGGGCGACATGGCAACGTCGCGTCGGGGACGCGCGGCATGGCGACATCGCGTCGTGTCCCGCCACGCTCTGAGCAGAGCGTCGCGGGACACGACGCGTGAAGAGAGAAGAGAAGGGAGAGGCTCTAGGCCAGCGGCGGGCTACGCGATCCCGCGGTGCGATGCCCGGACTGCTGGGGGTCGCAGATGGCCGCGGAGCCGGAGGCGGGCCAGGTCAGACCCGGCGTCTCGGGAACGGATCGCGTCCGGTTCCCGGCCGGCCACAGGCGCGGCAGGTGTTCGGTGCCTCTGACCGCGGCCGTTGGCAGCGTCGACAGCGTCGACACCTCGGCCCCCGGCGTCACGACTTCCATGGCGAAGGCGGCGCGATGGTGGATGCCGCCGGCCCAGGTGGGAGTGACGGCGACCAGGCCCAAGGCAAGCAGAAGCAGGCCGACCGCCGCCATGAAGGCGGTCGAACCGCGAGTGCGCCAGAAGGTCGCCATGAGGCCGACCATAGCCCACTTCCGCGCCGGGAGCACCGGAGTATGTCCTGGGCAAGGCCGGCAGGGGGGGCGCCCGCCGCCCGACCGGCAGGGGACGTCCTGGCGCGATCACCGCGAGGTCATCAACGGGATCTTGTGGGAGGCTGCGGACCGGCGCGTCGTGGCGAGAGGTTCCTGAACGCTACGGGCCTTAACGCAACGTCCTGTCACTCTGACGAGAGCACATCAAGAAGCGCGCGTGGCAAGATCGGGATAACGTGGCGCCCTCCAGAGGCGATCGACAATGCCGATGGACCCGGGCACCACCGTCAACCATCGCGCCGGCGGAGAGATGTTCTGCGAGGAGGACCCGTGACAGCGGCACGAGTACTGGTGGTCGGTCTCGACCCGGCCAAGATCCAGGGCTGGGACCCGGAGCCGGTCCAGGCGGCGATAGCACGCGGTCAGGCCCGTTTCGACGATCATGGTATCGAGGCCGACTGGTGCCTGGTGGCACTCGACGAGAACCCCGAAGAAGCGATCGTGGACGCGCTGACCCGCGAAGACTACGTCTGCGCGGTGATCGGGGGCGGCATCCGCAAGCACGAGCCGTTGCTCGAATTCTTCGAGAAGGTGGTCAACCTGGTCCGGCAGCACGCGCCCGACGCGGCCATCGCCTTCAACAGCAGTCCCGAGGACTGCGCCGACGCAGCTCTGCGGTGGCTGCGCTAAGACCCGTCTGATGATTCGGTGTGGCCAAGCCAGAGCACGATCGACGCGATGGCGACGCCTGCGAGGTAGCGGCCGGCGAGCTTGTCGAAGCGGGTGGTGACGGCTCGCCACTGCTTAGCTTGGTGAAACACCGTTCGACCAGGTTGCGTCTTTACCGGCGACCGCGTCCAAGGTGGGTGGGCGGCGCCCATGCGGCGGCGATGGTGGCCCGGTCGCGTTCACCGGGCCACCGTCGATCAGCTCATCGGATGGTGCGGAGGCCGCGCTGGTAGGCGCGGACGAGCCGGCGGGGGACCAGCACCTGCCTGCCGTTCACGACGATCGGCACCAGGTCGGGCGCGCTCGCCTTCCACTGCGACCGCCGGTGCCGGGTGTTGGCGCGCGAGGTCTTCCGCTTGGGAACGGCCATGCCTACCAGCTCGCCTTCGTGACGCCGGGCAGCTCGCCCCGGTGCGCCATCTCGCGGAAGCGCACCCGGGACAGCCCGAACCTGGTCAGATGTCCCCGCGGCCGGCCGTCGACGGCGTCGCGGTTGCGGACGCGGGTACGGCTGGCGTCGCGGGGCTGCCGGTTCAGCTCTCGCACGGCCGCGGCCCGTTCCTGCGGCGTGCCGGTGCGGATCACCTCCTTCAGCTCGGCCCGCCGTACGGCGAAGCGGGCGACGATCTCCTTCCTGCGCTCGTTGGCGGCGATCTTGCTCTTCTTGGCCATCAGACCTTCTCTCCCCGGGCCCTGATGCGGGCCACGGCGCGTTCGATGCCGATCTTGTCCACCGTCTTGATGGCGCGGGCGCTGAGCGTGAGCCGGACATGGCGGTTCTCGCTCGGCAGCCAGTAGCGCCGCCGCTGGACGTTGGGGTTCCAGCGGCGCCGGGTGCGCCGATGGGAGTGGGAGACGTTGTTGCCGAAGGCCGGCCTGACTCCGGTGAGCTGGCAGATCACGAGGTCCTCCCGTAGCGCTGCCGGAAGCGCTCGACCTGGCCGGTCGTGTCGAGAACCCGGTTGCGGCCGGTGCGGAAGGGGTGGATGCCCTTCCTCATCGCTCCTCCCGGAACTCGACGTGCCGGCGGACGGTCGGGTCGTACTTGCGCAACGTCAGCCGGTCGGGGTCGTTACGCCGGTTCTTGGTGGTCACGTACGTGTAGCCGGTGCCCGCGGTGGAGCGCAGTTTGATCACCGGGCGTAGCTCGTTTCTGGCCATCCTCAGTCCTTTCGGAGTTGACGGCGTGTGCCATGATAACGACAACCATTTTCATTCTGCACTCAGGAGGTCCTGTGCCCACCCCCGTCGTCCTCGTCGCGGGCCTGTACGGCGGCGCCCGGGCCGCCGCGGTCGAGCGGCTGCTCCGCCGGCATCCTGGAGCCATCGCGATCCATCACGACCTGCGCGACGTCGCCGCCGGCCGGGTCGAGCGCGTGGTCCGCGACAGCTCCGGCGTCCTGGATCGGACGGAGGTGCGCCTGGCTCACGGCTGCGTCACCTGCGCCGTCCGCGAGGACCTGCTCCCCGAGCTCGTACGGCACGCCGCGACCGCACCCCTGCTGGTGGTCGACCTGTGGGACTCGGTGGAGCCGCGCTCGGTGGCCGAGGCGCTGGCCGGCGGGGAGGCGGCCGACCTGCTCCGCCTGACCTGTGTCCTGACGGCGCTGGACGCGGAGTGCATGCCCGTGGACATCTGCCGAGGCGACCGCCTGACCGCCTCCGGCCACCAGGCCGCCGCCGGCGACCAGCGCTATCTCGCGGAGGTGCTGGCCCGGCAGATCGAATACGCCACCGCGCTGTCCCTGCACGGCGGTGACGACGAGGACGTCGAGCTCTCGACCGCCGTCCTGGCCCATCTGGCACCGCACACCCCGATCGCCGTCGATCCCGACGCCACCGGTTCCCCCCTGTGCGTGCACGAGCTGGCCGAACGCGTCGATCCGGCCACCGCCCAGCTGCCCGGCGACGCGCGGACCGGCGAGATCACCACGGTCGTCTGGCGCCGCCTGCGCCCGCTGCATCCGGGCCGCCTGTTCGAGGCCATGGACGAGCTGGTCACCACCTCGGTCCGCTCCCGCGGGCGGTTCTGGCTGGCCAACCGGCACGAACGGATGCTGGCCTGGGACGCCGTGGCCGGAGTGGTCTCCGTGGAGGACGCCGGGCCCTGGCTGGCCGCGCTGCCCGAGGCCGCCTGGGAGCTGGCCGCGCCGGCCCGCCGTACGGCCGCCGCCCTGGACTGGAACCCCATCATCGGCGACCGGGTCCAGCACCTGGTCTTCACCGGCCCCGATCTCGACCGGCACCGCCTGCACGCCCTGCTCGACTCCTGCCTGATCGACCAGGGCGACGCCCTGCCGGGAGCCGGGCAGTGGGACCGTTTCGACGACCCGTTCGCCCCCGTCCTGGACCTGAAGGGGAGCGCGTGAAGCTCCGGATCGGGCTGTCTCGACGCTCCTCAGGAACGTGGCCTGATCCGGCAAGGCGATGGCACCACACGTTCATGCTCCGCGAGTAACCCGCCGCCCTGACCGTCAAGGGCGACGGCTACCGGGCCGCCCGCCGCAGGGCCGTCGTGCCGCCCCGGCGCCGCCGAGCCTGTGGCCGCAGGTCAGCTGATCGACGTCAGGTGGCCGAAGGTGATGGGTAGTGACGGGACGCGCGGTCGAAGCCGCCACCGCAGGTGACCGGGCGGATGGCGCGTCCCCTTACCCGCGCAGGGGTGGGGAAGGCGTCCAGCGTGCCGTCGGGGTTGAGCCCCACCGCGATCAGCCCTGGCGGGTTCGGTAGGCACGCTGCCGGCAGGCCGGCGAGCAGTATGCCCGCGGCCTGCCCCTGGTGGCGCCCTCCACGGCCCGGCCGCACACCAAGCACCGACTTTCATCACGAATTTCGTAACGCACCAAAGTCTCGATGCCGTCGAGCACCCGCTCCAGACCGAACTCGAACAGGTCCAGCGGCTCGTTGTACCCGCCCGCCAGATAGATCCTGCTCAGCGTCGGATACCGGTCCAGGTGCTGGAAGAGGCTGTCGCGCTGCCCCCACCAGTCCTCCTCGCTGACCCCGGTGCGCCGCTCGGCCTGCTCGGCCGCCGCCACCTGCCGGGCGGCGCTCTCGACGAACCCGCCGACGAGGGTCACCGCCGCCGCCACCTGCGCGGGCGCAAGGCCCGTGCGCACCACCGTGGCCAGTGCCCGCTCGAAGCCGGCCAGCGCGTTCGGCCCCGGCACGTGGCGCGCTCCGGTCGACTCCAGCAGCCAGGGGTGCCGCCGGTAGAGCGCCAGCATGCCGCGCGCCCAGGACTCCAGTTCCGCCCGCCAGCCCTGGTCGGGATCGGGGTCGGCGGCGTCCTGCTCGCCCATCACCTCGTCGCGCATGAGATCGACCAGCTCGCCCTTGCCGGGCACGTGACGATAGAGCGACATGGTGGTGAAGCCGAGGCTTTCGGCGACCCTGCGCATCGACACCGCTGCCAGCCCCTCGGCATCGGCCAGCTCGACCGCGGCGCGCACGATGCGCTCCAGGCTGAGCCGGCTCCTGGTGCCCCACAGCAGTTCGGTGCTGCGTTCCGGATCTGTCATGATCTCTCCCGTGTATATGCTGTACACATTACCGGAGAGGAGCACTGTCATGTTCTTCGTCGATCCGTCGGGCGACGACTCAGGCCCCGGCACGCTCGAGCACCCGTTCGCCACGCTCGAGCGAGCCCGCGCGGCGGCCTCCCCAGGCACTGTGATCACTCTCAGAGCCGGAACCTACCGCCTCGCCGAACCGTTGCGGCTGTCGGCCGCCGACTCTGGCGTGGTCTACCAGGCCTACGGCTACGGCACCTCGGCCCAGGAGACGGTGGTGATCAGCGGCGGCCGGCGGATCACCGGCTGGCGCGAGGACGCGAACGGAGCCGTCACGGCCGACGTCCCCCGCCTGGCCACCCGCCAGCTCTACGTCTCGGGGCGCCGCGCCGCGCGGGCGGCCATCGCCCTCGACCACGGCCTGACCAGGACCGAGACCGGCTACGTCACCGGCGACCCGCGGCCGCAGTCGTGGCCGGGCCAGGTGGAGTTCGTCTACCGGGGCGTCTACCCCTGGTCCGAGGCCCGCTGCCAGGTGGCCGGGATCACCGGGGACGAGCGGTCGAGCGCCGTCACCATGGCGCAACCGGCCTTCTGCTGGGCCGTACGGCTCTACCACTCGGTCATCTCCTGGGACGGCCCCGGCGCCGGGGAGTCCAACGGCGCCGACAACCCCACCTCGGCCGAGAACAGCCCCGCCTTCCTGACCGAGGGCGCCTTCGCGCTGGCCGACGGCGTCCTGCACTACCTGCCGCGGCCCGGCGAGCGGCTTGACGAGGTGGTCGCGCCGGTGCTGGAAACTTTGGTGCACGCCCGCGACGTACGCGACGTCGCCTTCCGCGGCATCACCTTCGCGGAGGCGACATGGTTGCGCCCGAGCGCCCCCGAAGGGTTCCTGCACTACCACGGCAACGGCTACCACGACGGCGGCCCGCTCCAGACGGTCACCTTCGCCGACGGCCAGGCGCAGGTGACCATCCCCGGAGAGAGCGCCGTCATGCCCGGCAACGTGATCTTCGAGAGCTGCTCGCGGGTCACGCTCGAAGGCTGCCGGTTCACCCGGCTGGGCGGGGTTGCGCTGGAGTTCCGCGGCGACGGCGAGGACAACGTGCTGCGCGACAGCGTGGTCGACGACGTGTCGGGCGGCGGCGTGGTGATCGGCGCGGGGGCCCGCCGCCACCGGGTGGAGAACACCCACATCCACCACATCGGCCGCGACTACAGCGGCTCGCCGGCCATGCTGGTGTCCGGCACCACCGACACCGTCGTGGCGCACAACCAGATCAACGACGTGCCGCACAACGGCATCGTCGTCTACGAGGGCAGCGGCGCCCAGCTGGTGCACAACCTGGTGCACGACACCATGCAGGTGCTGGCCGACGGCGGCGGCATCTACATCTCGGGCAGGCAGGGCGGCTCGTACGCCACCGGCGCGCTGGTCCGCGGCAACGTCGTCCGCGACACGATCACGCCCTACAACTTCGGCCTCTACACCGACTACGGCGCCACCTGGGTCACCGTCCAGGGCAACGTCGTCCACAAGGCCGACAAGCCGGTGGTGCTGGAGGTGTCACCGCCGCTGGAGCATGTGGCCTTCATCGGCAACGTCTGGGACGCCGACCCCGGCCGGCCCCCGGAGGGCGTGATCCTCGCGGCCAACACCACCCTGGAGGGTGGGGCGTTCGGCGACGACCCGACGGTCGCCGACATCGTGGCCGGCGCCGGACTCCGGTAGATCGCCCCTGATCCGCCCGGCCGTCCGGAATCCCGGCGGCCGGGCGGGTCACGGTGTGATCACCAGCTTGCCGCGGCCGTGGCCGCTGCGGCTGACGTCGAAGGCGGCGCCGGCCTGCTCCAGCGGGAAGGTCTGCGCCACCTCGACCGTCAGCGCGCCCCGGTCGGCCAGCTCTGCCAGCCCGGCCAGCTTGGCGCCGTCCGGCCGGACCCAGATCCAGTGGCCGCCGTGCCGCTCCACGGTGTTGTCGGCGATCGACGCGTGCCGGCCGCCCTCGGCCAGCACGGCGAGGGTCGCCTCGAGCTGGCCGCCGGCGAAGTCGGCCACCGCCGTCACGCCTTCCGGGGCCAGCTCGCGGACCCGCCCGGCCAGGCCCTCCCCGTAGGTCACCGGTTCGGCGCCCAGCTCGCGCAGGTAGCCGTGGTTGGCCTCGGAGGCGGTGCCGATGACGCGGGCGCCCCGGTCGCGGGCGATCTGCACGCCGAGACCGCCGACGCCGCCCGCCGCCCCGTGCACCAGCAGGACGTCGCCGGGACCGACCTCCAGCCGGTCAAGGGTCCGCTGCGCGGTCATCCCCGCCAGCGGCAGCCCTCCGGCCTGGTTCCAGTCGAGCGCGGACGGCTTGCGCGCGACCCCGGGGGCCGGCATCGTGACCAGCTCGGCGAACGTCCCGGCCTGCACGACGCTCTTGCGGGCATAGGCCATGACGTGGTCGCCGGGCGCGAACTCCGGCGTGTCGGGGCCGACCGCGCGCACCACCCCGGCGACGTCCCAGCCCGGCACGACCGGGAAGATCGTCTGCATCATCCCGTCCAGCAGACCGGCCATGACCTTCCAGTCCACCGGGTTGACCCCGGCCGCGCGCACCTCGATGAGCACCTCGCCCGGCCCCAGCTTGGGGTCGGGGATCTCGCCGACCCTGAGCCGCGAGTTGTCGGCGGCGTAGGCGTCGTAGGTGACGGCGCGCATGAGTGATCTCCTTCCGCGGGCGCAGCGGCCCCGGATCAGGGACGGCCGCCGCGGAGCTGTTCTCGCCAGGGGCGCCTTTGCGCTAACCCTTCCTCAGGCCACGGTCCGCCCAGAGTGGCGATTCGGTGGCGATCGGGTGGCGCCCGCCGTTCAGAGCCTGGCGTGGGTGGTGATGTCGGCGCCGAACTCCTCGATCATCTCGGCGGTGACGGTGGGCCTGCACTGGCCGATCGCCGCCAGGTAGTCGGCCGTACCCGCGCCCGCGGGCAGGTCCGCCGACTGCGCGGCGCCGGCGAGGTCCCGCTCGAAGGCGGCCTGTGCCGCGGTCCTGGCGGCGTGCTCGATGTCGGCCGGGGTGAACAGCTCGCTCGCCGCGACCAGCCTGTCCAGATCCACGTTGGGCCGCCCGTCGGAGTACCGCGTCCAGATGGCCGAGCGGGCGGCCGCGTCGGGCGTGCCGATCGGCACCACGTAGTCGAAACGGCCTGGCCGCAGGAACGCCGGGTCCAGCGACCGGATGGAGTTGGTGGCGCAGACCAGCAGCCGCTCGTCACGCTCCCTGAAGCCGGGGATCAGCTTGAGCAGTTCGTTGGTGATGCCGTGGCTGCCGGCCTCCGGGCGCTCGGCGCGCACCGCGGCGATCTCCTCGACCTCGTCGATGAAGACCAGCACCCGCTCCAGTTCGGCGATCCGCGCGAAGGCGGTGCGCAGCGCCTCGGCCAGGTTGCCGTCGCCGGCCAACCGGGACGGCAGCAGCTCCACGAACGGCCAGCCGAGCCGCGAGGCGATCGCGCGGGCGAAGGTCGTCTTGCCGGTGCCGGGCGGGCCGAACAGGGCGATCGCCCTGGGCGGGCGCACGCCATGCCTGGCGGCCCGCTCGGGTTCGGCCAGCGGCAGCACGACGCGCCGCTCGATCAGGTCCTTCTCCACCTCCATGCCGGCCACCTTGTCCCACAGGTCCCTCGGCAGGAAGCGGCCGCCGAGCTCGGCCAGCCAGTGGGCGCCGAGGCCGCCGGCCGGCTCGGCCTTCTCGAAGTAGGCCACCGCGGGGCGCCGGGTGTAGCCGGCGTTGACCAGCCCCTCGCCGATCAGCTCCTCCTCCGGCAGGACGTAGGCGATGCGCCGGACTCGCGCGTCGACCAGCCGCCGCTCCAGCTCCCGCAGCAGCGCGCTGGCCAGGCCGCGCCCGCGCCAGGCGGAGGCGATCGCGATCCGCATCACCCAGGCCCGCTCGCCCGCCACGTGGGAGAGCGCCGCGCCGACGGGCACGCCGCGGTGGACGGCCACGACGGCGGGCTGCCGCGACGTCAGCGCCCCGATGCACTCGGCGAGGGAGAACACCGACTCCTGGCCGAGCCCGGCCGTGGTGTCGATCAGGTGGACCACGGCCGCGAGATCGTCCTCGCGGTAGTCATGGATGTGCCAGTTCACCGGTGCCGCCTCCTCGTCTCGGGGCTACGACGGTAGGGCAGCTCCGGGGGCCGGTCCCGGGCCAGGCCGGACAACAGGAGCGGGAAAAATGTACTGAGTGGAAGATTGGCCGAAATTACCCGACAAAGTATGCGATACAGGTCACACAGTGAAGAATCGGCGGTTCACCAGCCCCACATCCCCACCCGCACCGGTACCCCGGGCGAGGCGTGCACGAGGGGCGAGTGGTCCGGCGCGGGCAGCCCCGCCGCCTCGACGAGATCCTGCTCCAGGCGCACCACGTGGGCGCTGCGTAGCGGCCACGGCGGATGCTCGACCTCGGCCGCGGCCACCCGGTTCGCGATCAGGGTGAACAGCCGGAACCGGGCGGTCAGGAAGTGGGCGAGCGCGTCGCGCTCGTGCTCGGCCAGCTCCGTGCCCGGCGCCACGTCCACGTCGCAGCGCGCCCCGCTCGGCTCGGGCCACTGGCGGCGACACCGGTACCGCACGCGCGCCTCGTCGGCGCGGACGGACATGTCCGACCAGAAGTACGGCAGGCCGTAGCCGGCCCGGCCGCCAAGGACGGCGGGAAGCCGTCCCGCATCCAGCGACAGGAACCAGATCCCGCCGCGGCCCCGCTCGTCACGGACGTAGGTGCGCAGGTTCGTCTCGGGAAAGCGCGACAGCCACGGCAGCGCGGGCAGTCCCGGCGTCCGCACCCCCTCCATGAGGAACGGGGTCAGCCCGACCCACGCCGTGCCGTCGAAGGTCTCGACCGTCAGCCCGTCGGGCACCAGGGGCCGGACGACGGCGGGCGGGTACCGCCAGTGCAGGAAGGTCATCGTCGACCAGTGGTGGTACATCACCGGGTAGGCGACGCGAGGAGACGCCGGCGCTCTCATCATCGTCTGCTACCCGCCGACGTGCCGCCGGTCACCTCGCCGCGGCGATCGCGCGGACCGGTGGCGGTATGGTCGCGGGCCGATGCGCCCCGAGGGCACCGAAAAGCAGACCGAGGAACAACTCGCCGAGATTGACACCATGATCGGTGTCGCCCTGCCCGCGGCGGGCCGGACCTCCGGCCGGACGGCACAGCCGCTGGGCGCCGGAGGTGACGCGTGAACGCCGGCCCCCGCGCCGACAACGTCCAAGGCGCCTGCGGCGTGCGCGGTCTGTGCGGCCTGTGTCAGGCATTCCATCGCGACCTCGTCCTGTGACTCCTGGGGGATTGCGTCCTCGCGGTCGCCGTACAGGGCGTTGAGGATCGGACATCTGGTGGCCTGGGCCAGGCCGACGGCGACATCGATGTTGTCGCGCAAGCGGCGGGCTCGCGAGGGGCTGGACAGCAGGCCGCAGTCCCCCGATCGTATGTCCCCGGCGTCGAAATTCAGGGCCGCGAGCCGCACACCGGCATCAGCAAGGGCAGCGCACAGGGCGTCCAGTTCGGAGTCGTTGGGCACGGGAGTGTTCCACGGCCACCACATCTCGGCGACGTCGAACCCGGCTGCTGCGGCCGCTGCGGGCCGGGCAAGCATCGGAAGATGACCGAACAAGATCGAAAGGTTGGCCGCGAAGGACAGACCGGCTGTGTCCGCAGATGCATCGACCTTTCCGGTTGGCCGATGTCGGGAAGCGGCTGTTCGCCGGACTCATCCGATGCTTTGCGACAGGGTCGTCATCGAGGGAGACGGGCTGCGGCACGGCGTAGTCGCAGCCGAGCTCAGCCGCAAGGCGAGGGATGGCGACGATGTCCGGCAGGTTCAGACGGGTGACCACGGTGTACAGGCCCACCCGCGGCCCTGAGGCGGGACCGCGCGCGGCCAGCAGTGCGCACGCCGTCGACGACGCGCTGCCAGCCGTCGCACTTGTTCGGCGGGGGAGGCCAGGTGTCGTCGTAAACGGCGTCGGCCGAATCCAGCGACACCGACACCGCGTCGATCCCCAGCTCCACGATGCGTTGCGTGATGCGCTGCTTGCTCAGGAACGTGCCGTCAGCGCACAGCACAACCTGCACCCCGGACTGCTTCAACGCGGCCGCCGGCCCCTGTGACGGCTCGGTCACGCCTACAAGTGACTGACCTCGGGTGAGGCTGGAACAAGGCCGTCAGTAGGTCCTCGGGCATGGCCCCCTTCAGGGGCGCTGGCCCCGAGGCCTCGCGCCCGCGCGCAGCTGAATAGTCCGGAAAGGGCGCGACGTCCGCTGATGATGTCGGGTCGTGGCGGAGTCGCCGTAGTACTCCGAGGACGGGAAAGCCGTGTGCATGGGGAAGGGCGACAGCGCGATGGCAGCAGCACTGCTGTCGGGAAGGAACGTTGTTGAATAACGACGCGCCGCCGCATGAATGGCCGGAAGAGGTGGCCAGCGGCGGGTACTCGATCATCAGCTGAAGCTGCACCGATGGGCATGGGAAGAACCGGCACGCCGGTTCGATGATGCATTCAACTTGATCTATGACCGGGCCACGCTGTTGGTGGCCTGGGAGCGGGTGGCTGGCAATCGGGGTGCCAGGACAGCGGGCGTGGACGCGGTGACGCGTTACTACGTCGAGGAACGCCTCGGAGTGATCCCGTTTCTGGAGGACCTGCGGTCCTTGCTCAAGGATGGGACGTTCCGAGCGCTGCCGGTCAGCAGGCGGTGATTCCCAAGAAGAACGGCGCTGTCCGCTATCTGGGGATCCCGACGCTGCGCGATCGGGTGGTGCAGATGGCGCTCAAGCTGATCCTGGAGCCGATCTTCGAGGTCGATTTCTACCCAGCTTCGTATGGGTATCGGCCTGGACGTCGGGCTCAGGATGCCATCGCCGAGATTCGCCATTTCACCTGCAAGCCGGGCGCCTACGAGTGGGCCATCGAGGGCGACATCAAGGCTTGCTTCGACAACGTCGATCATCATGTCCTGATGGATCTGGTGGGCGAACGGCTCAAGGACCGCAAGGTTATGCGGCTGGTCAGCGCGTTCCTGTGCGCCGGGGTTGTCGAACTCCACGGTGGCCTGCGGAGATTCTCACCGGGACTCCGCAGGGAGGGGTCATCTCCCCGCTGCTAGCCAACATCTATCCATCAGCCTCGACACCGCCGACCAGCTCGCCGCAGACCCCGCCAGGCTGTCGCCATCGCTCCTGGCCTACGTCGGCCAACCCGCCTACGGGGCCACCCGTAGCTTCCGGCGAAAAAAACAACGCTCAGGCCCATCGACCGATGTGCGCGTCGCGTAACAGCACCGCGACGTCGCCACCGGCGCCAAGCCCTGCGAGTGGCGCGCCCCGGATCCCGGACTGGAGAAGAGGTACCACCCGTCATGAACGGGGACGTGCATCTGCTGGATCCACCGACTTTACGTCGTGATCGAAGGCGTCTGGTACGAGGTCGAACCGGCCGTAGCCGACACTCCGGTCAGCGCGCTGTCTCGCGCCTGGTGCGCTGACTGTGGGGGCCGAATACATGTACCCCTTCCGGCGCGTCACGGTGCAGAACCGTGCAGTAGGACATGCGGGGTTCGCTGGATGTGTGAGATATCCCTCTCCCATCGTCGTGGCGCTGGTGGTCTGAGGAGGTGACCATGAAGTGATGACCTCCTCGCCCCGCCCGCCGCACGTCGGTGGCCGACCGGATCCGATAGGCGGGACTACCGCGCTCGGTGGAGAGCCCGCTCCCGCCCGCGGGTACCTGCTGGACAACGCGCGCGCCGAGGCGGGCGAGCGATTCGTTTGGCTGGCCGAGCTGTTCGACGGTGTGACGCTGGGGCACTTCGATCGACTGGGGGTCAGGGTCGGCTCGCGCTGTTGGGAGGTGGGGGCCGGTGGCCGCAGTATCCCGGAGGCGCTCGCGGCGGCCGTCGGTCCGACCGGGCACGTGCTGGCCACGGACATCGACCCGTCGTGGCTGAAGGCAGGCGGCGGGTACGAGGTGCGCCGGCACGACGTCGCCGCTGATCCGCCCCCGGAGCCGGGGACGTTCGATCTAGTGCACGCCCGGCTTGTGCTGGTCCATGTACCCGACCGGGCTCGGGCGTTGGCGACGATGGCGGCGGCGCTGCGGCCCGGCGGCTGGCTGCTGGTCGAGGACGCCGATACCGCTCTGCAGCCACTGGCATGCCTGGACGACAGCGGCCCGGCGCAGCGGCGGGCCAACCGGCTGCGCGACGCGGTCCGGGAGCTGCTGACGCGCCGCGGCGCGGACCTGCGCTACGGCCGGACACTGCCGCGGGCATTGCGTGAGGCCGGCTTGGTAGATGTCGCCGCGGCGGGCTCTTTCCCGGTCGGTGGGCTGGCCTGCGACCGGCTGGAGGCGGCGACCATCCGGCACGTGCGCGGCGAGCTGCTCGCGGCCGGCCTGGCCGACGACGTCGAGATCGACGCGCACTTGGCCGCCATCCACGCGGGCGAACTCGACCTGACACTCGCGCCGCTGATCTCGGCCTGGGGACGCCGTCCAGCCGAGCACCCGCCGGCACTGGGTTAGGTGCGGATCCAGGCGTATCCCGACCTGCCCACAACGCTGTTCGTCGAGGAGATTTTCGGGCCGCAGGAGTAGCCCTTACTGGGGCGGTCGTCATGCCGAGCATCGTCTCGGAAACGTCCCGCAACCCCGGTGCCGACACACCGGTCGGGTACGCCCGGTGTCGTTTTCAGGAGCTGGCTGCACGGATGTCAGAACTTCTCTGCACGTGATGCTGGGAGCAACCCCGGCGACCACGGCCGGTGGGAGCGCGCCGACGCCGCTGGACTGGAAGACCGCAGCCACCCGCGGCCGCGACGTACTGGCCGACCTTCGCGGCCCGTGGCCGCGTTCAGGTTCTGGCCTGCCAGCGCCTCATCGGCCGCCACTTGGCCTCGCCCCGGCATGGTTCGGCCGGGCCGCCTGTGCCATGCGAGCGGGAAACGGCCGGAGTAGGTGGGCCGCGGTCGGCTCGCATGGGGGGCGGAGAAGGGGCCAGGACGACCGCGAGGTGTTATCGCACCGTCGCGCTCGTCAGGAGTGCTTGGAACTCGGTGGGGTCGGGGGCTCCGGAGAGGACGGGTGTGCCGTTGATGACGAACGTGGGGACCTGGCGGACGCCGAGATGGGCCGCGCGTTCCTCGTCGGCCCGGACGTCGGCGGCGTAGGCGTCGGTGTCGAGAACGGCGCGGACCACCGCGGCGGGCAGACCGGCCTGTATGGCGAGGGTGTGGAGGACTTGAGGGTCGGCGACGTTGATGTTGTCTGTGAGGTGGGCGTGGAAGAGTCGTTCGACCACGACGTTGGCAAGGCGGTGGGCGGTGGCCAGGTGGATCAGACGGTGGGCGTCGAAGGAGCTGACCGGGCGGGCGGTGGCGGGGTTCAGCTCCAGACCCTCGGCCGCGCCCAGCCGCCGAATCCGCTGGAACATCTCTGTGAGGTCCAGTGCGCCGAGGTCGAAGCGTCGCGCCATCATCTCGGCAAGGGTGGCACCAGGAGTCGGCGGCTGGTCGGGACGTAGCTGGAAGCTGCGCCAGGTGATGCGGACCTCCTCAGGGTGCGCGAGGGCGCGGTCCAGGCGCTTCTTGCCGATGTAGCACCAGGGACACATCACGTCCGACCAGATCTCCAGGTCAATCACGAGTCTTGTCCTTGAGGAACAGGGCGAGGACCAAACCTGTGGCCATGACGCAGCCGACCACAATGAAGACGGTGTCCATCGCGCTGGCCATGCCGTCCAGCACGGGCCGGGCCAGGCGGGCGTCGAGATGGTCGAGGTAGGAGGTGTTGTTGAGGTCGACGTCGGACCAATCGTGCAGGCTGGCTACCAGATGCTGTGCGCTGGGATCTGCGGTCACCGCAGGGTCGTGCAGGGCTGATTGGAACGCCGGGGTGCTTTCTGCCTGGTGGAAGGCGGCAGTAATGCGGCCCTCGGCGAGAGCGAATAGGACCGACAGGTAGATCGCGGTTCCGGCGGTGCCGCCGAGTTGCCGGAAGAAAGTGTAGGAGGCGCTGGCGGCGCCCATGGTGCCTGTCGGGGCGGACGCCTGGATAGCGATCAGCATGACCTGGAAGCACAGGCCGATGCCCAGGCCCATGACGGTCGTGATCAGGCCGGTGAACCACAGAGATGTGCCGGGGGTCAGCTGCGCGAAACCGAACGCGCAGGCGGTCATGACGGCCAGGCCGAGGATCAGCAGGCCCCTGTAGCGTCCCGTACGGGTGAGGAAGGAGCCGCACAACCGGCCGGCCGCGACGATGCCCAAGGTCTGCGGCATCAGCATCAGGCCCGCCTCGGTCGGGGACAGGCCCTTGACGATCTGCAGGTAGAGCGGCAGGACCGACAGCCCGCCGAACACGCCCATGCCGACGACGACGTTGACCGCGTTGCTCATCGTGAACTGCGGGCTGGCGAACAGCCGCGGCGGCAGCAGCGCTGAGTCGCCCATCCGCCGTTCGACCAGGACGAACCCCAGCAGCCCCGCGACGCCCACCCCGATCAGGGCGAGCGTGCGCGGCGACGTCCAGCCCCAGCTGGAGCCGTGCTCGGCCACGATCAGCAGGGGCACCAGTCCCAGCAGCAGCGTCGCAGCGCCGCCGTAGTCGATGCGGTGATCGGTGCGAGTGTGCGGCAACCGGTAGAGCGTCACGACGAGCACCAGGGCGACGATGCCGATCGGGACGTTGACCAGGAACGCCCAGCGCCACCCCGTCACACCCAGAAAACCGTCCATGCCGGCGAACATGCCGCCGAGCACGGGACCGGCCACGCTGGAGATCCCGAACACCGCCCCGAACCAGGCTTGGTACCGGCTGCGCGCCTCCGGCGGCAGCATGTCGGCCAGGATCGCGAACGCCAGCGCCATCAGGCCACCGGCACCCAGTCCCTGTACGGCGCGGAACGCGGCCAGCTCGTACATCGACTGCGCCGCCGCGCACAAGATCGAGCCGAGCAGGAACAGCGAGATCGAGATCAGGTAGAGGGGCTTGCGGCCGTAGATGTCCGACAATCGCCCGTACAGGGGCGTGGACACCACGCCGGTGATCAGGTAGGCGGTGGTCGCCCACGCCTGCAGGGTCAGGCCGTTCAGCTGATCGGCGACGGTGCGCATTACCGCCGCCACGATCATCTGGTCCAGCGCGCCGAGCAGCAGGCCGAGCATCAGCGCCGCCATCACCGCGGTCACCGCGCCGCGGCCGAGCCGGGGCGCAGGGGTGGGCGGGGCCAGGGATTCAGTCATGGGGAGACCTCCGGCTCCATTAGTTAGGTTCCGTACATTATGGACCCATATACTAAAAGTCCACACCATTAGGGTCTTGACTGTTAGGATCCGAATGTGAACACTGAGCTCGAGAACGTGGAACTGGCGGTCGCCGCGATGTTCGCCGCGTTCCGGCGCAAGCGCGGCCGCGAGCAGGCCAGCGGCGACGCCCTGTCCGGAACGCAGTTGCGCGCCCTCGACGGCCTGGCTGAAGCGGGACATGCCACCGCCCGTCAGCTGGCCGACTATGCCGACGTCACCCCGGCGACCATGACCGGCATGCTGGACGTTCTCGAGACCAGGGGAGTGATCAGACGCGAGCGCAGCCTCACCGACCGGCGCGCGATGCAGATCGTACTGACCGATCGCGGGCACGAGCTCGTCGCCGAGGCGCGCGAACGGTGGCGGCAACGCTGGCAGGAAGCGATGTCGGACGTGCCCCCCGAGGATCTCCAGGCGGCGATCCGGGTCTTCGGCAAGGTCGCCGGCATCTTCGATCAGATGTAGCGAGATTGCGGCCGCAGCACGGCAGCGGCGGCCGATCGGACCGACCGGCACAGGAAGAAGGCGAGCAAAGAAGAGATGATTTTCAACGACGCCGAACGCGACTACCTCGACCGGCAGCCCATGGGACGGCTGGCTACCCTGGGCCCGGACGGCACACCGCACGTGCGCCCGCTGGGCTTCCGCCTGAACCCGGACGGGACCATCGATCTAGGTGGACCGTGGGTGGCACGCACGCAGCGCTGGCGCAACATCCAGGCCAACCCGCGAGTGAGCTTCGTCGTAGACGATATGACGCCCGACGGCCCCGAGGCGATCAAACCGGGTATGGGCCGGGGTGTGGAGATCCGCGGCCGGGCGGAAACCCTCGCCGTGGACAACCCACCCGGCCCGCCGGGAACGGTCGCGCCAGAGATCATCCGCATCCATCCCAAACGGATCCTCAGTTGGCACATCGACCCGGCCGAGCCCGACGGCCGCTCGGTCAACCTTCCCTGAGAGACCTGACTTGCGAGGCAGGCCAGCCTCCGTCGTCCGTTCTCCGCTCCTCTGTTTCACAGGCGACGACCCATGAAACACGATCTTCGGCCGGGCCCGTCCAGGGGGAACACCGTTTCATAGGTCGGTGCAAACAGATGGATGATTGAAACGCATCCATGAAACGATCAGGTGGTGTCCGATGACGACTACCTCCGCGTGGAGGCCCACGCCTGCCCGATGACCTCCTGCGCCGCCCCGGCCGGATCGCCCTGCCGGACCGGCAAGGGCAAGGTCGCCGTCCAGTACCACACCGCCCGCTTCCGGCTCGTGCCCGCGCTCGCCAAGGCGCTCAGCGTGGCCACCCCGGCCGGCCGCAAGCCGGGCACGCTGTGGATCGAGCTGCCCCGCCCGGCCACGGTCGGCGCCGAACCGGCCGGGCATGTGCGGATCGGGTACGCCCGCGCCTCTACTGTCCGCCAGTCCCTGGACACCCAGCTCGACTCGCTGAAGGCCGCAGGGGTCACCCGGGTCTTCGCCGAGAAGATCTCCACCCGGGCCACGGTCCGGCCCGAGCTCGACAAGGCCGTCGCCCTGGCCCACGACTTCCGCACGGCCGGGGTGGCGGTCACGCTCGTGGTGCACGAGCACAAGCGGCTCGGCCGCGGCCTCGATCTGGCCGCCCTGGCCGAGCAGCTGCGCGCCGCCAGCATCGGCCTGGAGTTCCTCACCGGCGAGCTGCAGGGCAGCCATGACCCGTCCGGCGTGGTGTTCACCGTGCTGGCTGCGCTGTCGGGGATGGAACGCGAGTACATCCGCGACCGCACCCTGGAAGGCCACGAATCCGCCCGTGCCCGCGGTAAGACCATCGGCGGCGCCGCCGTCACCGACGACGCGATGCTCTCCATGGCCCTGCACCTGCGCCGGCAGAACCTCAGCCTGCGCGACATCGCCGCTCGCCTCGTCATCACCAAGGGCAAGAAGAAGGGCCAGCACCCCTCCCCGGCCACCGTCCTGCGCATGCTGCGCGATCACGACGAGGCCTCCACCACATCCGCGGCCGTGGCCGGGTGATCACGGAGTCCAGCGATTCCTTATCCTCGTCTCTCCTGCACGCCCGATGCCTCACTCGGGTGTCAGCCTTTCCGAACGATGGTCCCGGTGACCGGGTCCCCCACTTCGAGAACGTATTCAATCCACAGATTATCGATAGGTTGGATGTCCGCCGGAGGATAGGCAGGCCAGGACACAAAGAAGCGGCCTAGCATGATGACCCCATCCATTGGTCCGTCCGGAAGTTCGATACGTGCAGCCACGAGCGGGGACGCTGACAGACGTTCATCTACGGAGAAACGAACAACGGTGAGCCCGAGCGCTACCGGACTTACTGGCATGGGGTCGCGCCGTGAGGCGTCCCGCGCCGCTACGATGCTTTCTCGAATGTGATCCGCCAGGGCTCCTTCCGGGACTCCGGACCGTAGACACTGCGCCAGGTAAACATGCTTCAACAAGGCAAGGCGGAGTATGTTGGGATCGGGGCCTCGGCCTCTGACGACCACCTGCTTGCTCAGCAGCATGGCCCGGAAGTCGTCTTCGCTTCCTCCCCCCATAGTCACGAGGAAGCCTCCACCCCGCGCTGGCATGATCTGCATCTTGCCGACTCTTCGAGAGCCTCGCACGTTTTCAGAAGCTAATTCGACCTCGCTGGTCGCGCCGTAGAACCAGTCTTTCACTCCGCCTTCTACACGACCCCCGAAGGTTTGATTACAGCCACGGCAGGTCCGCGTCATGATGACCCCACCAATACTCTTGGGGGGCACATGCTCGTCCTTCTCTGGAGGCCCGCCGCAGATAGGACAGCTCTCGAAGAGGCGCCGCCCAATCTCGTCAAGCAACTCCGGTCGTCTCATGCGGGCGCCAGATCCTATGTCGATGCCTGCCTCAATGATGCGTCCATCGTCGAGACTGATGTCCAGCGAGCGAGGGGGGGCGACGTTTCACGAAGGCTAGGTTATCTGCTGCGTCGTCGCTGGATTGCCTGGCGAAATTGCAAAGCGTGCGCCTCTTTCGTAGGCCTCAGGCGACGCGAAACTAAGGTCGGGCCGTTCCACCTGGTCATCGGTGCCCGTTCCGGTGGGCAGCAGGCTGCAGCGCCGGGCCGAGCGTGCCGCCGGGAATGATCGTCCCGTCCGCGGCCAGTTGCACCGCGGTGGCCGCCGCGTGCAGCATCGCTTCCTGGTAGGGGGCGCTCAGCCGCTCGTACGGCCGCCAGAAGGACAGCCCCGCCCGGAACGGCAGGCCGGCGGCGTCCCAGATCTGGTGCAGGACGGCGGCCGCGCCGGGACCGGCCCGGGAGTCGACCATGCTGACCTCGTCCAGCAGCGTCCGCAACAGGCGCAGCCACTCGCCGACGTGCACGTTCCGCCCGGGCAGGGTGACGCCCATAGTGGTGATGCCTTCGAAGGTGAGCCGGTCCAGCGCAGCGACGGCGGCCGGGGCCGGGCGTGGGGGCGTCGGCTCGCCGTAGCGGTGGGCCCGGCGAACATCGTGGAGGTTCTCCAGGCGGCAGCCGTGCTCTGCGCAACTGGTCATGAGGGGGAGCGCGGCCAGCAAAACGACGCCGCGCCCCGGGTCGGTCGAGCAGGTGGGGCAGATGCGCCGGGCCGTCCGCCACGGACGCCCGGTCACCGGAAGCCAGGGCCGCCAGCGGTTGACCACGTGGTATCCGGCCTTGCCCGGTGGCAGCAGCACCGACTCCTGCCGGACATAGGCGGCGAAGGCCTGCGGGCCGTCGAAGGAATTCAGGGTGTCGGCCAGCCACGGCACGCACCCGCCGACCGTCATCTGGCGCAGCCGGTCCACCTCGACGCCGGTCCGCGCGGCGAGCGCGTGCACGATGATCGCAGGCACCTGGTAGTCCAGGTCCGCGCCGCGGTCGAACTCGGCCGACGCCGCGCCCAGGTTGTACGTCAGCAGCTGCTCGACCGACAGCCGATACAGCGCGGCGAGACGACCGAGCCAGGAGGACAGAGCCTCACCAGGGGCGGGCTCGGGGTGAACGGGCCAGCGGCGCAGACTCTCCGGCCAGTCCGCGCGCGTCATATCAGCTCGCGTTCGAACTTGCGGCGCCGCTCGGTCGGGCCGGCGTAGGAGGCCAGCAGCAGGGTGCGCTGGGTGATGGCCTCCTCGCCGGACTCGATCGCCGCGACGGCGGCCTCAGTGAGCAGCGCGGCCAGTTCCCCGATGGTGCCCTCGCTGCGGGCCAGCAGGTACTCGGTCATCTCCGGGGTGGCCAGAAAGGAGGGACGGCGCAGCGGGAAGGCAGCAGCAAAGCTGGCCAGCAGGGTGCTCGCCTCCCGGCCGGGCTCCCAGCGCGGCAGCACAAACGGGGCGAAGCGGTTCTCCAGCTGGTCATCGGAGCGGATCGCCAGGTAGGCGTCCCGGATACCGACACCGACCAGCGGAATCTTCAGCTCGTTGCCCAGGAAGCGCAGCAGGTTGAGAAACTCGCGGCGCGCCCCGTCGCGCCCGGCCAGCACGTTGTGCAGCTCATCGATCACCAGCATCCGCACGCCGGCCTGCCGCAGCAGCCGAACCGCGAGCTGCTCCAGCTCGGCCAGCCGCTGACGGGGCCGCAGCGGCGCGCCGAGCGCGCTCAGCAGCGCGGTGTAGAAGCGGGCCACGTGCGGGTCGGAGGGCATCTGCACGACCAGCACCGGGATCTCCTCCGCCTCCGGGTGTGAGATCGGCGGATGCGAGCGCCGGAACTTCTCCACGATCATCGACTTGCCGTTGTTGGTCGGCCCGATCACCAGCAGGTTCGGCATCCGCTGCTTGGCCGGCCAGGCCAGCAGCGTGTGCAACTGCTCCAGCGCCTGCCTGGCGCGGGTGTAGCCGATCCACCAGTCCGCCCGGACCCGGGCCAGCCGCTCGGCGGCAGGCAGCCGGGCCACCGGCCGGGCGCTTTCATGCAGGTGCGACAGATCCTCCACCCGCCCTGGCTCCAGCTCGATCTCGAACTCCGGCACAATGTCCGGCTTGCCGTCCGGCTCGTGGCTCACCACTGCTCGATCACCTCGAACGGCCGCACCGGCTCCTCATCCGCGCGCCCCTCGACCGGCGGCGGAAACGGCGGCCCTGCTGCGTGCGGCGCGGGGGTCGCCGAGCGGCGCTCGACCTCACGCCGGGCCCGTCGGGTCTTGGCGGCCGCGTCCTCAGTGATCTGCCGCATCTGCTCCACCATGGCGAACAGGGCGTTCTCATCGACCTGAGCGCGGCCGTCCTGGCGCAGCCGGGCGATCGCGGCGCGCTGCTCCCACACGCTGATCGGCGGGCGCGACAGCGTCCGGTAGGGCACCGGCAGGTAGGCGTGCCCGTCGGGATCTAGCACCCAGATCCGGGAGATGTCGCGCGGGTCGCGGCGCAGCACGAACTTCTCCAGCCCATCGCGGCGGGCGATCCACGGCTTGAGCGCGTCGCTGTAGTACTGCACGTGGTCGATGGTGAAGCCGGTCCGCCTCAGCGTCCGGCGGATCACCGGCAGGAAGTCGACCAGGAACGCCGTCTCGCTGGTCACCGTCGCGGGGCGGCCGCTGGCCGCAACGCCCTCGGCCCACCGCCCGGCCGGGGTCTGGCCCAGCGTGGCGTGCACCTGTCCGTGGTAGGCGGCCACCGCCAGGGTCAGCCACCGGTTCAGCTCGGCGACGGTCAGCACCGCGCTGGCCTGGCTGTCGTAGCTGCCGCGCTCGGCCGGGTTGGAGAAGGTGGTGCCGGGCAGTTCGTGCACCATCTGCATCATCGTGCCGATCAGTCGCTCGATGATGCCGCCGCAGTGCGGCATGCCCTTGGGCCGGTAGGCCAGCGTGATCCCGTGCTGCGCGCAGCCGCGGCGCAGCGCCTCGCTGCGGAACTCGGCGGCGTTGTCCACGTAGATCTCGTGCGGCTTGCCGCTCATCGGCCAGGCCACCGTCTCCGCCCCGAGCCGTTCCAGCCATGGCCGCTTGTCGCACACCGTGTGCGCCAGGCACAGCCCGGCCGACAGCGCCGAGGGCGCCTCCAGCGTGACTACCAAGCCGACCACGCACCGGCTGGCCACGTCGATCGCCGCGGTGACGTACGGGCGGCCGATCGGCAGCCGATGCCGCTCGTCGACCACTTCCAGGTCGACCGGCGTGTGGTCGATCTGGACCTGCTGCAACAGGCCCTCGATCTTCGGCGGGTCGCCGCCCGCCGGGCACAGCCGGCGTGCGCCGTCGGCGCCCTCCCGCGCCGTGGCGGCCGCCGCCGGGTCCAGCGCCTTGATCCGCTGCGCCAGCGTGTTGCAGACCGGGACCGGCAGCCCGGCGGTGCGGCACCGACGTACGACCTCGCGGTAGACCGCCGCCACCGAGCGCCGCTGCCGGGTCAGATACCGCGCACGGATCACCTCGGTCATCACCGTCTCGACCGCCGCTGGCAATCGGCGTCGTCCCCGGCCGCCGCTGGAGCGTTGGGGAAGCAAGTCTGAGACCACGCCTTCGCCCGCGCGCCACCGGGCCAGCAGCACGTACACCTGCCGCCGTGAGATCCCCAGTTCGTCTGCCGCCGCGTCCGCAGCCGCCAATCCCAGCCGCGGCTGAGCGGCCAGCGGGCCGATCACCTCCGCCTGGCGTACCGCCACGTCCCATGCTTCATCCGGGGCGGTCAGCACGCCCCGTTCGATGATCTGCGCCTGGCCGCCGTCCATGCCGGGACCTCACCGTCGCGCACGCGAGTACGGAACATACGCACCGTAGCGCAGAGGACTGCTGACAATCCGGTGCTTCTCAGTCCTCTGCATGGAGTCGCGAATGCCGAGGCCGTCCGTGCACGCGACTTCAGAAAGTGACACCCGGGTATCCACCCGCGGCCAAGACCACCAGTCCCAGCTCGACGCCCTCGCCGGAGCGCACTGCCGCGAGGTGGTGGTGGAGACGGCGAGCACCCGCGGCGAGCAGTCGAGGCTGCGCGCCGCCCTGGACCGGCTGCAGCCCGGCGACACGTTGGTGATCTACCAACCGGATCGGGTGGCCCGATCGATGAAGGAGCTGCTGGTCTTCGTCGAGGCTCAGGTGCGCGGGCCGGTCGAGGAGATGCCGGGGTCTCTCGCCCCGACCAGCCCGGCATCCGACGCTGATCGGATCGTGCGGGCGGTCGTGATCATGTTCGACCTTTGATCGTTTCGCGTCGAACGAGGAGTCGCGAGCTCAAGGCCGACCCGACAGCGACGAGGACGACGATGCTGATCAAGGCCAGCGACACCGTAGCGGACTCCCGCCCGGGGAGCTCCATCGCGTTCCGGAGGATCTCGCCGGCGCCGTGGAAGGCGAAAGCGGTCGCGCCACAGCCGAAGACGAGCCCGGCGACACCGACGACAGCGGTGACGGTCTTGCCGACGTTCGCCGGCAGGAACCGCGCGAAACTGGCGCACACCAAGCCGACGAGAACGACATCGGCAACGGCGGCGATCATTACGGCGACGCCGAGCACGTCATTGTCCCCGTACTTCTCGAAGTGCTCCCACGTTCCGCCGGCATCGGGGAGTCCGGCGACGCCGAGCGCCGTCAGGACCGCAATCGCCAACATGGCCACCATCGGCGCGGCAACACCAACGGGCGGCTGCCGCTTCTTCGGCCGGGTCGGCAGGATCTTGGTGTCGCGCCGCATGTGGACTGTGGTTGCGGGCTGCTCACCGGCGATATCGCCTGCCATGGCCAGTGCTTCGTCGACCGTCGGCCTGCGGCCCGGGTCCTTGTCCAGTAGCCGGGTGATGAGCTGCGTGAGAGGCCCGGTTCGTCGCGGCGCCGGGGCCTGCTCCAGCAGCACTGCGGCCAGCGTCGCTTCCTGGGTATCGCGGCGGAACGGTGAGACGCCCTCGACGGCCTGGTAAAGGGTCACGCCGAGGGAGAACAGATCCCCGGCGGGAAGGCCGTCGGTGCCGCGCAGCCGCTCGGGCGCCGTGTACTCGGCCGAGCCGATGAGCATCCCGGTGGCGGTCAGTGCGGTGTCGGTGGAGTGGATCGCGGTCCCGAAGTCGGTGAGCAGGACCTTCCCGTTCTCGGCGAGCATGACGTTGGCCGGTTTGATGTCGCGGTGCACGACACCTTCCCGGTGTGCTGCGCCGATCGCCGTCAGCAGTGCCACGGCGACTGCGGTGGCCCTGCCCGCCGGAAGAGGTCCGTGCTGCTTGACGTGCTCGTCCAGCGAGCAGCCGTCGACCAGTTCCATGACGATCCAGGGAAGGCCGTCGTCGACGACGACGTCGTGGATCGCGACGATGCCGTCGTGCTTGCGTAACCGGGCGGCATTGCGGGCCTCGCGCGCGGCCCGAGCCAGCCGCTCAGCTCGTTCGGATTCCGGCATCCACGGCGGCAGCTGCAGTTCCTTGATCGCAACGTCCACGTCGAGGGTCTGGTCGCGGGCCCGCCAGACCCGCCCGAAACCACCGGACCCCAGCTCGGCGGCCAGCCGGTAGCGCCCGCCGACCACGTCACCGGCCAGCCTCGAAGTCATGCCCCGTCTCCCGCCATCGCGCTTGGCACGAACAGTTGATCAGGGTACAAGCCACCATCATCGTGCATGCCCTTTCGCCTCACCTGGCGCGCAATACGAACGCGGCGGTCATCGCGCGCTATCTACAGGTGGTGACCCCGGCTGATCCGCTTCACCCGACCGAGCATGCCCGCGACATGACGCACGTCACGACCTTGTCACCTCTTGAACGTGCCTGACGTGCCAGACAAGAACATCGAACGTTGGCCTGCGGAAAGAGGACAACAACCCAAGATAACCACGGCGGCCCGAGCCGGGTTCCGGGTGTTCATGGCCTGGGCCCGTCAGGCAGGCACCGGCTGGTGTTCTCGCGGCGGAGTGGCGTGGTGGTGAACCGGCCCTCGGTATGGCCTGACCGATGATTTTTCCGCGCCGTGCTGGTCTGTACGCCGAGTACCGACTCACAGGAGGCTGACGCCATGCGGAAACTGACCTTCGGTATGAACCTGAGCCTGGACGGCTACGTCGCCGCGCCCGGCGACGACCTCGGCTGGAGCGTACCGAGCGACGAGCTGTTCCAGTGGTGGTCCGACCGGGTGGGGTGACCGGCCTGGCGCTGTACGGGCGCAATTGGGGGAGACGATGAGCTCCTACTGGCCGACCGCCGACCAGCAGCCTGGCGCCACACCGGCGGAGATCGAGTTCGCCCGCCGCTGGCGACCAGCAGCAGGCCAGGCAGGATCCGGACCCTGTAGGCCAGGAGGTCGGACAGCACGAAGACGTCTCCGTTCGGTGGAAGGGGAGGCGGGTGGGGAAGGGCGGGGGCGATCGGCCCGCCCTTCGATGCGAGCCATGGGGGAACGACAGTGGTGGACAGCCACGGCCCCGGTGGGATGGGGTGAGGTGGTCAGGGGCGTGCGGAACCGGCCGGGTCCCTGCCGGTGGCGGGCAGCGGGATGACGGCGCGTACCTTGCCGCCCGCGCTGTGCTGGATCGGTTCGCGGCCGCGTTCGAGGCGCACATGGCCGAGGCCGTGGCGGGACAGCAGGTCGCGCATCCGGGTCTCGACCCGATGCCAGAGGGTTGCGGGGTCGCTACCTGGAGCGGGGTGCAGCCGGATGCGGAGCGTGGCCGGCGCGGTCTGGACGATCTGGAACAGCTCCAGGCCGGGCACCGCTTCCAGCAGCGTGGCCAGCGGCAGCGGGGCAAGGGTGACCGGCGCCTGTTCCCCCGCCGGGCCGGGGAAGGTGAGCAGGTCGGCGGCGCGGCCCTGGACGCGGACGGCCGGGCCCGGGCTGCCGCACGCGCACGGATCGGGTCGCAGCAGAACGCTGTCGCCGAGGTCGTAGCGCAGGATCGGCTGCACCTGGTTGGCCAGGTTGGTCAGCAACACGGTGTGCGAGGGCTCGTCCGGTGCCACCGGCCGGTACTGCTCGTCGACGGGTTCGAGGACGGCCCAGTCGGCGTTGAGGTGCATCCAGCTCTCCGAACAGCCGTAGGACAGGAACGGGCACTCGTTGCAGGCGTAGCTGGTGCGCACCTTCGCCCCCAGCGCGGCCGCGATGCGCGCGTACTCGCCGACGGGCAGGCCTTCGGCGGTGAGCATCACCAGGGCGGGGTTGATGTGCAGCCGTCCGGCTTCGGCCTCGCCGGCCAGCAGCGCGCCGATGCTGGCGTAGGGGGCCAGCACCGCCGGGCGGAAGGCGTTGAGCTCGGCCACCAGATCCTGCAGCGGCTGGTGCACGCTGAAGGCGGCGACGCGGGATCGGCCGCGCAGCCGTGCGGCGGCCACGGTGGAAGCGAAATGCCCGCCCTCGGGTATCACCAGCGCCATCCGGGCGCCGCCGCGCGCGATGCGAGCCACGTCCCGCACGCTCAGCCGGCCGGCCAGCATCCGCGCCATCATCGCGGAGGTCACCGCCGTCGCGCGGGCGTCTTGTAGGAAGATGCCGTGCGTGCCGGTGGTGCCCGAGGTGGTGGACAGCGTGTAGCGGCCGGCGAACGGCTGCCCGATGCGCGCCGGGTCGTCGGCGAACGCCCTGGCCTCGGCGAAGGTGACGGCGGGATCAGTGACCCAGTCGTCGAAGGCGGCCATCAGCTCGGGCTTGCTGGTGGGCGGCAGCATGGCCAGGTCGGCCACTCCGGCCGGCAGGTCCCGGTACAGGTGCTGGTAGTAGGGGGAGCGGGTGCGCGCCCAGGCCACGAGCTCGGTCAGGCGGGCCCGTTGCCGGGCGGCCATCGCCTGCTCGCCGCCCGTCTTGGCGGAGCGGGCGTCGGCCAGCAGCCGCAACGTCGAGGTGTTCATGGCGCTGTGGTGTCCCTTCATGGTCGGCGGCGCCGCGGCGCCGCTGGGCGGTGGTGATCATGGGCCGGGCGGGGCGCGACAGACAAGGCCCAGCAGGCGTGGCCTGGCGCAGGCAAGGCCCGGCAGGAGTCACGGTGTCGGTGCCCCGGGCGTCTACCGGGCGCGGGTTGAGCCGGCGCTGCGCTCAGTGGCCGGGCGGAACGGCGCGGCGAGGGTGGGCACCTGGCGCCGGTGGCGGCAGATGGACGCCCGCCATGCGGGCACTGAGCGCGGGCAGGGTGAGCAGCGCGCAGGTCAGCCAGCGGGCGTAGCAGCTTGGTGGCAACCACGTGGAGAAGTCCTTCCCGGGCGGTGGACAACCCGGCCGGGCACCCACGGGGAGGACTCGGCCAGGCATGACTGCGTGGCCGAAGGTCTCGTCCACCGGCCGGTGACCGGTCCCGCCGCCGGAGAACGCGAGGTTCTCAGCGTGTCGACGTGCGGGCGTTGCGGACTACTCCCCTTCGGAGTGCCCTCCATCTTCCACATGTTTCGGAAATCGCGCAACTATCGAAACATAGGGTGATTGGCAGGCCATCGGCGCGAGACAATGGAGGGACGATGTCGACCTCCCCAGCTCCGGGTTCACCCGGCGCCGAGCACCCACCGCCGACCCCCGTGCAGCTGAGGGCGGCGGCCGAGACCTTCGCCCTGCTGGCCAGCCCGGTACGGCTGCACCTGATGTGGCTGATCACCCACGGTTCCTACGACGTCAGCACGCTGGCCACACACGCGGGCATCAGCATCGCCACGGTCTCCCAGCACCTGGCCAAGCTCCGCCTGGCTGGCCTGATCAGCGCACGCCGCAACGGCCGCCGGACCCTGTACGCGGTGGAGGACCCGCATGTGATCACGCTGATTCGGCAGATCTTCGATCACATCGCCCCCGACGGGAGCCTGGCACCCGATCCTCCCCGGTAGCCTGCACCGGCCGCGGTTGGCTCGCCCCAGGGCGTGGTCCGCTGGGAATCAGCGCCGGGTCACAGGTCCTCGATGTAGCCGGCCGCGATGTCGTCGGGCGGGTTGGTGTACAGGCGCAGATAGCGGACGTTGGCGTGGCCCAGGCGGCGTTCGAGCTCGGCCCGGTTGTGCCCGGAGGCCTGCGAAAGCTGGAAGGCGAAGGTATGCCGGGCGTCGTGCGGCAGCCGCACACCGAGCCTGCGCTCGGGGTCAGACATGTGGGCGTCGTGCAGGCGGGCGACCTCGCCGACGATGTCGTTGATCGAGCGCGGCGACAGTCGGCCGTCGGGGCGGCGGGCGGCGATGGAGGCGGCCGACAGGAACAGGGCGGCTGGGGGTGGTACTGGCGGCAGCGTCGCCGGGCCGCTCCTGGTTGAGGTAGTCGGCCAGGGCCTGGCGAGCGTCGCGGCCAAGGAAGACGGTGCGGCTGTTCAGGCCGACCACTTCGGCGCGGCGCAGCCCGGTGCCGAACAGCAGGTAGACGATGGCCCGGTCGCGCAGCGGGCGGGCATGGGCGTGCGATCGGGCCGCCGTGCTGCGGTGGCGGTGACACCCTCACCGCGCTCCTGAACAACCACGCCGCCCGCTGACCGGCCCGAGGGCCGGCCCGCAGCGGCGGACAGGATGGTCTGCTCCTCCCTTGAGTAAGGAGTGGGACCATCACGTCCTGGCCCGTCCTGCGGCATCCGCAGGAAAATCGAAGATCTCGGCGAGGTCCGCGAGATCAACCAGCTGGGCCACCTCGGCACTGTCTCGGCAGTCGGCTACCCACCAGCGCTTGTCGCCGTGCCAGCGGTCGATGCGGAACCGCGGATGCCCGTCCAGGACGATCGGGACGACTTCAAGCCCGTCCGGCCCGCGAAAGTACGACATGCCGAAATCGCACAAATCGGACAGCGTGTGGAGGTGGGCCGTGCTGCGCCGCATCTCAGCTGACGCGCCGCCGCCCGATGGGCGGAACGTCGGCCGGTGACATGTCCGTGCGCAGACCCCTCCAGGAAGGATGCCGTAGCAGGCCGTCGCCGGTCCGCTCGGCGAAACGCACCTCGCCCACCAGAGCCGGCCGCACCCAGCGGGCGATCCGTGCGTGCTCGACCGGGACCGGTCCCACGAACGGGCTCGCCTCCCGCGCCAGCGCGACCAGCCGAGCGGCCAGGTCGGCGCGCACCCGGTCGGTGAACCCCTGCCTTCCAGCGCCCGCGCCTGTCGGGCACGCCGAGCAGCAGCGAGCCCGCCAGGCCGGCCTGTCATCCGCCGATCACCACCTCCGCGGTCTGGTGGTGCTTGACCTTCACCCAGTCGCCCGAGCGGCGGCCCGGCCGGTACGGCGAGTCGACCCGCTTGCAGACGATGCCCTCTAGATGATTGATTCCAAGGGCTGAGGATTCCGAGTCTGGCTGCGAACATGCAGCGAGGGTGTCCAAGATCCGTGTGTGACGACAGAACTGAACA